>HG000339.1:87281-91846 GCA_000436975.1 Clostridium sp. CAG:1000
AAAATGAAATTAATCAAATTATAGAAATATTATTAAGAAAAAATAAAACAAATCCCCTTTTAATAGGTGAGGCTGGCACAGGTAAAACAGCAATTGTTGAAGAATTAGCACACAGAATTAATAATAAGAAAGTTCCAAAAGAACTTCAAAATAAAAAAATTCTTTCAATAAATATATCATCATTAGTAAGTGGCACTAAATATAGGGGAGAATTTGAAGAAAAACTAAATAATCTAATTTGCGATATAGAAAAAGATAAAAATACTATATTATTTATAGACGAAATTCATACCATAGTTGGAGCTGGAGGAGCCGAAGGAGCCATTGACGCAGCAAATATTTTAAAGCCTTATTTAGCAAGAAATAATATTTCCTGTATAGGAGCAACTACAATTAATGAATACAATAAGTTCATTAGGAATGATAAGGCATTAAATAGAAGATTTAGTCCAATATTGATTAAAGAACCAACATACAATCAAACACTGAATATTTTAGAAAATACAAAAAAATATTATGAAAAATTTCATAATGTAAAAATTTCAAAACAACAAATTAAAATGATTGTTGATATGTCAAACAAATATATTAAAAATAGGTCGGAGCCTGATAGAAGTTTAGAAATATTAGATACAATATGTACTAAAACAAAACTTATAAACAATACGAATAACAAAGATGACTTAATAAAAAAATTAAATAACACAAAAATTCTTTATTTAAAAAACAAAGAATTTGATAAAGCTATAAAAGTTAATTCAAACATTAAGAAATTATTAAATAAAAATAGTATATATAAAGTAGATAACAATACTATTTCTAATTATTTTACCCAAAAAAATCAAAGTAAAAGTTTTGGATTTAAATATAACTAATTTCTTTTAAATTTCACATATAGATGATATACTTATAATGGTGATGAAAATGGATTTAATATTAATACTATTTATTATTATAGTGCCTTTAATCGCAGAGATTAAAGTAAAAATGAACTATAATACCTATTCAAAGCAGAAAAACAGCCTTAATATGACAGGAAAGGAAGTAGCAAGAAAAATACTAGATAACAATGGTTTAAATTATGTTAATATATTGCAAACTAAAGGAAGCTTAACTGATCACTATAATCCCTTAACTAAAAAAATATTTCTATCAGAAAATACATATGGTTCTAAATCAATAGCCGCCGCTGCTGTAGCTGCACATGAAGTTGGACATGCTATTCAAGATAAAGAGAGTTATAGTTATTTACGATTTAGAAATAAAATGGTACCTTTTGTTAACTTTACCTCGAGAGCCGCAACTATATTAATATTAATATCATTTATTTTTAACTTTATGGAAATGTTTGACGCTGGAATTGTTCTTCTACTTGTTGGTTTATTATTTCAATTAATAACGTTACCTGTAGAATTTAATGCATCTAATCGTGCTAAAGAACAATTAAAATCTTGTGGACTTTTAGAAAAAAATGATATATCCGGCACAAAAAGTATGCTTAATGCAGCTGCATTTACTTATGTTGCTTCTTTTCTTGCAATGGCATTACAAATACTTAGATTAATACTAATTAGAAATAGTAACAACAATTAAATAAAAAAGTAGTTCAATTATATAAGAACTACTTTTAATATAAAAAAATAATAGAAATCCTATTATTTTTTAAATGGTAATAAAGCCATAAATCTTGCTCTTTTAATTTGATTAGCAATATGTCTTTGATGTTTTGCACATGCTCCTGTCATTCTTCTAGGTAATATTTTGCCTTTTTCATTAATATATTTAGAAACAATCATAACATCTTTATAATCTACAGACTTTCCTGCACACATTTGACATATTTTTTTTCTTCTATAATATTCTGCCATTATTTTCCTCCTTAAAATGGTAAATCGTTATCACTAAGTGATACTTCTTTATCATAATTTTCATATGGATCTGACTTAGGAATGTCATATTCAGGCATACTATCTACAATATCTTGCGATGGTGAATCAACATAATTATTAGGTTGACTTGTAGAATTCTCTGACTTTCCGCCTACAAACTCAACATTTTCAACAACCACTTCAGTAACATATCTTTTTGTACCATCTTGTGCATCATAATTTCTAGTTTGGATTCTACCATCTAAACTAATTAAATTACCTTTTTTAAAATACTTACTTACAAAATCAGCAGTATTTCTAAAAGCAACACATGATATAAAATCCGCATCATATTGTCCATCTTTATTTTTAAAATTTCTATTTACAGCAACTGTAAAATTTGCAGTAGATATACCCATGCTTGTACTTCTAAGTTCAGGATCTCTTGTTAATCTTCCAACTAAAATTATTTTATTCATATTCTATTCCTCTTCTCTAATTACAATATGTCTTAAAATGTTTTCATCAATTTTAGCTTTTCTATCAAATTCGTTAATTGCTGCAACAGTAGCTTCAACATTAAATAAGTAATAATTTCCTCTTACTTGTTTTTTAATTGGATATGCTAATTTTTTTTGTCCCATATCCTTTTTGTTAACTATTTTAGCTTTCATATCAGTTAATACTTTTTCAAAAGCAGAAACTGTATCTTTAATAGTCTTTTCATCATTTTCAGATTTTACAATAAACATTATTTCATATTTATTCATTTCAACACCTCCTTTTGGTCTAACGGCTTCGCAAACGAAGCAAGGAACTTCCGTTCGTATGTATTATAACATGGTTTTATAATATACACAATACAAAATATTATTTTTTTAATATTCTTTTACATTTTATCAGGTACTTCTATTGCTAATACATCTAATAATGTGGTACATACATTCAAAACGAGGTGCAATAATGCTATATATGTTTCTTTTTTATTTAAATTACTTTCTTTTAAGATGTTAGTCTCTGAGTAAAACTTATTAAATATGCTACATAACTCATGTAAATATTCACATATATAACTTAGAGTTTTTTCATTATATGATTTATCTAATACCTTCGATAAACTTAATAATTTAACATATAGCTTTCTCTGTGAATCACTATATATGTCATGTATCTTATATTCATTAATATTGACTTTGCTTAATATTGATTTAATTCTTACCATGCTATATAAAATATAAGGCCCTGTCTTACCTTCAAATGAACAAAACTTTTCTAGATCAAAGACATAATCAGTAGTACGATATGGTAATAAATCAGCATATTTAATTGTTGCTACAGTAAGCTTATTTAATATTTCTTCTGTTTCTTCTTCACTATTCGAAAAATTAACTCGTTTTCTTAATTCTTCTTTTATCATTTTAATTAATTCATTTAGTTGTAAAACTCCACCATCTCTAGTCTTGAATGGTTTTCCGTCTTTACCATTCATAGTGCCAAAGCCATAATAATTTAATTTACAATTTTCTTTTACTAATCTTGATTTGTAAGATGCCCTAAATACTTGTTCAAAATACATTGCTTGTCTCATGTCAACAACATACCAAATCTCATCTGGATTAAATAAATTGATTCTATTATAAATTGTTGCTAATTCTCTTGTGGCATAGATTGATGAGCCATCATTTTTAATTACTATTAAAGGAGGAAATTCTATCTTGTCATCATCCTTTTTAACATCTATCACCTTAGCTTTATCAGATTCATACATATATGGCTCTAATACTTTTAAGGTATCTTTGATATATTTTAATGAACTTAACTCTCCTTCCCATAATTCAAAATGACAATTTAAATAATCATATGTCTTTTTTATTTCCTGTTTAGAAACCTCAACAATGTCCTTCCACATACTTATGTATGGTTCGACTCCTTCATCAACAAATGCTGTTATTTTTCTTACTTCCTCCATTCTATCTGGATTTTCTTTTGCATCATTGCTAGCACTTGGATAATAAATAGCTAGTTCCTCAGGTGTTATTTCTAATTTAGGATATTTTCCTTTATGATTTTTATCAAAAAAACATAAATCAGGTTTTCTTTTTTTAATTTCAGAAATAACCATTCCCGATTGTCTTCCAATATCACCTAAATGAACATCTCCAATCATTTTATTTCCTAATAAAGAAGATAATCTTTTTAATGATTCACCTATATTTGCAGACCTCATATGACCTATATGTAATGCTTTTGCAGCATTTGCTCCACCATAATCTATTATTATTGTCTTACTTTTATTTTTATCTATTAAATAATCAAAATTATCAATACTATTATTTATCACTTCCAACAATTTATTTTTATTTATTGTGAAATTAATAAAGCCAGGTCCTGCGATATTTACATTTTCAAATCTATTATCAAGATTACTAACAATCTCTTCTGCTATTACTCTAGGATTCTTACCATATCTTTTTGCTAAAGACATACACGCATTTACTTGAAACTCACCTAAATCTTCTCTAGAAGATACTTCAAAAAGCACCTCTGATATATCATAACCGCAGGATTTGAATGTATTCAATATGTAGTTTTCGCATTCTTTAATATAACTCATAAAATCACCTTTTTTCTTGTTAAATTATAACATAAATATTATAAAAGAAAAAGACCACTTTGAACTAGTCAAGTAAAAGTAGA
>HG000340.1 GCA_000436975.1 Clostridium sp. CAG:1000
AGAAATAAAACAATATTATTATTTTGAAAATAATGTATCAGGAGGTAAAAAGTGTCCGATGGATGTTGTTATACCTAAAAAAATATCAGGAGTACAAGTAAAGTCAATTGGTGATAGTGCATTTGAATGTAGCTGTAATGGAACTATTGTATTACCAACAACTTCATTTAATAAATATAATATAAAACAAATGAGCAAATGTAGTCGTCCTATCGGTATTAATTCTGTTATATTGCCAGAGGGATTAGAATATATTGGTACCTATGCTTTTTTTAGAAACAATTTAAAAACAGTAACAATACCATCTACTGTTACTGAAATTCGTAGGCTTGCTTTTGCTCGTAATCAATTACAATCAGTTATCTTTAAAGGTGATAAGAGTAAAATTAAAATTGGATGTGGCACATTTAATGGCGAAAAACACTCTGCTGAAGTTAATTCATTGTCAGATCCTGTATGTTAACTTAAAATAAAAGTTTATTGATTATTCAATAAACTTTTTATATTCATTATATTTTTCTATTATTTTTTTATAGAGTTCAGGATTAAATGATAATTTATAGTTAGAAATATAACTCATAAAATTAGTATTTAATATTTCTTCATAATCATTTTTAATAGCGTTATAAATCATATCTATTTCTTCATTTGATGCTGGTGTACATTCATGGCTTAAATAATTAATAATATCTTGTTTTGTTAACTTATTTACATAGTTTTTTATAAGTTCTTTTTTCATATTCCTCCTATTAATATTATATTAATAGGAAGTTTTTTTATTCATTCATTTGTGATAATGTATTTATTAGTGCAAGTTTACCATATTCGTAAGATAAAGCTCCTTGTTGATATAAAACATATGGTTTTCTTAATGGACCATCTGCAGATAATTCTATTGAAGAGCCTGATGTAAATGATGGACTTGCCATAATTATTTTATTATCGTATCCTGGCATATCGCTTGGTATTGGCTTTACATATGAATCAATTGGTCCTGAGGATTGAATACCTTGAGCATATTTGATAATTTCATCTTCATTATTAAAATATATTAGTTGTACTATATCACATCTTATATCATTATATTTAGGACTAACTTTATAGCCTAATTTTTCTAATACTTTACTAGTTAGGATAGATGTTTTTAATGCTGAACTAACTACACTTGGAGCAAAGTAAAGTCCTAATAAAAACATTCTATTTGCTTCAAATGATGGACCAACTTCACGTCCTTCACCTGGTAAAGTTAATCTTTCTGCGCATAAATCAACAAGATTTTTATTTCCGACTATATAAGCTCCGTTAGTGGCAATTCCTGCGCCTAGATTTTTAATAAGAGAGCCTACCATAATATCTGCTCCAACATCTATAGGAGATAAATCTTCTACAAATTCGCAGTAGCAGTTATCTACAAATATAATTATATCTTTATTAATATCTTTTATTAATTTAATGACTTTTTCTACCTTTTTAATATCAAGTGATTCACGAGTAGAGTAACCTCTTGATCTTTGAATATGTATTACTTTTATATTATTATTTAATTCTTCTTTAATGCTTTCATAGTCAAAGTCATTATCTATTAAATCTATTTCTTTGTAATTAACACCATAACTTATTAATGAACTATTATTATCTTTAATACCAATAACTTCATGTAATGTATCATATGGAGTATCTGTTATTGATAAAAGAGTATCATTTGGTCTTAATAATGCTTGTAATACAATTGTTATAGCATGACTACCAGATATAAATTGATTTCTAACAAGACCACTTTCTGCATTAAAAATATCTGCGAAAATACTATCTATTTTATCTCTACCTATATCATTATAACCATATCCGTTAGTGCCATAAAGATCATTACTAGATAAATTATGTTTATGAAAACTATCAAGTACTTTTTTACTATTTTTTAAAGTCTGGTCATCTATTTTATTAAATATGTCTTTTAGATTTTGTTCTTCAGTGTTTACAATTCTTTCTATATTTTTATCTATTTTTAGCATTTTTTACCACCATCTATTCTAATAATACTATCATTTATATAACTAGCTTCTTCTGTACCTAAAAAGTACACTAAAGATGCTATTTCATTTGATTCTGCGAATCTATTTAATAATATTTTATTTTCTTCATTTTTTCTAAAATCAGAGTCCATATCTTTATTCATAGGAGTATTTATCCATCCTGGGCATACACAATTTACATTTATATAAGGACTATAGTAATTAGCTAAATTATGGGTTAAATTAATAACTCCAGCTTTAGAACTATCATAATCTAAACTATATTCATAATATGTATCTATTCCATTGGTTGAACCAATATTGATAATAGTACCTTTTTTATTTTTATACATTAAGTCACCAAATACTCTTGATACTAAAAAAGTACCTACTAGGTTTACTTCTAATATTCTCATAAAGTTTTCTTTAGTTTTATCACTTACAAGAGTATCATTTGATATACTAGCATTATTTATAAGTATATCTAATTTTTCAAATTTATTTATAATAGCATTTTTCATATTTTCAATATCATTTTCATTTGATATATCACATTTAACTACTAGAGAATCTACATTGTATTTTTTAATTTTTTCATTTAGTTTTAATGCTTCATCTTTATTATTATTATAAGTTATAACAACATTATAATTATTAGATGCATATTTTTCTATAATAGCTGAACCGAGTCCTATACTAGAACCAGTTACTAAAACAGTTTTTCTTTTCATAAAATCACCAATGGTATTTTAACATAATTTGAATAATAATTGAAGTGTTTGTATTTTTGTGATAATATATTTTATTGTTGGAGGAAAATATATGAAAAAAGATGAAATATATATGACATATTTACTACTTTCGCCTACTAAAGGTATGAGCGGATTAGTAGATAATAATGAATCATTACTTGATATTTCTAATAATATTGATAGTAACTATTTAATGAGTGTTATAGTTTTAAAGAAGAGTAATAAATTAAAAGTGTTAGGTACTGATGAAGACTTTAATATTGTTTATAATAATGAAAGTCCAATTAAATTTATAAAAAAGGGATTAAGCTTAGTTTATCCAAGTGAGAATGTTGGAATAAGACTTGATAATACAGACAAGGGTAGTGAGATTATTTATAATTATTTAAAACAGGGTTCAGAAGAAATAGTAAGGTCTATTGATGAATTTTATATTAATGGTATCGTATACTACCATAGAAATGAAAGAATTAAGCAAAGAGAATTAAGAAAAAGTATGAAATTATAATCTAAAATAATATTTATGCTTGTAATATCATAATTTATTTGTTATAATTTTGAATGTATAAAAAAGGAGGACAAACTATAATGGCAAAGAAAGAAAATAGAGAAGGCATTGCACTTCAATGTACAGTTTGTAAAAATATTAATTATTTAACTAGTAAAAATAAACAAAATACTGAAGGAAAATTAGAAGTTAAAAAATTCTGTAAAAAATGCAATAAGACAACTGCTCATAAAGAAAGAAAGGCAGCATAACATATGTTTAATGTAAATGATATTAAAAATGGAATGACTATTAAATATGAGGGAGTTATATATCAGGTTGTTGAATTTCAACATGTTAAACCTGGTAAGGGTAGTGCTTTTGTTAAAACTAAGCTTAAGAATTTAAGAGCAGGAACTACTCAAGAAATTACTTTTAATGCAGGAATTAAGATGGAAAAAGCTGATGTTAGAAAAAATCAACTTTCATATTTATATGCAGCCGGAGATAATTATGTTTTTATGGATAACAATACATATGATCAAATAGAATTACCATCAAGTCTTTTAAAGGATGAAGCAAAATTCTTAAAAGAAGGTATGAATGTTGAATCTATGAATATTGAAGGTGAAGTAATTGGTATTACATTACCTGAAAAAGTTTCTTATAAAGTTATTAGTGCTCCTGATGCTGTTAAAGGAAATACTACTAGTACTGCTCAAAAAGATATTACTATTGAAACTGGGTATACTTTAAAAGCACCTTTATTTATTAAAGAGGGCGATGATGTAGTAATAACTACAAGAGATGGTAAATACTTTGGTAGAGGATAAGAACCTATATGGTTCTTTTTATTTACATTAAACTATTTTTATGCTATTATAATCACATTAAAAAAAGAGTTTGCAAGTCAAATTTAATAGGGGGAGAAATGGGAATATTTACAAAATACAATCTATTTGATTCATTTGATGATTATGGTAAAAATGAAGTTTTAGAAGCAATTAGTTCATTAAGTGAAGAAGAACAAAATATATTAAGAAAAAGATTTAGTGATGATTATACAGGAAATAAACTATTTTTATTTTCAACTACTGATAATATAGTAGAAATATATTCAGAAATATTACCTAAGATTAAAAAGATAATAATAGAAAATAGAAAAAACAAAGAATTTGATCCTCAAGAATTAATACCATGTATAAATAGTGGTTTTTCAAATGAATACATGTGTAATAAATTTAATTTAACAAGACAAGAATTATATAAAGAATTATCCAAATTAAGAAATAATGGTATTTTAATAAAAAATAAATATTATTCTGATGGTTCAATTTATTTTAAAAGTAATAATTATTGTGAAAAATTTAAATCTAGTGAAAGTATTATAATAGGACCTAATGAAAATTATATGAAAGTATTAGCAATATCTGATTTACACTTTGGTAGTGTTAAAGAAAGATTAGATTTAGTTAATAAGGCGTTTGAATATTGTACAAAAAATGATATTAATATTATTCTTTGCTGTGGAGATTTTATTGATGGTACTTTTAGTAAAATAGAACAAAGAATTAAAAATCCATACGATCAAATAGAATATTTCTTAAAAAATTACCCTCATGATGATAATATTTTAACTTTTGGAGTTGGCGGAGATCATGATTTAAGTGCTTTTAAATCTATTGGCATTGATATTAGAGAAGCTTGTAAAAATAATAGAACTGATATTATTATTCCTGACTATACTAATGTAGATATAAATATTAAAAATGATAATATTCATTTATATCATTCTACAATAAATCGTAAGATGTCATATACTCCATCATTTATTTGTTTACATGGACATTCACATAAGTTTTTATATAATGTTAATGGTAATAGAATTAATGTTAATATTCCAAGTTTATCAAATATTTTAGAAACAAATCCAGGTGTTGTAGAAATATCTTTTTCATTTTATAAGGGATATGTAAATTCTCTACATATTAAACACATATCTTTAGAAGATGAAAAAGTAATTGATAAATTGCATCCAGATATAAGTGGTAGAAATGTTGAATATAAACCAATATTGAACTTAAATCAATATTATGAGAGAGGAAAATAATTATGAGTGATAATAATTTAAAAATAGATATAACTTTAAGAAAATATGAAAATAATAGAAAAGAAATAATAAAGAAAAAAGAAATATTTAAAGATAGAAAAACTAAATTAATGTTAAAAGGTATATTAGATGAATATTTAATTATGATTAGGGATTTTGGTATTAATAAAAATATATTTAAAGTTACAAGAGAAATTAAAATAGAAACTATAAATAATGGTGAATCTTTAATGAAAATAGTTAATAGATATATAGATATTGAATTATTAGAAGAGTATTGTGATGATTTAGGTATTATTGTTAATATTAGAAAAACTACTAATGAATTATTTTTTGACTTTATATTAAATAAGGAATTATACGAAGAAGGCGTATATGATTTCTGTATTAACAGCAACAATTCTGAAACATATATAGATGACTTTAATATGTCTTTTAGAAAAAAATAACATTTTATAGGAGAAATTATGACATTATATGATGAGATAGAAGAGGATATGAATTGTTTTTACAAAAATGATGAGGATGATAATGAAACTGAAGAAGAAAAAGAAATAGTAGTAAATGATTTAGAATTAGCTATGAGAAGAAAACATACTGCTGAATTATTTAAAGAAATAATTAGTTATTTTGAAAGTCTTAATATAGATGATTTTAAAGGGCATTTTACAGTTTATAAAGTTGAAATAGAAATACCTTATAATTTGTCAGATGAGTTATTAAATGAGTATAAAGATAGATATTATGATTTTATTTCTCTTGGTACATGGTGTGATAATGTTGGCATATTTCCAGAAATGTTTATTAGAAGAAATATAGGAATGGAAAAACCATTAATTACAATTACTTGTGTATTTACATTAAATACTTATTTATATTGTGAAGGAGTATTTAAAGAATTTGATAATAGTTTTACAAAAATAATGACTCGTAAATTATATAAATGATATTAGAATAAATGAAAAGCATATATGATGAAATTAAATAATTGACAAAGAACAATATTTAATATATACTTAGGTAGTAATGAAACGAAGAAGATATTCAGAGTAGTTTATAATAATTATATAGAAAGTTAGTGGTTGATGGAAACTAACAGTTATTATAAATGAAAATACAAATATCTGAGTTTAATAGGTGATGCTTTATAATCATTTGAGGTAGATTAATTCTATAAATTAAGGTGGTACCACGATATATTCGTCCTTATAATGGTACCTTTTTATTTGGAGGAAAAATGAGAAAGTTTGAAAAAATAAGTTATGATCAATTTAAAAAAGATTTTGAGGATTCTAAGGAATTATATGATAAAATAACTCTTCCAGTCAGAAGTACTAAACATAGTGCTGCTTATGATATTAAAAGTATGGAAGAAAAGACATTACATCCTGGGGACTCATTAGCATTTAAAACAGGGCTTAAGGTATGTATGAATCCTGATGAGGTATTATATATTTTTAGTAGAAGCTCTATGGGATATAAGTATGATGTATCACTTACTAATTGTGTTGGTGTTATAGATAGTGATTTTTATAATAACGAAGATAATGAAGGACATTTTAAAGTTAAACTTATTAATCATGGAGATAAAGACTTTGAAGTTAAAGTAGGAGACAGAATAGCTCAAGGAGTATTTATGAAATACTTAACTGTTGATGATGAAGAAGCAATAACAAATGTTAGAACTGGTGGGATAGGTTCTACTAATAAAGGAGGAAAATAATATGACATTTTTTGAAGAATTAAAATATAGAGGGGTAATTAAAGACATAAGTAGTCCTGATTTAGAAGATAAATTAAATAATGAATCACTTACGTTTTATTTAGGAACTGATCCAACCGCGGATAGTTTACATATAGGACATTATGCATCTTTTGTTACTGCTAAAAGATTATTAAAACATGGACATAAACCAATTATTTTAGTAGGTGGCGCAACAGGGCTTATAGGAGACCCTAGACCTACTACTGAAAGACCTATGATTAGTAAAGAAACTGTATTAAATAATATAGAATCTCTTAAAAAACAAGTTAATAGCTTACTTGATGGAAAAGCACAAGTAGTTAATAATTATGACTGGACTCGTGATGTAACATTCTTAGATTTTTTAAGAGATATTGGAAAATATATCAATGTTAACTATATGCTTAATAAAGATATAATATCAAGACGTTTAGATAGTGGTATTACATATGCAGAGTTTTCATATACATTACTTCAAGGATTTGATTTTTTACATTTGTTTAGAAACAATAATTGTGTTTTACAAGCTGCTGGTTCAGATCAATGGGGAAATATAACTACTGGTATTGAATTAATAAGAAAGATTGAAAATAAGACTGCTTATGGATTTACTATGCCACTAATACTAGATTCGACTGGTAAAAAGTTTGGTAAGAGTGAAGGAAATGCGTTATGGCTTGATAAAGAAAAAACAAGCCCATATCAAATATATCAATATTTAATAAATTCTGATGATAGTAAAGTAATTGAATACTTAAAAGTATTTACTTTCTTATCAATAGAAGAGATAGAAAGTCTTGCTAAAAGTGTAAAAGAAGAACCGGAAAAGAGGCTTGCTCAAAAAGCATTAGCATTTGAAGTAGTAAAAGATTTACATGGTGAAGAAGAAGCAATTAAAGCAAGAAAAATAAGTGAAGAGGTATTCTCAAAAGGTTATAGTAGTGAAGGAATGCCAAGTATGGATGTAGTTTTAAGCGAAAATATGAATATACTTGATTTATTAGTTTCAGCTAATATAGCCCCATCTAAAAGTGAAGCTAGAAGATTAGTTATAGGAAATGGTATTTCAATAAATTCAGAAAAACAAACTAATCCTGATTTATTAATTACAGAGGATTTATTTAATGATAATTCTTTAGTAATAAGTAAGGGTAAAAAGACTCATATTAAAGTTAACTTAGTAAAATAAGTTAACTTTTACTTTTAATAAATATTTTAATGTTATATAATAATAATAGAGGTGAATATATGAAATATACTGAAGAGAGAAAACCTATTATTAATATATTATTCTTTGCATTATCTATGGCTTGTTTATTTGTTATGCCATCAGTATTTTATACAATAATGCGTATGTTCTTTGAAGATAGTTTAACATTACAGTTCTTAAGTGAATTATTTGCTATTGTATTATTATTTTTAATATATTATAAAGATTTAATAAAAGAGTTTAAAATATATATTAAAAACTTTAAGAAAAATATACCAATTATGTTAAAATATTATATATTAGGTATATTAATAATGATTGTGAGTAATTTATTTATAAGTATGATAATTGGAGAGGTATCATCAAATGAATCTGCTGTTAGAGAAAATTTATTTGCATTTCCAGTTTATACAATGTTAAGTATAATGATAGTAGCACCGTTAAGTGAGGAGTTAGTATTTAGAAAAAGTATAAGCCCATTAATTAAGAACAAATGGATTTATGCAGTGGTTTGTGGTTTATTATTTGGAGGAGCTCACCTTTTAGCTGGTGAATTTGAATTAATAAATTTATTATATTTAATACCTTATGGTAGTTTAGGATTTGTATTTGCTCTTATGAATAGGGAAACTAAGACAACGTTCTCGTCTATTACTATGCATTGTATTCATAATACATTTACAGGTTTATTACTTTTAATAACTTATTCGTTAGGTGTGTTATAGATGGAAGAAGAAAAGAAAAAATTTCACAAATTTTTGAATTTTATATTGTTCATTATTATTCTTTCATTAGGAATAGTTTTTTATTCTAAATATGTTGGGGTAAAAGGACTAATAGTTAAAGAATATAGAATTGAAAGTAATATACTAACTAAAAACTTTAGTGGTCTTAAAATAGTTCATTTTTCTGATCTTTTATATAAGTCTACTGTAGATAGAGATGATATTAAAAAACTAATTAATAAAATTAATACTCTTAGACCTGATATTATTGTGTTTACAGGAGACTTAATAAATAAAAACGTGAAGATTACTAATGATGATAGGGAATTTATAATTAATTCATTAACTAAGATGCATGCATCTATTGGTAAATATGCAGTGTATGGAGACTATGACTATAGTATTGATAACTATGAAAGTATAATGACTAAAAGTAATTTTAAAGTTTTAAATAATTCATATGATGAGGTACTTTATAAGACAGATGAACCATTATATGTTGTAGGACTACCTAGTTCTATTAAAGACACAGTTAAAATAAATGAAGCTTTTAGTTTCTATAAAGATGAAGATAGAAGATATATTATTTGCTTAGTACATGATGGTCAAACTATTAAATATTTAGATGATAGTAATTATGAAGTTGATTTAATATTAGGAGGACATTCACTTAATGGAAGTGTTGTTATACCATATTATGGACCATTATTTGTAGATAAAGACTCAGGTAAATATTATCAAGAGGAATATACAAAAGGTATTACTAAGATATTTATATCAAGTGGTATAGGTACTAATAAATATAGTTATAGATTTAATAATAAACCTTCAATTAACTTATATCGTTTAAAAGCACAGTCTTAACTGCGCTTTTTTCATAATATAGTATAGAGGTGGGTTATGTATACAAATTTTAAATATGGCCATGATAGGTTTGCACCATTTGCAGGTCCATTTTTACTAGGCGCTTTAGCAGGTGGTGTTTCAGTAGGAATATTTAATCCATATAGACCAAGACCAGTTTATTATCAAAGTCCATATGGATATTATCCTTATTATTAATAAAAAATAGTAATTCAATTTCTGAATTACTATTTTAAATCTATCATGTATTTTTTTAATTGTTTTGAGTTAGGGCCAAATAATATTTTTAATTGATTATCAATTTCAACTATACCTTTAGCTCCTAATTTTTGTATACCTTCTTTGTTAACTAATGTTGTATCTTTTACAGTTACTTTAAGTCTTGATAAATTCATTTGAACATCAATAATATTATCTTTTCCACCTAAATATTGAATTAATTTATTAATTTCAATATGAAAGTCTTCCTTTCTAATTTTAACTATTACTAAAGATATAACTATTAATATAACTAATATTAAAACATATTGCCAAATCATATATATTTCCTCCTATAAAGAACTATTTGTACTACCTAAGTATTCATCAAAGTAGTTACCAATTTTTTCTTTAAAACTATTTATTTTTTCTTCTGTCCAATATTCATTTGGAAGAATAGGGTTAGTCATTAGAGATGTTTCATTATCAAATGATAATATTTTTCCCTCTTTAACTATTACTAGTGTAGGAGCATAAAGTCTATAACTTCCAGTATCATCTAAAAATAAATAATCATCAAGTCTATTAACTAATTTTTTATATTTTTCAGTATTGCTTTCTCTTATAGATTTAAAATTATAATAATAAATAATATCTATATTTTTTGAAACAGCAACATCATTTAAATATTTGACATAATTTTGACACCAGCTACTTTCAGGAAAACCTAAAAATATAATACCAGTTCCTTTATCTAGTGTAATTAATATATCATCTATACTTTTATATACAAATACATTATTTTCATCTATTAAATTATATTCATTATTAAAGTTATTATTAACTTTAACTGTTGCTGGTGGCTTACAATATTTATATATAAGTAAAGCACCTATTACTGCGATAAAAACAATACCTAATATTTTTGCTTTTTTCATAAACTCACTTCCTCTATAATATTTTATCATAAATTAATTAAATAAAAAAGACTAATTATTTATATAATTGGTCCATAATAGATTCATCTTTATGTTTACTATAATATTCTATATCAAAAGATCTAGTTATAATTTCATTAAATGATTTACCTAATTTTTTTCTTTTCTTAACTTTTATGTATTTTGGATTATATCTTGTTTCTTTGTGTCTTTTAATATAATCAAGTAATGCTATTAAACATGATATAGTTATTATTGAACTAAGAATGATAATATAAAAATCAGTGTTAATAATAATATATTTTATTACTTTTCCATTTATGCCTATCTTTGGAATGCTTAATAATATGAAACTCAATATTACACATATATCTAATATGACAGTTTTAACTTTACCAACATTAGTTGATTTAACATTACCTCCATGTTTATATGTTAAATAACTTATATATAATATTAGTATTTCTATAATTAATGGTGGAATCATATATCTATACTCTATACCAAGAAGAATAAAAACTATTGCATTTAGAACTTTATCACTTAAAGCATCCATACTACATCCAAAGAATGTTGATATTTTAAGTTTTCTTGCTAAAAAGCCATCTAATGCATCACTTAAAAATAAAAATATAGTTAATATTGCTACTACGTTAATACCATATAAATGATATATAAATGGTAATAACAGTGCTCCTAAAAGCCTACACAATGTTATTGCATTAACTATAATTAATTCAATTGTTTTAGTAATACTATATTTCATATGAATATTTTATGAAATAAGTTTCTTTTTGTCAATATACTAGAAATATCTTTTATATTATGATATAATCTATATGAATTGGGGCTGCATTGATTCGACAGAATTATGTTTTGTTTGGGCGCAGGTAGTAGGCATACTATAAATGCAAAAATAAAATAATCGGAAACGATTTTAAATTCTCTCCAGCTTTTGCTTAATTAGTTAAAAGAGGAGCTTCCACTTAGTCTTTACTTGCGAGGTTAAGAATGGGAGTCATAAAGCAAGTTATATTATAAATTTGTTTGTGGTTTATAATGAAAAATGAGCAAACTTTGAATAATAAGAGAAGTTGGCAATCTACATTATTATTTGAGGATAAAAACCAACTAAACCTGTAGAAGACCAAATGAAATGAATTTTGGACAGGAGTTCGCTACTCCTCAGCTCCACCAAAATAAATAATTACAATCTTATGATTGTTTTTTAATTGAAAAAATATTATAATTAAATAGTAATTGCCCCATGGCCAAGTGGTAAGGCTCTGGACTCTGACTCCAGCATCATAGGTTCGAATCCTATTGGGGCAACCATGCTGAAATAGCTCAATTGGTAGAGCAACTGAATCGTAATCAGTAGGTTGGGGGTTCGATTCCTCTTTTCAGCACCAGATTGATAAGATACTTGGATATATTCTAAGATTAAATAATAGACTATTAATAAAAACATTGAAATAGTGGATAGATTCACATAAAAAATGCTTTAGGCTACAACCTGACAATATAATAAAAAGCGTTTATTCTTTGTATAAAGGAATAGGCGTTTTATATGAGTTTTGATGTAGAGTATTATAAAAAACAAATAAAATTTAGGGATGAAATTTTAAAAGCAACTAAAAGGCTTGAAGAATTATTGCCTCAACAATCAGAACAAATAGAAAAAGAGAAAGAATCACTACAATCATATAAGTCATTATATAAAGAAGACTTGGGAGAAACTATTGGGTTGGAAGATGTTGTCTTGACTTAGACATTTCTCTTCTTGATTATGTCACTATTATGGATTCGATTGAAAAAAAGACTGATGAAAATAATATTAAATTAAAACTCGGTAAATAATTATCGAGTTTTAATATACAATTTAATTAAATAATGTTATTATATTTTTGAGGTGTACTATGGAAAATTTAGAAACAATATTAAACTTATCATGGGAGAAAAGGACTTGCTATAAAGAATTAAAAGAAAAATGGACATATGAAAAGCCATATATAGGTCAAAGTGCAGTAACAGCACTTGTTGTTAATGATTTATTTGGTGGGTATATAATGAAAGTTAGAGTCGATGGTAAAAAGCACTATTATAATGTTGTTGAAGGAAATATTATTGATTATACAGCAAAACAATATGAAGATGGACTTATCAATTATGCAGAGGGTAAACTTGCATATAGAGGAAGAATATTAAAAGATTATGATACTAAAAGTAGATATTATATATTAGTTCAAAATGTTAAACATAATATCGAATTATTTAATGAAGAAGAATATAATAAAAGAGAAACTAAAATACATGAATTAAAATTAAATGAATGGGTTGAGGATTAATCCTTGACTTTTTTAATTTATAAAATCTTGATAAAAAAATAGACAACTATATGTAAAGTGTGTTTTTGAAAGATATCTGTTGTGATATAATAAAGTTGAACAGGAGGAAAATATGGCTAAAAGTGATGAAAAAATATATGGAATTTATTCAGGCTCATTACAGTTGCCTGAAATGATAGATAAATTAAATGAAGTTGATTTATATTTACAAATAGATGCTTTAAAGGAAAATATATATTGGAAGTATAAAATGGCAAGCGCTGCACATAGCCAATTAAATACTACTGAGGATGATTACGCACTTGAATATTTGATTTACAAGACTAAGAAATTTGGTACTAAGATACCTGAACCTAAAAGAGGTCAACATATTAGAATAACAGAAGAATATGAAAGATGGTATGAGTATTATGAAAATCATTTTAAAAAGAATTTGACTGAAGAAGAATGGAATGAATTTTTAATAAAAAAATATAATAATGAAGATGTAAGTGAATTTTTACCAAGTGGTAAATGGAAAGGTTTTACCCATATTAGAAGATTAAAGGAGAAATTATGATATTAGTTTTGCTAAGACATGGACAAAGTATATGGAATAAAGAAAATAAGTTTACTGGATGGACTGATGTTGATTTAACTGAAGAAGGAAAAAAGGAGGCTCATAAAGCAGGTATATTATTAAAGACAAAAGAATATACTTTTGATGTGGCGTTTTCATCAGTATTAAAAAGAGCTAATGATACATTAGATATTGTATTAAAAGAGCTTAATTTAAATATACCTATACATTATAGCTATAAACTAAATGAAAGACATTATGGGGCTTTACAAGGCCTAAACAAGGATGAAACAAGAAAAAAATATGGGGAAGAACAAGTTCATTTATGGAGACGTAGTGCTTCTGTTAGACCACCGTTACTTGATATAAATGACTCTAGATATCCAGGAAATGATATTAAATATGGGGACCTTTCTGAAAATGAATTACCAAAGGGAGAATGCTTATTAGACACGATGAAAAGAACAGTTGAGTATTATGAATCAGATATTAAAAAAGAATTACTTCAAAATAAAAATGTTTTAGTAGTGGCTCATGGTAATAGTTTAAGATCAATAATTAAATATTTAGAAAATATAAGTGATGAAGATATCATGAATATTGAATTACCAACTGGGGTACCTTATATATATGAAATGAATGAAAAATTAGAGATTATTAATAAGTTCTTTCTTAAATAAAAAAAATATTATATAATATAGAAAAAGGAGATATTATGACATATGAGAAGTTAAAAGCTACTGTTGATAAAAAGATTAATGGTAGTGGTAGTAATATAGAATTATCAGCATTAGAATTATATAAAGGTAGTATACAAGGCTTAGAGGTTATACAAAGTGTAATAGCAGATGATTTTTTTGTAGAGTCAATGAATTATTTACAGGGATATGGAAGAAAATTTTCTAAAAGGATAGCAAAAATAGATGGTAAGAAGAGTCCATTTATGACAAGCGCTCAATATTTTACTGATACTAGAAACAAAATGATGTTTCCTCTTGTGATTGATGATAATGGTAAGACTAGAAATTGTGCTCTTGAAACATATGTATCTGATCATGAATTAAAATACAATATTTATTTTGATAATATGCATGATGAAGAAAATGATAAATATATTGTAAAATATGTTGAATTATTTTTAAAATCTTTTGGAAAAGAAATAAAAGATAGAATAGAGGCATTAGATATATTAACTAAAACATATAATGTTACATTTAATGGTTTTGATATTCATAAGGCAGATAAATATCAAGTAATAGATGATGGGATATTTAGAGTAACATTTGAAAGCTCGTCTGATAAGAGAAATTTAAATGTAAATATTGGTTTTAATACTACAGAACTTCAAGTTTTAAGTAATAAAGAATATTTATCTAAAGAGTCTATAAAAACATACATGGAATCAAATAAAGATAAAATATTATCTAATATAAAAGTAAATTCAAATGATTTAAATTCTTTCTATGCGAGTATAGCTAGAATAACTAAAAGACGTAAAAAAGAAGACGAAATTATTAAGAAGTAACCTTCGATTTGATTTTAATAAGCAAATATGGTATAATACATATTGCTTATTTTTTGAAGGAGAAAAAATGACAAATATAATTTTAATGATATTTAGTTTAATATCATTCCCATCTAAAGAAGTAGATGAAAATAATTTTAAATATATAGATACACAAATAAAAGTAAATGTAAGTGAGTTTAAAGAAAAGAAAGAACTGTACGAAAAGAAAAACTATTTTAATGGTGAATCTAAAGAAGAAATAGCAAATAAGCTTAATAGATATTTAAATTCAACATTAAAAGGAAAAGGAAAGTTCATAGTTGATTATAGTTTTGAAGTAGGGATGGATCCTTATTTAGCAACTGGTGTTATGCTTCAAGAAACAGGCTGCTATTGGACATGTAGTTATCTTACTCGTGTATGTAATAATGTGGGTGGTAACAAAGGCGGACCTTCATGTAACGGAGGAAGTTATAGAAGATTTGATACTATTGAAGAAGGTATTAAATTTGCTATTAATAAATTAAATAGTTACTATAGCAAGGGTAAAACAACAACTTATGAAATCGGACCATATTATGCAAGTGATCCAAAATGGCCAACAAGAGTAAATAATTATATAAATAAGTTAAAAAAATAAGTATAAATAAAATAAACAGGGGAAGTTGGTGAATATTATGAATCATGATGTATATATGCACGCTATAAATGCAACATGCGAATATGATTCAACTAGAACTAGAACAATACTTTATAAAATTTTAAAATGCAATGCGCTTCTTTCATTAAGAAAGCAAAGAAAGTTTAATAAAGGGGGCTTTGCTGGTAGAGATTATATATCGCTTTGTGATTATAGTAAGAAAGATATTGTAAATAGTGGTGTAAGTGGATATAATTCATATAATGCTTATATTAGAAATAGTCTATCATTAATAATACCAAGAAAAGGGTTGGAAGTTGTAGAGCCTAAATTGGTAGATATCTGTACTAATAGTGCTTATGGATTTAATAAAATGTTGGAACTAGGTAAAAGTAAGACTACTAGATATACAGATATGCCAGATGAAGTACAAGTGAAAGATAAAATAGCACTTGATGATTTAATTGGAATAACATTTCCAACACATTTATTGTGCTTTCAAGATAAGGATGTATCTAAAAGATTAATAAGTGTAATAATTAATGACCTAGATACAATATTAAATAAATTTGATAAAGATATACCAATATACGATATAAATACTGAACTTAATTTAAAAGATGAAGCTGAAAAAGAGCTAGTACTTAAAGAATTATTATAAATTTAATTACTTATATTGACAAAGCCAATTTAAAGTAATATAATACTCTCGTAAACGTTGAAGAAAAAAACGTGACAATTTTCTGAGTTTAATCGCAAATCGGCGTTAAAGATATTAAAGGTAGAAATTAAATCTATGAAGTAAGATGGCACCGCGAGCGACCTCGCTCTTACGAAATAGATTTTTTTTCATATATTGGAGGAAGTATGGAAAACAAATATAGAAATGTATATTGTGGAGAAGTAACAAAAGAATATGTTAATAAAGAAGTAAGACTAGCTGGATGGATTGATACTATTAGGAACTTAGGAAGTCTTTTATTTATAACATTAAGAGATGAAAAAGGAATAGTACAATTAATATCAAATGATGTAGAGAAATATAAAGACCTTAATCGTGAAAGTACAGTTACTGTGACAGGCATTGTTAGAAAAAGAACTGATGATATGATTAATAAAAATATGAAAACAGGTGAAATAGAAGTTGAAATAGAGTCATTAGAAGTATTAGGCGATGTATATAGAACTCTTCCATTTGAAGTTAATTCGAGTAAAACTTCTAGTGAAGAAACAAGACTTAAATATAGATATTTAGATTTGAGAAATAAAGAAGTACATGATGGCATAATATTTAGAACTAAAGTACTTGATTTTATACGTAAGACTATGAAAGAAATGGATTTTACTGAGATTCAAACACCAATTTTAACAGCATCTAGTCCAGAAGGAGCAAGAGATTTTATTGTACCAAGTAGAAAATATAAAGGTAAATTCTATGCCTTACCACAAGCACCACAAATATTTAAACAATTATTAATGTGTAGTGGGTTTAATAGATACTTTCAAATTGCACCATGTTTTAGAGATGAAGACCCAAGAAGAGATAGACTTTATGGTGAATTTTATCAACTTGATTTTGAAATGTCATTTGCGACTCAAGAAGATGTATTTGAAGTAGGCCAAAAGGTATTTTATGATGTGTTTAAGAAATTTGGAAATAAAGAAGTAAGTCCTATTCCATTTAGAAGAATACCATATAAAGAAGCTATGGAAAAATATGGTAGTGATAAACCTGATTTAAGAATCAAATTTGAAATAGA
Organism: Clostridium sp. CAG:1000; assembly: GCA_000436975.1. Taxonomy (GTDB): domain Bacteria; phylum Bacillota_I; class Bacilli_A; order RF39; family UBA660; genus CAG-1000. Next base: position 17,855 of record HG000340.1, read on the forward strand.
AAACTTAACTTCAATACTTAAAAATAATGAATCAGTTGTATTTAAAGATAAAGAAGTTAAATGTATGAAATTAGATTCATGTGATAAGTCAAACTCATGGTTTAAAAAATTAGAAAGCGAATATAAAGAGCTTGGTGCTTCATCACTTGGATTTATAAAATTAGAAAATAATGAAATGTCTGGTTCAATGGCTAAACTATTTAGTGAAGAAGAACTTAAAAATATAAAAGATAAGTTAAAATTAGAGAATAATAATTATTTAGTAATTATATGTGGCTCTAAGGGTGAGAAATTTGATAAACTATGTGGAAGTTTAAGACTTAGACTTGCTGATGAATTAGATTTAGTAGACAAATCTAAATTTGAATTTTGTATTATAGTAGATTTCCCATTCTATGAATGGAATGAAGAAGATAATAAATGGGATTTTACACACAATCCATTTAGTATGCCAAATGGTGGACTTAAAGCACTTGAAACAATGAATCCCGGCGATATAGTAGCATGTCAATATGATTTTGTATGCAATGGTCTTGAAATGGCTAGTGGAGGAGAGAGAAACTATAGCCCAGTTATTCTTAAAAAAGCATTTGAAATAGCTGGTTATGATGAAAGCGTAGTTGAAAGTAAATTTCCATCATTATATCAAGCATTTCAATTTGGAGCACCTCCTCATGCAGGAATGGCTCCTGGAATAGACAGAATACTTATGCTTTTAAAAGATGAAGATAATATTCGTGAAATGGTAGCTTTTCCAATGGCAGCAAATGGTGCGGATGCATTAATGGGAAGTCCAAATGAAGTATTTGAAACTCAATTAAGAGAGACACATATAAAAATAAGAGATTAGTAAAGGAATATAAAAATGAAAATAAAAGAAAAACAGCTATCACAAATAAATGAAAATTCATTATTACATTTTGCAAGAATTGATTCTTTGAAAGATATAGAAGAATATGGTATTAGAAGAGATTTTACAAATAATGCTATTGAACAAGCAACTACATATAAAGCAACTTTTTCAAAAGGACCAATTGGTTTATTAAAAATGACTGATATGTGGATTAGTAATTTAATTTATTCAGTGGGGTTAGATAGATATTTTTCTAGTCTAGTTTCATTTACAGCTACTGAATACAATGAAATAAAAGATAATTATAAGAAATTATATAAAGAGGGAAAAACTCAAACAAGTGAGGTTATAGAAAGCACTTTTGAATATTTAGAAAAATTCTTAAATTCTGATGTTATATTAGAAATAGAAGATACCGAAGAAAATATTATAAAGGGAATGATTGATAATTATGAGCTTGATAAAACTTATAATTTTGATAGGGAAGTAATAAGTGAAAAGTTGCAATATATAGATGTTGGTGTAGTTACGACAAATGAAGTTAACATGATTACAAATGGTGATAATGTTAATGCTAAAGATATAATAAAACAATTATATGAAGAATATAAAGGGTTAAGTTTTGAATATTTAGATGATTTTATTAGCTATATTAATAATAAACATATGAACCCAGAATTAAGGAGGACAAATAAATGGAATTAAAACTTTCAGAACAAGAAATTGTTAGAAGAGAAAAATTAGATGAAATAAGAAAGGTATGTAATCCATACCCAAGTAAATTTGAAAGAACACATACACTAAAAGAAGCAAGAGAATTAGAAGATGGAACTACTGATGTAAGTATAGCTGGTAGAATAATATTCATGAGAAAGATGGGTAAATTATCTTTTGTTAGAATTCGTGATTTAGAAAGTGATATGCAACTAGAAATAAAGATTGATACAGTTGGAGAAGAAACTTATTCATTCTTTAAGAAATTAATTGACTCAGGGGATTTTATTGGCGCTAAGGGAGAAATATTTACTACTCAAACAGGTGAAAAAACTTTAAGAGTTGAAACACTTACATTCTTAGGAAAAGCATTAAAACCACTACCTGAAAAGTTTCATGGGTTGCAAGATACAGAACTTAAATACAGACAAAGATATACTGATCTTATAATGAATGAAGAATCAAGACGCGTATTTTTGGGAAGAAGTAAACTTTATGCATTTATACATAAGTATTTAGGAGAAAATGGATTCTTAGAAGTTGAAACACCAATATTACAAAATGCCGTTAGTGGTGCTTCTGCTAAACCATTCTATACTCATCATAATGCTCTTGATATGGATTGTAATTTAAGAATCGCACCAGAAACATATTTAAAGCAATGTATTGCTGGTGGATTTGATAGAGTTTATGAACTTGCTAAATGTTTTAGAAATGAAGGAATGGATACAGAACACTTACAAGAATTTACTCAAGTTGAATGGTATGTTTCATATTGGGATTTTGAAGATACTATTAAATTCTATAAGGAATTTATTAAGAATATGCTAATAGAACTAGTTGGTACTACTGAAATAGAATATCAAGGAAATATACTTAACTTTGGTGATTATGAATGGCCAAGAATAAATTATGTAGAAGAAATGGAAAAAATCTTAGGATGCGATTTCCTTGCTATAGAAGACCCTCTTGAACTTAAAAAAGTAGTTGTTTCTAAGGGATTATTTACTATGGAGGATCTACAAGATTATAAATCATTAAGTCAAATAATAGACTTTGTATATAAGAAAACTATTAGATGTAATATAGTAGGTCCAACTATTATTTATAATTATCCTGCTGTTTTAATACCTCTTGCTAGGAGAAATGATGATGATGCAAGAAGAGTAGATATGTTTCAAGTAGTAGCAAGTGGAACTGAACTTTGTAAAGCATTCTCAGAACTTGTAAATCCTTTTGAACAACGTCATGCTTTTGAGGAACAATTAAAAGCAAAATCACAAGGTGATGATGAAACAATGGATATGGATGAAGGTTTCTTAGATGCTATGGAAACAGGTATGCCACCAATCTCAGGATTAGGGTTTGGAATAGATAGATTAATGATGATTATTTATAATCAACCATCTATTAGAGATGTAGTATTGTTCCCACAAATGAAAGATATAAAATAGGCTTTAAAAGTCTATTTTTATCTTATAGAAAAGTTCTTCCAAAATTGAAAAAATTTTAAAAAATGATAAAAATCTATTGCTGTATATTCTTTAATATTGTATGATAATATCAATATTATTAAAATACAATCGAAGGGGGAATTAATGTACTATAAAGCATATAGATTTAGAATTTATCCAGACGAAAAGCAAAGAACTCTAATTAATAAAACATTAGGTTGTACTAGATTTGTTTACAACTACTTTTTGAATATACAAAAAGAAAATAGTTATAAAAAAGCAAGTGAAAATATTAAATATTATACTCACCATTTAAAATATGAATATCCATTTCTACAAGAAGCTGATAGTATAGCTATAAATAAAGCACTGTTTAATCTAGAAGATTCATATAAAAGATTTTTTAATAAACAAAGTGGTTATCCAAAATTCAAAAGTAAGTTTAGTAAAAACAGTTATAGTACAACTGCTATTTATGGTACATATAAAAATAATAATTATTGTAATATAGAACTAGACTTAGAAAGTAAAATGATAAAGTTACCTAAATTAAAAAAAATAAAGATTAGGGGCTATAGAAATACAAAATCTATCAATGGTAGAATTATAAGTACAACTGTATCAAGAGAACCAAATGGCAAATATTATGTATCTGTTCTTTTTGAAATGAATGATGAAATTCAAAAAGTTGTTCCTGCATCAATAGTTGGAATAGATTTAGGTGTTAAAAAATTAGTTACTCTTTCTGATGGAACAGAATATGAAAATAATAAATATATATTAAAATATGAAAAAAGAATAAAAAGAATGCAAAGAGCATTATCAAGAAAAGTAAAAGGAAGTAATAATCATTTTAAATGTAAAAGAAAACTAGTGGCGCTACATAGTAAACTAGCTAATTCAAGAAAATATTATATACATAAAATCAGTAAAAACATAACAGATGAGTATGACATTATAACTTGTGAGAAATTACATACAAAAAGTATGATAATAGAAGGAAAGAAAAATACTCTATCAAAAAATATAAATGATGCATGTTTTAATGAAATAATAAGACAACTCGAATATAAGTCCAAGTTTAAAGGCAAACAGTTTTATCAAATATATGATTATTATCCATCAAGTCAAACATGTAGTAGATGTAATAATCAAGATAAAAAATACAAAAACTTAAATGAAAGGATATATAACTGCACAAAGTGTTATTTAAAGTTAGATAGAGATTTAAACGCAAGTATAAATATAATGTTTGAAGGATTAAAAATGTATATAAAAAATAATAAAAGAAACATTTTAAAAAGTAATATAAGTATGATAAAATAATTAATAGAAAGAAAAATAAGAACAAAGAAAGTACGGTAGCGACTATCGGAATTTAAGTCTGCAAGAGAAGACTCAGTAGAGTGTCTGTGAAGCAGAAATTTGGAATCGTGAGGTTTCAAAGATAAATTTTGATTTATCTTTTGTTCTTTGATATAATGAATATGGTGATAATATGAAAAAAGGATTTACATTAATAGAATTATTAGCAGTAATAGCTTTAATAGGTATACTTGTTACTTTAGTAGTACCAAATTTAGTAGATTATTTAAATAATGCAAGTGATGCTGGTATGAAAAATCAAGAAAATAATATGAAAGATGCTGCTAAAATATATATAGAGGATCATTGTAGTAATCCATTATATGGTTATAAGTGTCCAAAAAGTTATACTAGTCCATCAGAGGGTCAAGAAAAATATGTTTGTTTAAGTGATTTACAAAATGATATAAATGTTGATGAGGGTATTCAAAGAGAAAGTTATATAGGACCTATATCATTCGATGAATCTGAGTGTGATGGAGTAATATTATTTACTAAGGACGAGTCAAAAACAAATAGTTCGTATAATAATATAAAACCTTATTTAGCATGTGGATATGATTATACAGGAAGTTATGATTATTCAACTGATTCTGAGTTTGCTTTTGATAAATATTCAGATTGTTTGAAAAATAATTAAATAAATTATGTCAAGTATTGATATAATTTTTTATTTTATTTATAATTAATATAGGTGAGGTTAAATGAAAGATGAAAAACTTTTGAGATTTTTTAATGCTGTAAATTTTAATGATAGTTTAACCCAATATTTTAAAGATTATGCAGTAAAAGAAGTATTATTAGAGCAAAAGGCTAATACAATGAGGTTGGTTTTAGAATGTGATGATTTAGTACCAATTAGTGTATTTAAAGAATTATATAGAAGTGGTAACACTTTAAAAGGGGTTTATAAAGTAATATATAAATTTATAGTTAAAAACAATACTAAATATTTAGAAGATTATTTTAATTATTATTTTGATAAGTTAGTTTCTAAATGTCCAATGTTAGAATGTATCGATAGAGAAAAAATTAAGTTTAATGATAATATTATAGATATAACTGTACTTAATAATGTTGAAAAGAATAAAATAGAATCTCTAAAAGAAAAAATAGAGATATTTTTAAGTGATATGGGATTTGATTTAATAGAAGTTACTGCTACTATTGATGAAGAAGAAAGAAAAAAATTTAAAGAACAATTAAATAGTAGTCTTGAAGTAGTTCAAAATAAAAAAACAAAACAAACAATTAAAGGTAGCCCAATAGGCGGAGATGTAAGTCAAATAAAGAATTTAATTTCTAATGAAAATAACGTTGTTTTAGTTGCTAAAGTATTTGGACTCGATGCAAGAAACACTCCGAGTGGTTGGTATATAATAAATCTTAAATTAACTGATTATACAGACAGTATAATGGCAAATATATTTACTAAGAAGGAAGATGAGTATAATTATTTATTAAGCCAAGTTAAAAAAGATAAATGGTATAAATTAAAAGGAAATATAAAATATAATACTAGAAGTAATGATTATGAGTTTGGTATTAATGATATAGAAACATATGAAAGAAAAGAAAATAATGTTATAGTTGATGATGCTCCTGTAAAGAGAGTAGAACTACATGCTCATACTATGATGAGCCAAATGGATGGACTTGTAAAACTTGATTTATCTGCTCACACATGTGAACTTATTTCAAGAACGATAGATATGGGATATAAAGCAGTTGCTATAACAGATCATAATGGTTGTCAAGCATTTCCTATTTGCTATAATTTAATAAAAAGTTATAATAAAAAACAAGAAGATCCAAGTAAGAAGTTTAAAGGACTTTATGGTACTGAACTTACTTTAGTAGAAGATATGGTTAATATTGTTGTAAGACCAATTGATGCTCCACTACTTGAAAGCACATATGTAGTATTTGATACAGAAACAACTGGATTTAATGCAGGTGCTGGAGATCAAATGATTGAAATCGGAGCAGTTAAAATTAAAGAAGGGGTAATTATAGATAGATTTGATGAACTTATAAATCCTAATAGGCCTCTTCCTAAAAAGATAACTGAACTTACCCAAATAACAGATGATATGTTAAAAGACGCTGATACAGAAGAAAATGTTACTAAAAGATTTTTAAAGTGGGCTTCAGACTTACCTATGGTAGCTCATAATGCTAAATTTGATATTTCATTTATAGAAATGGCTATGAAGAAATATAATTTAGGTGAGTTTACGAATACTGTAATAGATACATTGGAACTTTCAAGGGCATTAGATCAAGGATATTCTAGACATAGTCTTTCTGCTTTAGTTAAAAGATATAATGTTGATTTTGATGAGGATGCTCATCATAGAGCAGATTATGATGCAGAAGGCACAGCATTAGTGTTTTATAAAATGATGAAGAAATTAGATAGTCAAAATTATGAGAATATTAATGAGTTAGAAAGACTTATTTCTAAAGAAGATATATATAAATTTGGTCGGACTTATCATTTTAATGCAATTGCGCTTAATAGAACAGGACTTAAAAACTTATTCAAAATTATTTCTCTTGCTAATACAACTTATCTTTATAAAACACCTAGAATTTTAAGAAGCAAACTAAATGAATTAAGAGAAGGAATTATTATCGGTAGTGGCTGTTATGAAAGCGAAGTATTTAATGAGGCTAAAAGTAAAGATGGAGAAGAACTTACAAATATAATTAATTTCTATGATTATGTAGAGGTACAACCTCCTGAAGTATATGATCATTTATTACAAACGGGAGATTTTGCAAATATATATGAGTTAAAAAGCCATATTAAGAAAATAGTTGAAGTTACTAAGGCCTCTGGTAAGATAATAGTTGCGACTGGAGATGTTCATCATTTCACTAGGGAAGATAAAATATATAGAGAAATAATAGTTCATCAAAAAGTACCTGGTGGTGGAAGACATCCACTAGCAAGAAACAATATTACTGAAATACCTTCACAACATTTTAGAACAACAAATGAAATGCTAGATGATTTTAGTTTTCTAGGAGAAGATTTGGCATATGAAATAGTTGTTACTAATACAAATAAAATTGCTGATATGGTTGATGAAATAGAAGTTATTATAGATACAAAAGGAATACCTTTCTCACCAAGAGTTAAAGCAGATGATGGTAAAACTTATTTAGATTGCAGAAAAGTTGTTACAGAGTTAGTATATACTAAAGCAAAAGAATGGTACGGAGATCCTCTTCCTAGAAATATAGAGGAAAGAATTGCAAAAGAACTTTATGGAGATATTGTTTATAATTATTGGTATGGTAAGTTAAAAGAAGAAAATGAAGGAATTAGTGAAGAAGAATTATTAAATAAAACATTTGATAATCTACATAATACAATCATAGAAGGATATGATAAGGTAAATGAGATTGTAACTGAATATGTGCTTAAAAACTGGAGTGAAGAAGACGGAGAGAAAAATGAAAAATCTATTGCTAAGAAGGTTAAAAAGACATTTGGTGGTATTATTGGTGGTGGATTTGACCCAATATATTTAATTGCTCAAAGGCTTGTTAAACACTCTAATGATGATGGATATATAGTTGGTTCAAGAGGTAGTGTAGGTAGTAGTTTTGTCGCAACACTTATGGGTATTACTGAAGTAAATCCGCTTCCTGCTCATTATAGATGTTTAAACTGTCAAACAAGTTTATTTGAAAGTGATGATGGTAGTGCGCTTGGTGCTACTTATTCAAGTGGATTTGACCTTCCTGATAAGATGTGCCCTAAATGTAATAAGCCTATGAAGAAAGATGGGCAGGATATGCCATTTGCAACTTTCTTGGGATTTAATGCTGATAAAGTGCCAGATATTGATCTTAACTTTTCTGATTTAAACCAAGCATCAGCTCATGAATATACTAAAGTTTTATTCGGAGTTGATAATGTTTATAGAGCAGGTACTATAGGTACTGTTGCTGAAAAAACAGCTTATGGATTTGTTCGTGGCTATTATGAAGACAAGGGTATAATTGATAAAAGAAGCTGTGAAATAGAAAGACTTGCAATGGGATGTACTGGTGTTAAAAGAACTACCGGTCAACATCCAGGTGGTATAGTGGTTGTACCAGACTATATGGAAGTATCAGATTTCACTCCATTTCAGTTTCCAGCAGATGATCCAAATTCAGCATGGAGAACAACACACTTTGATTACCATTCAATTGAAGAAGACTTACTTAAACTTGATATTTTAGGTCACTCTGATCCAACACAGCTTAGATTAATTCAAGACCTTAGTCATACAAATGTACTTGATGTACCACTTGATGACAAAGAAACTATGAGTATATTTTCTAAAATAGATGCTTTAGGTGTCACTAATGATGAGATTATGTGTCCAACTGGTACTCTTGGAATACCGGAATTTGGTACACAGTTTACGATTGGTATGGTATCAGAAACTAAGCCAACAACTTTTGCTGAACTTGTTAAGATATCAGGACTTTCTCATGGTACTGATGTATGGCTTGGAAATGCACGTGATTTATGTACACCTGATGCAAGTGGTAATATTAAAGTTCCATTTAAAGAGGTAATTGGGTGTCGTGATGATATAATGGTATATTTAATGTACAAAGGTATGCAACCAATAAAAGCATTTAAGATAATGGAATTTGTAAGAAAAGGTAAAGCATCTAAAGACCCAGCTACTTGGGCAGAACATCGAAAGACCATGGAAGAAGCAGGCATTGAAGAATGGTTTATAGATTCATGTCAAAAAATAAAATACATGTTTCCTAAAGCACATGCTGCTGCTTATGTTACAAGTGCCTTTAGAATTGCATGGTATAAAGTCCATATGCCTGTATATTTTTATGCATCATGGTTTTCAACTAAAGCAACTGATTTTGATATAGATGCAATGATTAAAGGATATGACGCTATTAAAAATAAATTAATTGAAATAAAAAATAAAGGAAGAGATGCTTCAAATAAAGAAAATGGCATATCTGAATCTTTACATGTAGCACTTGAAATGTCAGCAAGAAAAATTAAAGTAGAACAGTTTGATTTATATAAATCAAAAGCAATGACATTTGGAGTTTTAGATGATAATACATTAATCCCACCATTTATCACAATTGATGGTCTTGGTGAAGTAGTTGCTAAAAACATAGAAAAAGAAGCACAAATTAAGCCATTTATTAGTATAGAAGATTTTCAAAATAGATGTAAAGTTTCACAAACTCTAATTGATAAGATGAGAAGTATGGGCATATTTAAAGGTATGAGTGAAAGTTCTCAATTAAGTTTATTTGATCTTTAAGAAGCATTTGCTTCTTTTTTCTTTGAAAAAAGTGTTTTTAATATTTATGACTGATTATATAATTGGGAGGTAACATGAATATTAAAAACGATATAGATAATGAAGTTTGTAATTTTACTAATGATGCTTCACTTAAATTAAAAGGTTGTTATTTAAATTATGTTAAAGAATATAATCAAAAAAAATTAGCGTGTAAAATAAAAAAAGATATTTTGATAGTAAGACGGGAAATGCTTGAATTATAAAGCTAAATATTTAGCAGATAATATAGATAAAGCACCATATTGGAAATGTAAAAATAGTAGCGATTATATGTATACTGAAGAAGAAGCAGGCGGAGCACTTATGTGGTGTGTTAAAACTACAAGTAAAGTAACTACTGAAAGTTGTCCTTCTGGTTATACTAAATAAAATGATATTTGTAAAAAAACAGAAACAGTTAATTGTACTATAGTAAAAAACTAATTAAATAAATATTAGTTTTTTCTTTTTGCTTTGTGTTATAATATTACATGGTGAATTAAATGAAAGTAGTTGTTTTAAGTAGCAGTAGTAGTGGTAACTCTACATATATAGAACTAAATAATATAAAGTTTTTAATAGATGCTGGTCTTCCATATGGCGTTATGAAAGAAAGGCTATATGATATAGGTGTAGAACCAGAAAGTATTGATTTTATAATCGTAACACATGCACATATAGATCACGTAAGAAGTATTCATACATTTAATAGGGTTTATAATACTAAAATATATATATCAAGTGAAACATTACTTGAGTATGATAAAAGGGATAAATTAAAAGATGTAGTGTTGTTTGATGAACTTGATAATATTATGGGTATTAAATTTGATAAAGTACCAATTTCACATGATAAAAAAGGATATGGTTTTGTATTTGAATACGGTGGTAATAGTATAGCATATATGGCTGATACTGGTATGATACATTTTAAATATTATAATCTTTTAAAAAATAAAACTGTGTATTTACTTGAAAGTAATCATGATGTAGAAATGGAAATGAATGGTACTAAAGATCAAAAGACTAAGTTAAGAAATATTGGAGATATGGGGCACTTATCTAATGAAGATTGTGCTAAGTATTTAAATTATTTTATAGGAAATAATACTAAATATATATACTTAATACATATAAGTGATCATGATAATACATATGAAAAAGCATATCAAGTAAATAGAGATTCAATAGATAAAAATATCAAAATATTTTTAACATATAAAGATAAAATTAGTGAAAAACTAGAGGTATAACGTAAAAATATACCTCTTTTCTTTTAAAATAAATATAATTATGTTAAAATTAATGTGGTGAAATGTATGTATAGAAAAACATTTATGGAAGTTAATATTGATAATATAACTTCTAATGTAAAAAACATAATAGAAAAATATAATGATTATAAATACTATATAGCTATGGTTAAATCAAATGCATATAATCATGGTATGTATATAGTAAATGACTTAATAAAGAGTGGTATTAATTATTTTGCAACATCTTCTTTAGAAGAGGCAATGAATATTAGAAAGTATAACAAAGATATAGGTATTCTTTGTGTTGAAAAGATTGAACTTGATTCAATTGACGTAGCAATAGATAATAATATAACTCTAACTATTCATGAAGTTGATTATTTAAAAGAAATAATAAAAATTACAAATAAAAATATAAAAGTTCATATTAAAATAGATACTGGAATGAATAGATTAGGCGTTAGTAGTAAAAATGAATTAAATGAAATAGTCCATATTATTAATTCAAATAAAAATATATATTTAGAAGGATTATTTACTCATTTCGCAACACCTGGTACTCATGATAAATTCTATGATATTCAAGTCTCTAATTTTAAAGATATTACTAGTGATTTAGATTTATCTAAGATACCAATGATACATTTAAGTAGTAGTTTTATAGTTCTTTCTCATCCTAAGTTAGAATTTGCTAATGCTATTAGAATTGGAACTATTATATATGGATTTGATATCGCACCAAAAAGATTATCAAATAGTCCTAAAAATATATTAAGGAAGATTAGAAATAATTATTTAATTAAAAAATATAACATAAGTAAAACATATGATAATGTGAATATTGAACTTAAAACTGCTTTAAAACTTAAAACTAATATTATACAAATCAAGCATATAAAACAAGGCGATAAAGTAGGCTACGGAATTCTTTATGAAGCAAAGAAAGATGAAATAATCGCAACAATACCAATTGGTTATGATGATGGGATTGGTACTAATCATGTAAATAGATTTGTTATTATTAATAATAAAAAATATCCTGTTATTGGTGAAATATCTATGTGTATGATGAGTATACTAATAGATGAAAGTGTTAGTATAAATGATGAAGTAACCATTTTAGGTGATGGTATAACTATTGGTCAGATAGCAAGATTAAATAATACAAGTATGCATAATGCACTTGTAAATATAGGTAAAAATTTACCAAAAGTATATATCAAAAATAATAAAAAAGTTTATGAAGAAAAGTATATAATGGAGGGTGAAAATGAGTCTTAAAACAATGATGTTTAAAAAAGTAAAAGCAATAAATTTTGAAAAACTTGATAAATTAAGTAGTGACATTGCTAAACGTAATAATAAAAGCAAGGGTTATGTTAAAAGAGATATGATCAAAAATTTTATAAAATATGGCATAGGTTATACTGATTACTTAAAAGGAGATTATATTAATTTAACAGAAGATGAAAAGAAGACTTATGTGACAACTAAATCTTTTTATAAAATGCTTAAATATTTAAATGATGATAGATATATAGCTGTTATGAGGGATAAACTATTATTTAATAAAGTATTTAGAGACTTTATTAAAAGAGATTTTCTTGATTTAAGAGTTTCTACTGTTGATGATTTTAAATCATTTATCAAGGGTAAAAAGAATGTATTTGCTAAACCTCCAACTGACTTTGGTGGACATGGTATAGAAAAAATATGTGTTAAAGATATAAAAGATGTTAATAAACTATTTGAAGAATTAAAAAGTAAAAAATTAAATTTAATAGAAGAAGAAATTATACAACATAAAGAACTTGATAAGTTAAATCCTTATGCAGTTAATTCTTTTAGAATTGTGACTCTTGTCAAAGATGGTAAGAGTTATATACTTGCTAATGCACTTAGAATTAATATCGATGATGCAGTTGCAATAGGATGCTCTGATGCTTATATGAGACTTGATGAAAATGGCAAAATATGTAGTAGAGTAGTAGATGATGTTGCTAATACTTATGAGTATCATCCGATGGCAAAGATTAAATTTAGTACTGTTAAAGTACCTTATGTAAAAGAAGCATTTGATATGGCGTTAAAAGCAGCACTTTTAGTGCCTGAGGTAAGATATGTAGGATGGGACATTGCTTTTACACCAAATGGACCTGTTATTATGGAAGGAAATGAATATCCAAGTTATGGGCTTGTTCAATATTATTTATTTAATGATGAACATGTAGGTCATTTAGCTAAGATATCAGAGATACTTGGTGAAGAAGAAATGAAGAAGATGAATTTATGAAAAAATTAAAGAAAAATACATTTATACAAGGAACAATAGTTACATCTGTAATACTAATTATAATTAAATTATTAGGCGCTTTATATGTAATACCTTTTTATAAGATAATAGGTACAAATGGTGGGACTCTTTATAGTTATGCATATAATATTTATAATTTATTTTTAAATATTAGTACCGCAGGTATACCAATCGCAATATCTATGATTATAAGTGAGTATCTTGCTCTTAATATGTATGATGCCAAAGAACGAGCATATAAAATAGGTAAAAAGATAATTGCATTCTTAGCAATCTTTTCATTCTTAATAGTATTCTTTGGTTCAGAATATATTGCTAGATTTATAATAAGTGATCTTACTGGTGGTAATAGTATTGAAGATATATCATATGTAATTAAATCAGTATCATTCTGTTTAATAATAATACCATTCTTAAGTGTATTAAGAGGATATATGCAGGGACATAAATTTATAACACCAACTTCATATTCTCAATTAATAGAACAAATTGTTAGAATAATGGTTGTATTATTGGGTTCATTTACAGTAATTAAAGTGTTAAATAAATCAGTTACAAGTGGAGTAGGTGTTGCACTTTTAGGCGCATTTATAGGTGGACTTGCTGCTTATATTTACTTAAGAATAAAAGTTAAAAATAATAAAAAGGAATTTCCAGTTGCTGATAAAAAAGATCAAGTACCAAATAAAACTATTGCTAAAAAAATATTATCATATTGTATACCACTTGTAATAATATCTATAGTTGATAATTTATATACTATAGTGGATGTAAAACTTATTATAAAAGGTCTTCATATGATAGGTTATTCTGCGATTGAAAGTGAAACAGTATCAGGAATAGTATCAACTTGGGCACCTAAGATATGTACCGTTATAATAGCTATTGCTATATCACTTACTACTAATATAATCCCACATGTAACAACAAGCTATATAAGAAAAGAATATGATGAGGTAAATAGAAGATTCAACCAAGCAATATCAACTATGCTAATAATAACTGTTCCTATGGCATTATTATTACTAATGTTATCAAATGAAAGTTATTATATTTTTTATGGTAGTAGTAAATATGGTTCACTTGCACTTAAAGTATCTGCTATAAGTCATATATTCTTTGGAGTATGGACAGTTATAAATACATCTCTTCAAAGTATGAGAAAGTTTAAAATAGTTTATATTAATTCAGTTGCAGGACTGCTTGCTAATGCATTACTTGATATACCACTTATTTTATTATTTAATAAAGTAGGTCTTCCTGAATATATTGCAACTATAGTATCAACATGTATTGGTTATTCAATTTCAATATCAATCGCATTAATTTATTTAAGAAAAGAAATGCATTTTAGTTATAGAAAAACAGTTAACTTAATGAAAAAATTAATAGTGCCATCTATTGCTATAATAGTTCCAATATTATTATCTAAAACATTTATTAAGTTTGATTATACATTTATAAGTAGTGCTATTTCATTAATGATACATGGAATATTAGGTGCAATTATATACTTAACAATAGTTTATAAAAATAATGCTATAAATGAAACGTTAGGCAATGAATTTATAGATGAAATATTAGTGAAACTAAGACTTAAAAAGGTATAGAAATATACCTTTTATTATGGTAAAATTGTATGGAAGAGGGATTTTTATGTTTATAGATGAAGTTAATTTAAAATTAATAGCTGGTAAAGGTGGAGATGGATGTACATCTTTCTTAAGAGAAAAATATGTTCCATTAGGTGGACCTGATGGTGGTAATGGTGGAAAAGGTGGAAACATTATCTTTAAGGCAGATAAAGGTCTTAGAACACTAATAGATTTAAGATATAAAAAAGTGTTAAAAGGTGAAAATGGAACTAATGGTAGAGGTAGAAACCAAACAGGTAGTACAGCAGAAGATACTGTTATAGTGGTTCCAGTTGGAACAACTATTAAAGATACAGATACTAATCTTATAGTGTGTGACTTAGTGCGTGATGGTCAAGAAGCAATTGTTGCTAAAGGTGGAAGAGGTGGAAAAGGTAATGCTGCTTTTATGACAAATAAAAATAAAGCGCCTTATACTAGTGAACTTGGAGAACCAGGGCAAGAAAGAAACGTTATATGTGAACTAAAATTACTAGCAGATGTTGGCCTTATAGGTTTTCCATCAGTAGGCAAAAGTTCTTTAATATCAGTTATTTCAGCGGCTAAACCAAAAATCGCTGATTATCATTTTACAACTCTAGTACCAAATCTAGGAGTTGTTAAGTCAGGTGATTATAGTTATGTTGTTGCTGATTTACCAGGCATGATTGAAGGAGCATCTGAAGGAATTGGTCTTGGAGATAAGTTCTTAAAACATGTATCAAGATGTAAAATAGTATGTCATGTTTTAGATATGGCACAAGTTGATAATAGAGATGTTATTGAAGACTATAAAATTATTAGAAAAGAATTAAAGAATTATAGTGAAGCACTTTATAATAAAAGAGAAATAGTTGTTGCTAATAAAATGGACATTGAAACTGCAAAAGAAAACCTAGAAAGATTTAAAAAAGAATTTAAAGATTTAGAAATAATTGAAGTATCAGCCGCAACACTAGAAGGAACTAAGGAACTAATATTTAAATTAAAAGAAATACTAGAGTCTATTCCAGATGAAGAAACATATGATAAAAATGAATTTGAAGATTATGTACTTTATGAATTTAAACATGAAAAACCATATCAAATTAAAAGAGAAGGCCAAAATAGATGGGTTGTTACTGGTAAAGATTTAGAAAAACTATTAAAAATGACAAGGTTTAATTCAGATGAATCAGCCCTTAGATTTGCAAGAAAATTAAAAAGTTTAGGGGTAGATGATGAATTAAAAAATCTTGGTGCTAAAGAAGGAGATATTGTTTCAATATTAGATCAAGAGTTTGAATACGAAGAAAAACTATATTAAAAAACACTTAAAATACTTAAGTGTTTTTAGTTTGTAAAAAATCTTATAATATCTTTTTAATATTAGATTAAAATAAAAAATCACCTAACTCAGTAATGATTTAGGTGAAACCAACAACATTCTTTATTTGTCAAAATAGTTAAATTATAGTAAAATAATTAATAGGTGGATATGATGAAAAAAAGAGCAATACTAGTAGATGGAAATAATTTGTTATTTAGAAGTTATTATGCTACTGCATACAATGGAAACTTAATGAGAAATTCTAAAGGTCTTCCAACTAATGCGTTATATGGATTTATAAATATGATAAATAAAATTATTAATGAAGAAAATCCAGAATATATGATGATAGCATTTGATAAAGGACATAATTTCAGACAAGATATGTATGATAACTATAAAGATGGAAGAATTGAAACACCAGAAGATTTAAAAATACAATTTCCAATAGCAAAAGAAATATGTACTCTTATGGGTATTAAATATATTGAATGTGATAATTATGAAGCAGATGATATTATAGGAACATTTGCAAGAATGGCAGATGAAGATAAAAATTATAATGCGACCATTATAAGTAGTGATAAAGATCTATTACAATTGATAAGTGATGAAGTTAATGTTAAATTATTAAAACAAAAAGATTATATACTTATGGATAAAAAAACATTCTTTGATACTTATGGTGTAGAACCAATTAAAATGATTGATTTAAAATCATTGATGGGAGATTCTTCTGACAATATACCTGGTGTTAAAGGCATTGGTGAAAAAACAGCAATTAATTTAATACAAAAGTATGGTTCATTAGATGGCGTATATAATAATATAGATAATATAACTGGTAAACTTAAAGAAAAATTATTAAATGATAAAGACAATGCATATTTTTCATATAAACTAGCAACAATATATAAAACAATTAACTTTGAATATACATTTGAAAGTATTAAATATAATGGTCCTGATATCAATAAATTAATAGATAAATATAAAGAACTAGAATTTAATTCGTTTTTGAAGAGTATATCTAAAATACCATCAAAACAAGAAGATAATAAAATAGAAATAGTTAAAGGTAAGATAGAAATAAATGGTAAATATAGTTTCTATTTAGAACTTGATAATACTAATTATCATATTTCTAATATAATAGGTGGCTCTATATATGATGGTAAAACATTATATTACTTAGATTTGCCAAGTATATTACTAAATAAAGATTTGTTAAAGAATGTTAGTGTAACTTTCGATCTTAAAAAGAATATAGTAGCATTAAATAAATATAATATTGATGTCTCTTCATCATTTGATACATTAATCGCATCTTATTTACTTGAAATTAATGTTAAAGATGATGTGTCATACTTAGCAACTACTTATGGAATAGATATTCCTTATTATGAAAAAATAATTAATAAAAAAATACCGCTTAGTGAAGATGAAATAATAAACACTATTACAAGTAAAGCAAAATTCTTATATGATACATATGAAGAATATAATAATAAATTAAAAGAAGAAGAAATGAATGATTTATATTATAATATAGAACATCCATTAATTTATGTTCTTGCTAATATGGAAATAAATGGTATAACAGTTAAAACAAATATAATAGATGACTTAAAAAAAGACATAAAAAATAAAATAGAAATTTTAACTCATAAAATATATGATGAAGCAGGAGTTGAGTTTAATATATCATCTCCAAAGCAACTAGCAGATGTCCTTTATAATAAAGTAATGATACCAAGAGGTAAAGGTAAACAGGCAATGTCTACTGCTCATGATGTTCTTGTTAAATATGAAGCACATTATCCAATAATTAAAGATATTTTAGAATATAGAAATTTATCTAAATTATATTCTACATACTTAGATACATTTAATAATTATGTTAGAAACGATGGTAAGATACATACTATATATAAACAAACTGGTACTAGAACAGGAAGATTATCATCAGTAGATCCTAATTTACAAAATATACCTGTCAGAAATGAAGAAGGTAAAAAGATTAGAAAAGCTTTTGTGGCAAATGAAAATTGTGTTTTATTATCAAGTGATTACTCTCAAATAGAACTTAGGATACTAGCACATATAACTGACTGTGAAAGTTTAAAAAAAGCATTTAATAATAATGAAGATATACATACTCATGTTGCTAGCGATATATTTAATGTTCTAGAAAAAGATGTTACTAAAGATATGAGAAGAACTGCTAAAGCAGTAATATTTGGTATAGTGTATGGTATTAGTGGATTTGGTCTTGGAGAAAACCTAGATATAACAGCAAAAGAAGCAAAAACATATATAGATAAATATTTAGAATTATATCCAGAAGTTAATAAATATATGAAAGATATAGTTGAAAAAACAAGGAGTCTTGGATATGTTAGAACACTATTTAATAGAAAAAGAATAATAGAAGAAATAAAGAATACTAATTATTTAATAAGATCTATGGGTGATAGGATGGCACTTAATACACCAATACAAGGAACTAGTGCTGATATATTAAAAATGGCAATGATAAAGATTGATAGTGAACTTAAAAAAAATAATTATAAAACAAAAATGTTATTACAAGTTCACGATGAATTAATATTTGAAGTTCCAAATGAAGAACTTGAAAGTATTAAGGAACTTGTAAGAAATATTATGGAAGGTATTTATAAGCTATCAGTGCCATTAAAAGTAGAAATAGAATATGGTAAAGATTGGTATGATGCTAAATAGAGAGAAATCTCTATTTTTTATTATAAAGTATATGTAAAAAAATAATAATTGATTTGAAAATAATTTAATAATTTAAAATTACTTATTGATAGGTGAGTGTTTCTGTGTTAAAATTAATATAGATGACTATAAGGAGGGATTGTTAATGGCTTTAAAGGGATTAAGTGATATATTTAAACCTGAGGATAGTGATATTGAAGAATATGAAGAAAAAGAAACTTCAAAGGGAAGTAAAGGATATAAAAATAAAACAATTTTAGTTGAACCAAGAGCATTTTCTGAGGCACAACAAATTGCTGATTATTTAAAGGAACAAAATCAAGTTGTTGTAAACTTTAAGAGAGTTACATCAGATGTATCTAAAAGAATTATGGATTTTTTAAATGGTATTATCTATGCGATTGAAGGAAGTATGCAAAAGCTTGGCCCTGGCATTGTTATTTGTGCTCCTAAGGGATTTGAAATTGAAGGAACAATAACAGAAGATGAAAGAAAAAAGAGCACTAAAAAAGATGATTTAGGAGAATGGTAGAATAAAATATATTTAGAGGTGAAGCATGAAAAAGTTCGATGTGGTTTTTCGTGGTTATGATAAAGATCAAGTACATAAGTGCTTAGACGATATTATTAGAAATTACGAACTCTTACTTAAAAAGAGTCAAAAAACTGAAGAAAATAATAAAAAATTAACTGAACAGCTTCTTCATTATCAAAAAATTGAAGAAACTATGAATAGAGCAATATATACAGCTGAAAGTGCAGGAGATCAAATTAAAAGTTCTGCTCGTAAAGAAGCAGAATCTCTTGTTAATGAAGCTAGGCGTAACGCTAGTAGAATTATAAATGATGCTTTATTAAAAGCAGAAAAAGCTCAAAATCGTGCTGACATGCTTAAGAGAAATACCAATGTCCTAAAAAGAAGATTAAGACAAATTATTGAAAATCAACTTGAAGTTATTGAAGAAATGGATAGAGTTGACTTTGATAGATATGATGATAAGTATTAGAATATGAATTTAATAAAACTATTGATGAGAAAAATCAGTAGTTTTTTAATTTGTAAAGATAGAATAACTATATAAAGAGAAAATCTTTATTTTTTTTTGTAAAAAAAAGAAGTGTTTTTTATTTTTATAGCTAATTATTATAATAGAGGGATAACCTCTAGAAGGAAGGAAAAATATGAATGAATTAAAAGAATATACAGAAAGACTATTTGAAGATATAAAACATATCGATGAAAATGGAAGCGAATTTTGGTATGCTCGTGAATTACAAAAAGTTTTAGATTATAAAAAATGGGAGAGATTTTCTAATGTGATCAAAAATGCTATGATGGCTTGCAAACAAAGCGATTGCAATGTTTCGGATCATTTTCCCGGAGCCGGGAAAATGATAAAACTAGGGAAAGGTGGAAATAGAAATGTTATAGATTATAAGTTATCACGTTATGCTTGTTATTTAATCGCACAAAATGGTGACTCTAGAAAGAAAGTAATAGCACTCGCTCAAACTTATTTTGCAATACAAACAAGGCGTCAAGAACTAAGTGAAAAAGGGTATAATACTCTTACTGAAGATGAAAAAAGATTATATCAAAGAAACCTAACAAGAAAAGGAAACTATTCATTAAACATCGCTGCTAGAAATGCAGGAGTTAAGAATTTTGATAAGTTTCATAATAGTGGATATAAAGGCCTAAAAACGTGAGAAACAACAAATGATATTATTAAAAGAAAAGGACTTAGATATAGGGAAGATATACTTGATAATATGGGTAGTGAAGAACTTCAGCAAATCTTTTTCGTATTACTCAAACAGAATCGAAACTTAAGAAAGATAAAACAAGACTAGAGAAAGTTATTTCTAATTTCAACTAACTATTATATTAAGTGGTCTTTCCTACTTTTTCTTTTTAACTAAATATTGTATAATAAAACTGAGGTATTTATGAAGTATATTCCACTTAATGTAAAAACTGAATATGATCTTATGAATAGTCTAATTAAAATAGATGAACTCATTTTATATGCCAAAAAGTTTAATATTAGTAGTGTAGGTATAACTGATGAGAATATGTTTGGTACGATGGAGTTTATTAATAAATGCAAAGATAGTCAAATTAAACCAATCATAGGAATAGAGGTATTTATAAATGATATTAATTTTCTCTTATATGCTAAAAACTACAATGGATATATTTCATTATGTGAGATAGTTACAATTAAAAATATAGAAAATTTAAGTTTTAATAGAATTAAAAACTATAATGATATTATATGTGTATGTAATTACAAAAATTATTTAAAATTAAAAGAATATTTTGATGAAATATATATTGGATATAGAGATAAGAATGAAAAAACCGAATCAATTAAATTAAGTAAATCTATAGTATATATTCCATGTATTAGATATTTCAATGTTGAAGATAAAGAGTATTTTAAATATATTAGATTAATAGAAGAAGGTAAAACAGTTGATGATGAAGTTAATGTTAGTGATGAATATATTAAAGATAATTATGATGAATCTGATATTAAAACCACTATTGAGTTTTCAAAACTAATTGATATTGAGTTACCTAAACGAGAAGTACATATACCTAAGTATAAAGAAAATTCAACTGAATTTTTAAGAGCATTATCTAAAAAAGGACTAGATAAAAGACTTAATGGAAACGTCCCGCTTGCATATAAAAATAGATTAATGTATGAGTTATCTGTTATTGAGAAAATGAACTTTGTTGATTATTTTCTTATTGTATATGACTTTGTATTATTTGCTAAGAAAAGTGGTATAAGAGTTGGACCAGGTAGAGGTAGTGGTGCGGCTTCTCTTGTTAATTATTCTCTTGGTATTATTAATATTGATCCATTAAAATATGATTTAATATTTGAAAGATTTTTAAATCCAGATAGAGTTACTATGCCTGATATAGATATTGATTTTGATAATATGAGAAGAGAAGAAGTAATAGACTATGTATCTAATAAATATGGAAAATATAATACAGCAAGAATAATATCATTTAATACAATGCTTCCTAAGCAAATTATTAGAGATACAGCAAGAGTTATGAATATTGACATAAGAGTGGTAGATAATATTTGTAAAACTATTAAGGATGAAAAAACATTTGATGAATTAAAAAATAATAAAGAATTTATAAATGTTATTAATAGAAGTACTATTGTAAAAAAATTAATAAATATATGTAATAGACTTTGTGGATTAAAAAAGAATACTGCGATGCATGCAGCTGGTGTTGTTATAAGTGATGAGAAACTTACTAATATTATGCCTTTATATAAAAATAATGATGTTATACTTACATGTTATAGTATGGAATATATAGAAAGTTTAGGACTACTTAAAATGGACTTTTTATCAATTAAAAATTTAAATACTATATCAAATATACTTAATGACATTGGTGGTAATATTGATATAGATAATATACCACTTGATGATACAAAAACATTAAATTTATTTAAGAATGCTTACACATCAGGTATATTTCAATTTGAAAGTAGTGGTATGAGAAGTTTTTTAAAACAATTAAGCGTAGATAATTTTAATACTTTAGTAGACGCGATAGCCTTATATAGACCTGGCCCTCGTGATAATATAGATGAGTATATTAAAAGAAAGAAAGGTATTAAAAAAGTAGATTATTTAGTTAAAGAATTAGAGCCAATATTGAAAAGTACTTATGGAATAATTATATATCAAGAACAAGTATTAGAAATATTAAGAACTATAGGTGGGTTTAGTTATTCACAAGCAGATAATATAAGAAGAGCAATGTCTAAAAAGAAATATGATTTAATACTAAAAGAAAAAGATAAGATAATTAATGGTGTTATAAATAAAGGATATGATAAGAATGTTGCTACTAAACTATATGATTTAATAGTTAAATTTTCTTCATATGGCTTTAATAAATCACACTCAGTAGTTTATTCTAAAGTAGCATATCAAATGGCATATTTAAAGAGTCATTATACTAAGTATTTTATGAAAAACTTACTTAATATGAATAAAGGTTCAGAGAAACTAAAAGAATATATGGATGAGGCTAAAATACTTGGACTTTTATTTAGTAAAGTAGATATAAATAAATCAGGAAAAGAATTTATAATAGAAGATAATAATCTTGTAATACCATTTACTATTATCAATAGTATTGCTTTTTCAGTAAGCGATGAGATAATTAATGAAAGAAATAAAGGATTATTTAAATCATTTTATGACTTTATGATAAGATGTTATGGTAAAAGCATTAATAAAAGAGTGGTTGTTTCTTTAATAGAATGTGGTGCTTTTGATAAATTTAATATAAATAAAAAGAATTATATTGATAATATAGATGAAGTATTAAATTATGTAAGTTTATGTAAAGATTTAAATATGGTGCTTGATAGTGAACCAGTATTTGAGAGTACTAGTGATTACAGTGATAAGGAGTTGATAGAACTTGAAATAAAGAATTATGGATTTTATTTATCTCATCATCCGATTACTAAATATGATAGAACTTCATATATAACACTTGAAAACTACAAAAAGTATTTTAATAGAGTTATTACTTGCCTGTTGTATGTTGAAAGCATTAAAAATATTAAAACTAAAAATAATGATAAGATGGCATTTATTAAATTCAGTGATGAATATGCAACAGTAGAAGGAGTATTATTTCCTAGTGTTTATTTAAAAGTAGGCGATGTTAGTAGAAATAATATTTATAAAGTAAATGCTAAAGTAGAAAGAAGGGAGAATATTTATCAATTAATAATTTATAATATGATAAGAATAGATTAATATGAAAAAGAAGTATGATAGTGATATTAAAAATAATGTTAATAAACTATTAGATAGAATTATTATTGTTTTAATAGTATTGATTGTTATAAGTGGTGTGTTCTTACTTATTAGAAAAGAAGAATATAATAAAACAATTATAGAAATAAATGATAGTAAATTAAGTGTAGGCGCTATAGAAAAAGAAATTAGTGTTAAAGAAGAAATAGACTCTTTAAAGAAAAAATATAATAATAATGATGTAATAGGTATCCTTAGTATAGATAATGAAATTAATACTCCAATTGCTCAAACAAAAGATAACCA
Source organism: Clostridium sp. CAG:1000 (assembly GCA_000436975.1). Taxonomy (GTDB): domain Bacteria; phylum Bacillota_I; class Bacilli_A; order RF39; family UBA660; genus CAG-1000. The sequence goes on from HG000340.1 coordinate 41,962, forward strand.
GTTTTATTTAAAAAAATCATTATCATTACAAAAAAGTGTATTAGGCGCTGTATTTATGGATTATAGAGTCAATAAAGATTCAAAACAAATAAATATATATGGACATAATAGTACTAAATATAAACCTCCTTTTAATGCATTAGAAGGATATTTAAAAAAAGAATACTATAATGAACATAAAAGTATTTTATTAAAAATAGATAATGAAATAAAACAATATGAAATATTTAGTATAGTTCTTGCTGATAAAAAAAGTACTGAAGAACATATGAATCTAAATTATAAAAAAGATTCTGATTGGTTAAAACACTTTAATAGACTAAAGAAAAGAAGTATTTATAAAACAAATATTGAATTAAATGAAAATGATAAAGTACTTGTACTTCAAACTTGTTTATTTGGTAAATATAAAGGTAAACTAATGGTAGTAGTTGCTAGATTAATAGAAGAATAACTTGCGTATGCAAGTTTTTTTAATCAATATTATTAAGGCGTTAACTTCAATTTGACTAAATGTCAATCATTTGTAAATTGACTATTATTAATTTAAAATGATACAATCTTATTATGATAATAGAAGGAGTAAGATAAAATGAAAAATAAAGGATTTACATTAGTAGAATTACTAGCAGTAATAGCAATACTTGCAATACTAGTTATAATAGCACTTCCAAACGTACTTAAAATGTTTAATGATTCTAAAAAGAATAGTTTCTTAACAGAAGCAAAAACAATATACAGTGAAGCATCTAAAAAATACATATCTGAAACTATGAAAGGAAATAAACTAACTTATATTAGTTCGGAAGATAATACTAAATTAGAAATGACAGGAAGAGATTTACAATATTGTGTACTCTTAAATGCTGATGGATCAGTTAAAAGTATGAAAGTATCAAATGGAGAGTGGATAGCAGAATTACCATCTGGTAAAAAGATAACTGATTTAAATAGTAGTGACTTAAAAGACGGAAACTTAGATAATGAAGAATGTGGTCCTAAAAAACCAAAAACTTTTGCAGAAGATGATTGGGATACAATAGCAAGTGTTGCTAAGAGTTGTACTGATAATCCAGACTCATGTCCATATAGTGTAGGTAATGAAAAAGAAGTAAAACTAAAAAAATATGGAACACATAAAGTAAGGATAGCAAATTTAAAATCACCAACAAAAGAAGGATGTGGAACAAATGGCTTTTCAGAAAGTGCATGTGGATTTGTAGTAGAGTTTACTGATATAATAACTACACATAATATGAATCCAAGCGGAGAATATAAAGGAACAACATATAATTCGGGTTGGAATAAAGATGGATGGCCAAAAAGTCAAATGAAAACATTTATAGATAATGATATTTATAATTCATTACCACAAGAATTAAAGAGTGTAATCATTACTACTGAAACAGTATCAGGTCATGGACCTGAAGATACAAATAACTTTACATCAATAGATAAGCTATATTTACTTTCAGTTGCAGAAGTATGGAAAGAAGGTCATTCTACAGCTTGGAATAAAACAAGACAATTGGATTATTATAATGAGAAAGGCGTGACTACAAGTAGTTATGCTAGTGCAATAAAGAAAAATAATGGCACTGCCTCTTGGTGGTTTTTACGTTGTGCTCAGAGTAATAATGATTCCCGTTTTTTAGAAGTTACTAGCAGCGGTAATGAAAACACTCTGAATGCATCTGCGGCGGATGGCGTCTCTCCAGCTTTCCGAATTGGATAAAATAATATGCAAATAAAAAACCCATTCAATAGAGTGGGTATTTTTTTATATTAATTGAATCTTTTCTTTAATAGAATTGTTCCTGCTAGTAATAGAGAACTTAATGAGAAGATTACTTCTGGTAAGTTACTATCTTCAACACCTGTTTTAGGGAAAGCAGGATCAACTATATCTCCTCCCATACCACCAACAAATGAATAAATATAAATAACTTCTTGGTTATCTAAAGTATATTTACCAGTTTTATTTCCTTTTACTTCTATTAATTCATAGTATTCAAATTCTTTTTCTGATGAAGTATATTCACTATCAACTTTACCTCTTAAAATAATATTTTCTGAAAGTTCTTTTCCTTCATCATCAATATATTTTACAGTTACATTTCCATATAATCCATGTGCTGCTTTTAAGGTTAATTTATTTGTATATTTTCCTGATGTTTTTTCTAATACATATAAATTATCTTTGTTTTCATCATGTGAATTATATCTTTTTTCTTCGTTATCATCATACCAACCATCTATTTTGTCAGTACAATCTTTTTCTGTTTTATCTTTATCTTTGTAACCACCGTTTAATTCCCAATCATCATGAGTATTACCAAATGTGATATTTGCATTTTCATCATTATAAATATCATCTGATGATACTTCTGCGTGATTATTATTTATAATAACACTATCATCTATAGTAAGATTACCAGCATTATGAATACCACCACCGATTTGTAGTTTTTCAGCAAAATTATTAATAATTGTTCCTGCTTCAAGCTTTAAATCACCAGTTTTATGTACATAAATACCTGAACCGTTATTATTTTGAATAGTTAATTTAGTAGTTTTATCAATTATTGAATCTTTACCTGCAACATATAATGCTCCTGGTATTGTCCATTTACTTGATATACTACATTTGTTATTTTCAATGTTTACAATTGAATTATTTTGAACTTTTAATGTACCACCAACATGTATTCCATTAGCACCATTATTATTAGCATTAACAGTTGAATTATCAATAGTTAATAAACCTGCTGATAGACCATGATCACCATTATTATTAAAGTTTACTTTTGAATCATAAAATTCAAAATGTGATCCGTTTGAACCATTACCACTACTGTTGACTACATCTACATTACTGTTATATGTTTTTACAGTGAATGTTCCTGTAAATCCTGAACGGTTATTATCACTTAAATATGATGAGTTATCAAGTAGGATATTGTAACCACCATCTCCACCATCCCATTCTAATGCATCTTGTTTGTAGTTTTTGATTGTAAGTGTTGAGTTTTTTAAACTAAGTACATTATTACCACAAAAGTAGATTGCATGAGTGTTATTTTTTGACTTACCAGCAGCATCAATTGTCATATTAGTGTTTTCTAATATTAGCTTTGCATCAGCTGATGATGCGATTGCCATCCAATTCCATTCTGATGTATATGGAGTAGAAGTAATTCCATTCATACTAACTGTCATATTTTTGAAAGTTAGAGAGTACTTCCACATTGCGATACCTTTATTAGTAAATGTTAAGGTATGTTTTTTACCATCAATAGTTAAGTTATGCTTAAGATCAATACCTTCTGTAGTTGCATTACTTAATAAAATGATAGTATCACCATCTTTACTAGCAGCATATGCTTCATCAAATGTTTCATATTTTGTGTCATTGATTTGTGCTACATAGTTTTTAACTTCTTGTTCTTCATTTGTTGTATCTTCATTTTGTGTAGTAGTTTCGTCTACTTGAGTATTTTCTTCTACTACAGCTTTAACTTCATTATCATTTTCAAGTACAGGCATTTCTTCTGCATTTAGTGTATTTAAAAGAAATGTACTTGATAACAATACAGTTAAAAATTTCTTCATTTTCCAAAACCTCCATAATATTTTATGACATATGTCACTTGTTGGGACGTTATTATAAGGATAGTTTTAATAATTGTCAAGTTTTTTTAATAAATTATTAATATTAATTAAAAAAGTATTAACTTAAAGTTTGTTGAAATTTTTTCTCAAAAATGATATATTTATATTAATGGAAAATAGGTGTTTAATATGAGTATGTCAGATAAAATATTCGGAACATATACACAGAGAAATAGAACTAGAGTAAATGACACTGTTAAAAAGATTTGTGCGCTTGAAGACAAATACAAATCTATGTCTGATAGTGAACTTTCATCTCAAACAGATATGTTTAGAAAAAGACTTAAAAATGGAGAAACTGAAGAAGATATTATGGTCGAGGCTTTTGCAGTTTGTAGAGAAGCAACAAGGAGATGCCTTGGTATGTTTCATTATGAGGTTCAGCTAGCTTCAGCAGTAGCGATGCAAGATAATTGCATTAGTGAGATGAAAACCGGTGAAGGAAAAACGTTGGTACAAATATTAGTGGCGTATTTAAATGCTATTAGTGGTAAGGGTGTCCATGTTATGACATCAAATGACTACTTGACAGAAAGGGACTGCAAAGAAAATAGCAAAGTATATGAATTTCTTGGACTTTCTTGTGGCTTTGTGCCTGAGAATAGAACTAGAAAAATAACTCGTGAAGAGAAGCAAAAACTTTATTCTTGCGATATAGTTTATGCTAAAGCATCAACAATTGGTTTTGATTATTTAAATGATAATTTAGTTAAAAAAGAAAGTGATAGATATATTAAAAGACCATTTCATTTTGCTATAGTTGATGAGGTTGATAGTATACTTCTTGATGAGGCAAGTACAGCAATGATTTTAAGTAGTAGTAAAACAGATTCAGCAGATCCACTTGATAATAGAAACTTATGTGAGTGGGCAAGGGATTTTATTAAAAAATATGATTGTAAGGTGGTTGCTCAAAAAACTAATATAGAGGGTATGACATACACAGGAAGTATACTTTTTCTTGATGAGAAAGAGGTAATGTTATCTACAAGAATGATAAGTGATATGGAAAAATATATACCTGATTTTGATATTAATAATCATGATGACTTATTTGAACTAGGTATAAGACAAAATGCAGTTAATAATGCAATACTTGCTGAGTATGCTTATCATAAAGATGTTGACTATATAATTGAAAATGGAAAAGAAATTAGTATTATAGATAAAAATACTGGTAGAGTTGCGACTGGTAAAAGATTATCTAATGGGCTTCATGAAGCAATTGAGGCTAAGGAAAGAGTACCTATTAAAGCAAGTAATATTGTAACAGCTAGATGTACATTTCCTGATTTCTTCTCAATGTATGAAGCTGGGGTATGTGGTATGACTGGTACTAGTAATATAGAAGCTTTCAAAGATTTATATCATTTAGAAACATATGAAGTACCAAGTAGAAAACCAAATATTAGAATAGATTATGAAGATGAAGTATATTTAACTAAGGAAGCTAAATATAAGGCTATAATAAATGAAATAATATCTTGTCATGAAAGACTTGAACCTGTACTTATTGGTACTGATTCAATAGAAGAAAGTGAAACTATAAGTAGACTTTTAAGTGAAGCAGGAATTAGGCATCAATTATTAAATGCAGTTAGAAATGAAAATGAAAATGGAATCATTAAAAACGCTGGCCTTCTTGGTAAAGTGACTGTAACAACGAATATGGCTGGTCGTGGTACTGATATAAAACTAGGGCCGGGTGTTTTAGAAGTAGGAGGCCTTCATGTTATTAGTACAACTTATAATAAGAGTGAAAGAATAGACAATCAATTAAGAGGTAGAGCAGCAAGGCAAGGAGATCCCGGAAGTAGTAAATGTTTTGTGTCTCTTGAAGATGAAATAGTTGCTGAAAATGATTCTTTACTTGCTATTAGTCCAAAAGTTGCAATGTTAAAGGCTACCCATCCTTATGATAGAGTAACAAGTGAATCTATTTGTAAAAGAGTTAAAGCATGTCAATCTAAGAGGGAAAGTAAAGATGCTGAGGCAAGAAAAACAGAAGAAGAGTTTGGTAAAATAATAACTGAACAAAAGAATATATTCTATCGTCAAAGAGATGAAGTGTTAAAAAGTAAAAATATAAGTGAGGTACTTAGTGGAATAATAGATGGGTATACTACTTATTTATCTTCTAAAAGTCCTGAGGATATAGTGACTTTAATTGGACAGTTTGTACCTTCACAAATGATATATTCCTGTGATTTTACAAGTCCTTTAAAACTAAAAGAAAGTCTTAGTAAATTATTTAGTGGAAGAATTTCATATTTAGAAAATTCTGGTTCTATTGCTAATTATTCTGAAAAAGTTAGAGGTAAATTATTAAGCGTTATTGATGAATACTATGTAAATATTTTAAATCAATTAACACAGGATAGGGTTGGCGCTGGACTTACTGCTTATTCTGGTAAAAATATATTTGATGAATATAGGAGTTATGCTTATGAACTTTTAAATACTATAACGCCTTATATTCAAAATGAATTTCTTGCTTACGCTATGAGACCTGCATTAAGATATGGAAGTTATATACCTAACTTTGCAGGGGTTAGTGAAGAAAAAGGAGTTGTATTATAATGAAAACATTTGTAAATATTATAAGAGGAATTATTATTTCATATTTAGTTATTTTTGCATTAATTCAAGTAGTTTTATTTACTAAAAGAAAAATATATAAAGAACCACTTCCAACTATAATAGATGGTTACTCATACATAATAGTTAAAGGAAATGGACTTTCTCCTGAGATCAAAAGTGGTAAACTAGTTATATTTGAAAAAAAAGATAATTATGAAAAAGATGATTATATTATATATCAAGATGGTGAAAAATATTTAGTAGCAAAAGTTCTTGATAACGAATTATATAAATATAAAGTGTTAAATGAGAATAATGAAACTATTTCTCTTGAAGATAAAGATTTACTTGCTAAGGTTATATATAATAATGATTTATTTAGTTCAATAATTAAAATACTTATTAATCCTATAATGATTGTTATTTTATTGTTTATTGGGACTATATTTCCTGAATTTATATTTAATAAATAGACGAAAGTCTATTTTTTTTGTAATAAAATGTGCGTTATTTCATAAATATTACTATAAGTTAGAAAGAGGGTAATTATGGATAAAACACAGATAATAAAAAGTCTTGATAAAAAGTCTGGCGGGGAGATATATTTAGGTGTAGTAGGTGCTGTTAGAACTGGAAAGAGTACTTTTATAAAGAAATGTATTGAAACATTGATACTTCCATATATTGATGATCCTATGGAGAAAAAAAGATGTATGGATGAGATACCACAAACTGCTCAGGGTAAAACTATTATGACAATTGAGCCTAAATTTGTACCAAGTAGTGGTGCTAATATTAAAATAGATGAAATGACTACTAATATTAAATTAGTTGATTGTGTTGGATTTGTTACTCCTGATGCACTTGGTTATCAAGATGAGATAGGTAATCCTAGAATGGTAAAAACGCCATGGTTTACAGAAGAACTACCATTTATGGAAGCGGCTGAGATTGGTACTGAAAAAGTAATTAAAGATCATGCAACTATTGGTATTGTTGTAACTACTGATGGCTCTATTGGAGAATTATCTAGAAGTAATTATGTATCTGCTGAAGAAAAGGTTATCACTGAGTTAAAAAGCATTAATAAACCATTTATAGTAGTTCTTAATTCTACTCATCCAGGAAGTACTGAGACTAAGTCTTTAGCAGAAAAATTACATGAGAAATATAATATACCAGTAATACCTGTGAGTGTACTAGATATGACTGAAAACGATATTACTAATATATTAAAAGAAGCATTATATGAGTTTAATGTTGATCATATTGAGTTTAATATTCCAGATTGGGTAGCTATCTTAAATAGCAATCATCCTGTTAAACAAAAATTTATTGAAAAAATGAAGACATCTATTGTTAATGTAGATAAATTAAGAGATGTAGAAAATATTAATATTAATTTAGAAGATGCTCCTGAGATAAGTAAAGCATACGTATCTAATTTAGATACTGATAATTCGGAGGTTACTATTACACTTGAAGCAGATGAATCTTTATTTAATGACATATTAAAAGAGTTAGTGGGTGCATCTGTTAATACTAAGGGAGACTTATTAAAAGTATTCCAAGATTTGAGTGATGGGAGAAGTGAATATGATTCTATTAAGGGCGCTTTAAAACAAGTTTATCAAACAGGATATGGTATAGTACTTCCAAGACTAAAAGATATGAAACTTGATAAACCCGAAATAATTAAACAAGGTGGTAGATTTGGTATTAAACTTAAAGCTAAAGCTAGTTCTATTCATTTAATAAAAGTAGACGTTGAGAGTAGTTTTGAACCTATAATAGGAAGTGAACTTCAAAGTAAAGAATTAATTGATTATATAATGAAAGATAATAAAGATCCTGAAAGTATTTGGCAAAGTGAGATATTTGGAAGAAGTCTCGATGAGATAGTACAAGAAGGTATACAAGCTAAGTTATCACTGCTTCCAGACTCTGCTAAATATAAACTATCACAAACTATAACTAAGATGGTTAATAAAGGAAGTAATAACTTAATAGCAATAGTCTTATAAAAAAGACTATTTTTTGTAGTGTTTTTTCTTTTTATAGCTAATTATTATAATAGGAGGAATAGTATGTATAAATATATAAGAGCACTTGTTTTAGGATATGAAGAAGGCTTAAAAGTAAAACAAAAAATTAAAATTAAAAATTATGATAAGAAAAAAATATTGTCTAAATTATATGACATTGGCTATATTGAAGGGGTTAGAAAAAATAATGCTTTAAAAAAATAGAAATATATTGTATAATTTATAATAGGTGAAGTATATGAAAAATGGTTTTACTTTAATGGAAGTTTTACTTGTTATAACAATTGCATCTATAGTAGGTGTAAGTAGTGTTGTTATGTATGAAACAACTACTAATGTTACTAAGGAAGAAAAATTAAAAAATACTTATGTTGATATACAAAAGGCAGCTTCTCTTTATATGGATATTGATTCTAATGCGCTTGAATCTTTTCGTGAAAATAAATATTTAAATGTTCCATTAAGTACTCTAGAATCAAATAATTATGTAGAAGATGAACTTAAGAATCCTGTTGATAATAGTGATATACCTTCAGATTATGTAGTTAGAATGTATATTGCTAGTTACAATAGTAAAAATTATTTAGATAGTTGTATTATTAAAAGAAATGGTGAAAAACCAATATGTATATCTAATAGTAAGGGTGAGCCTTGTGGCTGTTGCGATTTTGAGATAAATGATAATAATAAGAGTTGTAAATAGTTTCAAACAAATGAAACTTTTTAATTGTTTTTCTTTACAAACAAATGTACTTATTATATAATTGTTTTGGCAATTATATTATATTTGTAGTATAATATGTTTGCTTTTAGTGATTACTAATATTAGAGGTGTGTTATGGATAAAATTATTATTAAGAATGCAAGAGAAAATAATTTAAAAAATATAAATTTAGAATTACCTAAAAATAAATTAATAGTTATGACTGGAGTATCAGGAAGCGGTAAGAGTAGTTTGGCTTTTGATACTATATATGCTGAAGGGCAAAGAAGATATGTTGAAAGTTTAAGTGCATATGCAAGACAATTCTTAGGCAATATGAATAAAGCTAAAGTTGATTCAATAGAAGGACTTAGTCCCAGTATAAGTATTGATCAAAAATCAACTAATAAGAATCCAAGAAGTACTGTTGGTACCATTACTGAGATATATGATTATCTTAGACTTTTATATGCAAGAATAGGTATTCCTTATTGTCCTAAACATAATATACCTGTCACTACTCAAAGCATTGAAGAAATGACTAATAAAGTATTAGAGTATGAAGTAGGTACTAAAATAGAAATAATGTCACCAGTAGTACATGGAGAAAAAGGAACACAAAAAGAATTATTAGATTCACTTGTTAAAGACGGCTATGTAAGAGCAAGAATAGATGGTGAAGTAAAAGATTTAAATGAAGAAATAAATCTTGAAAAAAATATTAAACATAGAATAGAAGTTATTATAGATAGATTAGTTATAAAAGAAGAATCAAGAAGTAGAATATTTGAAGCAATAGAGACCTCTGTTAAATTATCTAAAGGTAAAGTAGTAATAAATATTATTGGAGATAAAGAAATAGTGTTTAGTGAAAACTATGCTTGTCCTTTATGTGACTTTAGTTTGCCTGAACTTGAACCAAGATTATTTTCATTTAATAGTCCATATGGAGCATGTCCTGATTGTAAAGGACTTGGAGTTAAAAAGCATATAGATGAAGATATATTAATACCAGATAAAAGTCTTTCTATTATGGATGGAGCGGTAACATCTTTTCAAAGTGGAGAAACATTAAATATCTATTTTAAGAAACTAGGTATAGTAGCTAAACATTATAATATAGATTTATATAAACCAGTTAAAGATTTAACAAGAAAAGAACTTGATATAATACTTTATGGTAGTAGTGAAAAGCTTGATTTATCAATTACTACTCGTAGTGGTAGTGTTTTAAAAAGCTATGATTATTTTGAAGGAATCATTTCTAATTTAGAAAGAAGATATGTAGAAACAGTATCACCATCTATTAGAGAATGGATAGAAAGATATATGACTGAACTTCCTTGCCCTAGTTGTCATACTGCTAGACTTAAAAGTGAGGTATTGACTGTTAAAATTAAAAATAAAAATATATTTGAAATTACTAATATGAGTATTAAAGACTTGATAGAGTTTTTAGATAAATTAAAACTTAATGAACATGAGCTTGAAATATCATCATTAATAATTAAAGAAATTAAGGAAAGATTATTATTTTTAAAGAATGTTGGTCTTGAATATTTAACTCTTTCTAGAAATGCATCTACATTAAGTGGTGGAGAGGCACAAAGGATTAGACTTGCTACTCAAATAGGAAGTAGATTATCAGGTATTCTTTATGTACTTGATGAGCCTTCAATTGGACTTCATCAAAGAGATAATGAAAAACTAATTGAATCATTAAAAGAAATGAGAGATCTTGGTAATACTCTAATAGTTGTAGAGCATGATACAGATACTATGCTTGCTGCTGATTATATTGTTGATATCGGACCACATGCTGGTAGCGAAGGCGGATATTTAGTATGTGAAGGTACAGTTAAAGATATAATGAATTGTGATGAGTCTATTACAGGAAAATACTTAAGTGGTAAAGAAAAAATAGAAATACCAAAGAAAAGAAGAAAAGGAAATGGTAAGAGTATAAAACTTACTGGATGCACAGAAAACAATCTTAAAAATATAAAAGTTGATTTTCCTCTTGGTAAATTTATTTGTGTAACTGGAGTATCAGGAAGTGGTAAGAGTACACTTGTAAATGAAATACTTGGTAAAACATTATTTAATAAAATATATAATTCTAAAGATAAACCAGGTAAGTATAAAACAATTAAAGGACTTGAAAATGTAGATAAAGTTGTAAATATAAGCCAAGATCCAATTGGTAGAACACCTAGAAGTAATCCGGCAACATATGTAGGAGTATTTGATTCAATAAGAGATGTTTTTGCACAAACAAAAGAAGCTAAAATAAGAGGATATGATAAGAGTAGATTTAGTTTCAATGTAAAAGGTGGAAGATGTGAAGCATGCAATGGAGATGGCCTTAAAAAAATTGAAATGCACTTCTTACCTGATGTTTATGTGCCATGTGATGTATGTAACGCTACTAGATACAATAAAGAAACATTAAAAATTAAATTTAAAGGATATAATATATCAGAAGTACTTGATTTAACTGTAAGTGATGCATTAAAAGTATTTGAAAATGTGCCTAAAGTCTATAAGACACTTAAAATAATGGAAGAAGTTGGTCTTGGTTATGTTAAACTTGGACAAAACGCAGTTACTTTAAGTGGTGGAGAAGCATCAAGAGTAAAACTTGCTAAGGAACTTCAAAAGAAACCTACTGGTAAAAGTATATTCATATTAGATGAGCCATCAACTGGTCTTCATCAAGATGATATAAAAAGATTGCTTATAATACTTAATAGAATAGTTGATAATGGAGACACTGTTATTGTAATTGAACATAATTTAGATATAATTGCTCAAGCAGATTACTTAATAGATTTAGGCCCAGAAGGTGGAGATGGTGGAGGTACTATAGTTGCTTGTGGTACACCTGAAGAAGTAAGTAAATGCAAAGAATCATATACAGGTTATTATTTAAATAAAATGCTTTAATACTTATGTATTAGAGCTTTTTTATACACAAATGCTAAATTTGTTGCTTTTTTATCCAACATATGGTAAAATATAGTCCAATTCCAAAGGTAGTTATTAAAAAGAATGTGGGGTTAGGAGAATAAAATGAATAAAGAAAATTTTGAGGAAAGATTAAGTCTAATCAAAGAGAAAATAGATTATTTAATCATTATGAATATTGAATTTAAAAACTATAAAAATATTGTTGATTCTTTAGAAAAAGACATAGAAAAAAAATATAAAGAAATCATAGATACTTATACATCACCACTATTAGAATTAATGATTGATAATTTATATAAAAATGCTTTATATAGACTTAAATTTATTGAGTGCGACTTTCTTCCATACAATGATTATTTAAATACTTGTTTATTAGTTAAAAACATATCTATTTCTATTGATAAAAATGATTTGTCAGAGAAAGAATTAAATGAATTAATAGATAATATTATTAATATACTTAATACATCTAGTAAATTAGATAATAACACTCTTAATATGATTTATTCTGTTTGTTATAAATTAATGCAGTTAGAAATAAATAAAACTTCTACAAGCAGAATAATAGAATATTCTAAGAATAATATTGGACTTAGAAATTATCTTAAAGATAGACTTGAGAAAGATGTTTTAACTAGTGATAAAGTATCTCCAAATGAATGTGATATTGCATATGAATGTACATCATCTCTTGATGATAAAATAATAAAAGAAGAAATAGTTATGGATGTCACAAGCGATAATATCAAAGCTGAAGTAATGGCTGAACTAAAAGGATTTTTAGAAAAAATAGGGTCTAATAATTTAGAAATGGAAAAACTATCTAACACGAGAAAAAAGAATAATCCAGTAGCAGTTACAATTGCTACATATACATCTATTCTAGCAGTAGCATTCACAGTTGTAAAAGTTGTTCATGATAACTCAACTACACATGAATATTTAACAACTAAAACAACTATTACTTCAACTGATAGCTTTGAAAGTAAAAAATATATGCCTGAAATTAAAAATGGATATCAAGAATTAGTTGTTGAGTCATTTCCTTGGTCTGATTTAGGAAATGGAACCGCTGTTAAAAAAGTGATATCTTATGATGTTACTACTTCAGATGTGAATAAAGATAATTATGAAGATTCAGATCTTTCTGATTATAAAAAAGAAACAAGTGTGAGAAAATCAGCAAGTGAAAACTTTAATATTAATTTTAATGGTGATGTAGAAAGAAACTTTGTTACTTTAACTCAAGACTTAACTAATGAAAGAACTAGATTTGATGGACTTACATTCTATATTTATATGTTTTTGGGTTCTTTATGTGGAATATTTACTCTTTTATTAGCAGGTGGTTTATATGAGAATGCTAGTGGAGAATATATTAAAGATTTAATTCATGAAGCACATAGAAGAATTAAGAATGGTGAAATGGGTGCTTCTGAACAAGAAAAAATAAATAAATATACAAAAAAATATTTAAAACTAATGAAAGAAAATGAAGAAGTTAAAAATAGATTTATGGAACTATATAATAAATATTTAGAGATATTAGACCTAGATGAATTAAAAAAAGAATATAATAGAATAATTAAATAAACAAACAAATATTATAATGGTATGTTTGATGGATTAAGTATTGGACAGATACAATCCTTATATAAGTGACTATTCACTTCTGTTTTTTATGTTAATCATTTGTAAATTGGATAAAACAATATAAATTAATTTAAATAATTAAAGAGTGGTCTTTAATTATTTTTGTTTTTATGATAAAATCTTACTTATGAAACAGGAAAATATTAGAAATTTTTGTATAATAGCACATATAGATCATGGGAAGAGTACTCTTGCTGATAGAATACTTGATATTTGTCATGCAGTAACAGAAAGAGAAAAGAAAGCGCAAATACTTGATTCAATGGATCTTGAACGTGAACGTGGAATAACTATCAAATTAAATGCAGTCGAGTTAAAATATAAAGATCATATTTTACATTTAATAGATACTCCAGGGCATGTAGACTTTAGTTATGAAGTAAGTCGTAGTCTTGCTGCTTGTGAAGGGGCAATACTTGTAGTAGATGCTACTCAGGGAATAGAAGCACAAACTCTTGCTAACTTATATTTAGCTCTTGATGCTAATCTTAAAATAATACCAGTCATTAATAAAATAGATCTACCTAATGCAGATCCTGAAAGGGTTAAAGATGAACTTGTAAACACTATTGGATTTGAAAGAGATGAAATAATATTATGCTCTGGTAAGACAGGTGAAGGAGTAGTTGAACTACTTGATGCAGTAGTTGAAAGAATACCATCACCTAAGAGTGAAAATAATGACTTGAGAGCATTAATATTTGATAGCTATTTTGATCCATATAAAGGTGTAGTAATACTTGTAAGAGTATTTGATGGTTCATTAAAAGTAGGAGATAAAATACATTTTATAAATAGTAAAGCTGATTATGAAGTTCTTGAACTTGGTAAACATACACCGCATGAAGTTAAAAAAGATAAACTATCTGCTGGAGAAGTTGGTTTTATATCTGCGTCAATTAAAAGTATTGAAGAGGTTGAGGTTGGTGACACTATTTGCCATACTAATAAAATAGTTGAACCTTTACCTGGATATAAACCTATGAAACCTATGGTATTTTCAGGTATTTATCCAATTGATAGTACTAAATATAATGCTCTTAAAGAAGCATTATTAAAGCTTAAACTTAGTGATGCAGCCTTAACATTTGAACCAGAAACTTCTATAGCATTAGGTTTTGGATTTAGATGTGGTTTTTTAGGACTGCTTCATATGGAAATAATACAAGAGAGAATAGAACGTGAATTTAATATAGATATAATCGCAACTAGCCCTTCTGTTATATACGAAGTTATACTTAGTGATGGTTCTACTATTATGGTAGACTCTCCATCAAAGATGCCAGATCCTGGTAAAATAAGTAAAGTATTAGAACCTTTTGTTAAAGCAAATATATATGTTCCTTCTGAATATGTAGGCTCTATAATGGAACTATGTCAGGATAAAAGAGGTATTTATAAAAATATATCATATTTGGATGAAACTAGAGTTAATGTTATGTATGAACTTCCACTAAGTGAAATAGTTTATGATTTCTTTGACAAATTAAAAAGTTACACTAAGGGATATGCATCATTTGACTATGATTTTATAGGAAATAGAGAGAGTAAACTAGTTAAAATGGATATATTATTAAATGGTGAAATAGTTGATGCTTTAAGCGTAATTGTACATAAAGATTTTGCATACAAAAGAGGAAAAGTTATATGTGAAAACCTAAAGAAAATAATACCTAGACAAATGTTTCAAGTACCTATTCAAGCGTGTATAGGAGCTAAAGTAATTGCAAGGGAAGATATATCCGCGATGAAAAAAAATGTACTTGCTAAATGTTATGGTGGAGATGTTTCGAGAAAAAGAAAATTATTAGAGAAACAAAAAGAGGGTAAGAAAAGAATGAAACAAGTTGGTTCTGTTTCTATACCTCAGGAAGCATTCTTAACAATATTAAGTACTGATTCTAAAGAATAATTATTGAAAGAAAGTTAAGTTATCATTGTTATAAGTAATTTCTTTATTGACTTTTAATGGCTTACTTTCTTTTATTTCGTCTATTAATTTATTTTTTGGCTTTTTAAAAAGAGATTTTTCATGATTAAAATATGGTCTTACTTCTTTATATACTGGAATACTTTTTTTGATAATGCTAAGTGTTTTATTAGTATTAGAAGCAATACTTGATATATTAATTGTTTTTAAAAGACTTGATATATTTAAACTCATATAATTCACCTATAAATAGTATATGTAAATAAAATTAAAATAGTTAAAAAGTGTTTTTATTTTAAAAATAGTATGCTATAATTTATATATAGAATAGTAAGAGGGTGATTTTATATGGCTGAAAATCAAAATACTAATGGCGAAATATCACAAGTTAATAATACGGTTCAACCTATAAGCGGGGCTGTTCAAACACCTATGGCAGCTCAAACTAATACTTCACAAACTAATGTTCAAAGTAATGAACCTACTGTAGAATCTAAAGAAAAAAAGCCTAAAAAAAATAAAAAAAGCAAGATAGATGAAAGTATGCTTGTTGAAATAAAAATTGATCCAGACGGACCTGATGCGGTAAAAAGTGATAAGAAACAAGCGTATAGATATTTAGCAAGGAATAAAGAAGGTGTGCTTGTCAAAGATTATTTTTCTGCTTATTCTAAATACGATGTATATTCTTATTTAGTTGATCAAGGAATGACAGTTTATAATATTGAGACTAATTCGATGATTAATTTCTTTAGAAAAGAAGCTCCAGTTGGTTCAGTTAAAATGAAAACTAAAGATTTGATATTTTGGTTAACTCAATTATCTACATATATTAAAGCTGGAATACCTCTTGCTGATGCAGTGAAAATCTTAGCTCAACAAGATAAGAGAAAGAAATATAAGCCTATATATGATTCATTAATATATGAACTTACTATGGGTGAGAGTTTTTCTGATGCTCTTGGTAAACAAGGTGCTGCGTTTCCACAGTTACTTGTTAATATGATTAAATCGGCTGAAATGATAGGCAAAATAGAAGATACTCTTGATGAGATGGCCGATTATTATCAAGATATTGAGGATACTAAAAAAGCTGTTATTAGTGCGATTACATACCCTAGTATAGTTCTTCTTTTTGCAATAACAGTTATTACATTTATGCTTGTATATATTATTCCAAAATTTAAAGATGTATTTGTATCTATGGGAGCTGAAATACCTGCTATAACTCAATTTGCACTTAATTTATCAGCATTTTTAACTAATAATTATATCTATATAATTTCTGCAATAATAATATTTATTGTTGTATTTATATTTTCTTATAAAAAAATTAAATCATTTAAAGTATTAATACAAAAAATTAATATGAGGTTACCTGTTATTGGTAAACTTATTATTGCAAAAGAAATGAGTATGTTTGCAAGTACGTTTGCAACTCTTACTAAAAATAGTGTAATGCTTACTGATTGCATGGAAATATTAAGTAAAATAACTTCAAATGAAATATACAAAGATATAATGAATAGAACTATGGATAACCTAATCAAGGGTGATAAAATGAGTGAGACATTTAAAGATAATTGGGCTATTCCTGATTTAGCATTTTATATGATACTTACTGGTGAAAATACTGGTGAACTTGGTAATATGCTTGAAAAGGTCGGAGAATACTATTTAAAAGAAGAAAAAAACTTAGTAGGACAAATTAAGACATTTATAGAACCTGCGATGATTTTATTCTTAGCAGTTGCTGTTGGATTTATTGTTATTTCTGTTCTTGTTCCAATGTTTGGTATGTATCAAACAGTTGCGGCAGGATAATATTTAAGGGGGAAGTTATGTTAATTACAATTATATTTATAACTATTCTTGGTGCGATAATGGGTAGTTTCTTAGGATGCATGGGATATAGAATACCAAACAAAATAAAAACTACCTATCCGAGTAGTTTTTGTGAATCATGCCATCATCCATTAAAGTGGTATATGAATATTCCAATTTTATCATATATAATCTTAAAAGGAAAATGTGCTTATTGTGGTAAACAAATAGAATTCATTTATCCATTTGTAGAAATTGCTGGTGCTTCATTATTTTTATGTAATTACTTATTATTTGGTTTTACATATAATTTCTTTATTTGCACAATAATTACATGTATGCTTTTAGTAACTATCGTTAGTGATTTTATGTATTATTATATATCTGATAGAGTATTAGTAATTGGAAGTTTAGCTCTTTTAGCGGTTAATTATTACTTTTTAACTATTAATCAAGTTTTTTATAATATTATTGCTGCTGTTATAATATTTGGAATTATGTACTTTATTAAAATATGTGGAAACATTACATTTAAGAAAGAATCTCTTGGCGATGGAGATATTAAATTAATGGGAGTTATAGCTCTTGGACTTGGTCTTATTAATAGTTTTGTTACATTATTTTTTGGATCGTTAATTGGTCTTATATTTTCTGTATTTTCAATTAAAAAGAATAAAGATGGTATTATTCCTTTTGGACCATTTTTACTTATTGGAGCTTTAGTAGCATTATACTTTTCTAATTTAATAACGCCACTTATTGATAAATTTATAATAGGATGACAAATCCTATTTTTTCATATAATTTTTACTTTATTGTCTAACATTTTAGTGTTATAATTAACAAATGAATAAGGTAATAGAAAAATATTTAAACAAAAGAAATGTTTGGTTTATCATTATGTTAGTGTGTGTGTCTTTGATATCTATAGGATATGCTGCTTTAAACACGACTTTAAGTATCTCTGGTACTGCGACTGCTAGGGCTAAAAGTGATATTAGAGTTAAAAATATAACTCTTAAGTCAACTTCTAATCATGGTTCTGAAGTGTATAGCAGTAGATATTCTAAAGATAATACTATTACGAGTGTTAGTCTTCCAAATGAGACCTCTACTGTAACTTATACTGTAACTATACATAATTATTCTAATATTACATATATGCTTCAAGATATACAGACAATTGAAGACTCTAATGCAGATATAACATTTAATTATTCAAATGATATAATAGGGGATGATATTCCAAAAGGTGAGGATATGACTTTTGATATAACTTTTACTGGGTCAACATCTGAAAATAAAGTTAAAACATTAATACTTAAATATATATTTGTTGAAAATAATAAATATTTATTTTATGAAAAAGTGCTTGCTGATAATGTTGTTACTGATGGAAAGCCGGATTTTTCAAGTACTAATACATCAACTGGGGCTTTTTATAAGAGCACTGATAATCTTGGGACAACATATTATTTTAGGGGAAATGTAACAAATAATTATGTTTTATTTGGTGGATTTTACTGGAGAATAGTTAGAATTAATGGTAATAATTCAGTAAGACTTATTTATCAAGGAACTGCCTCTGATGGGAATGGTACTACTGGAAATGGATACTATGAAGATGAGACTAAAAATGCAGTTAACAAAACAAGAAAACATTCTTACGTAAGATATTACTATAAATCCGGCTCTACTGAGTATTCTGCAATAAGAAAGTCAATAGATTCATGGTATAATACAAACCTAAGTAGTTTTGCTAACTTTATGGACCCTGACGCAGGATATTGCAATGATTATAGTACTACTAGTGGCACTTATAGGGACTCTACTTCTTCTAGTAGCGTTACGTTTAGTGGAAATGGTAGACTTAGTTCACACAACCCAACTACTGTTTGCGCACGTCAATATTATGAAACGCCAACCACATCAAATACTGGTACCAAGTCTCTGCCTTATCCAGTTGGTACTATTTCAATGGATGAAGTAATGCAAGCTGGAGGAAGTAATAGTAATAATAAAAATTATTACTTACATACTGGAACTTCATATTTTACTATGACTCCATATGAATTTGAATATAAAAAAGTAGGAGTTTTATACTATTATTATCCAAAAGTATTGAATGTTAATAGTAGTGGTAAATTAGCTAGTGTAGATGTTTATACTAAACATGGCTATAGGCCCGTTATTAATATAACTAGTTATATATATTGGTCAAAAGGTAATGGTACTGCGACCGCACCATATGAACTTAGTTTTGAAAGCGTACCAAGCTATCAATTTACTTTAACACCGACACCTAGTGATGCTAAAGTGGTACTAAAAGTAAATGGTACTACTGTATTTGATGGTAATGGTGAAGCCGTAATATCTGTTAAATATAAAGATGTAATTACATACACGGTAAGTAAAGATGGATATTTAACTTATACTAATAGTTATACATCTGGTAAATCAAATCATAATATTAATGTTTCTTTAACTAGTAAGTCGCCTGTACTTGCAACATATATAAGAGATATATATAATAATGATACAGTTAAAACAGATCATGATCTTAATAAATCATATTATACTTATGCAAACAGTGTAGGCCTAATTGATGATAGAAAGGGTGGCGATGTATATAATAATGGAAATATTAGGTATGTTGGTTCTAATCCTAATAATTATATTTATTTTAACTGTAGTGATTATTCTAATCAATCATCAAGCACATGTGAAAAATGGAGAATTGTCGGTGTATTTGATGGAAAGGTAAAATTAGTTAGACCTACTTCGATAGGCGAATATTCGTGGACAAGTATTCCGGAAATACTATAAATAAATGGGATCCTGATCCCACAAATAATTACAGTGGTGCTGCTATAATGAATTTAATGAATCCTGGATATGATAGTTTATCTGTTAATAATAGTTTGTATTGGAATTCAGGTTCTGGTAATTGCTATAATGCAGCAGGTGGAGCAACTACATCATGTGATTTTACAAGTACGGGGCTTAAAAATGATACAACTAGAAATTTGATTAGCACTGAAAAATATTACTTATATGCTCCACGGACAGGGGAATTATATGCAGATCAATTATATGTTCAAGAAAGGGGGGCGAGTCCGGGTTCACAATATGATGGTTCTAATGATATTCCGCCAATGTCAAGAAATGGTTATTGGGAAGGTAAAGTAGGCCTTTTATATCTGTCTGATCATGCGTATGGTGCAACTCCTGGAAGTTGTCTATTACCAGTTTTTAACTGGCCTTCACCATGTTTAAGATCAGATTGGTTAGCATATGAAACTGAAGAGAGATTCATAACACCATCGTTTAAACAAAGTAATGTATGGTTTGCTCGTAAGATTGGTACTTTAGAAGGACATATTAACTCTGGAGATGCCGCTGAAGCAATAAACATAAGACCAGTATTGTACTTATATGCAAATCAGGAATTTAAAGCAGGAGATGGAACTTCAAGCAATCCTTTTCAACTAACAGTAAACTAAAAAGCTTTCAAACGAAAGCTTTTTAATTATGTACCAAAACCATTGTACCAGTATCTACATTTTCATATATTTCTTTAGCAGCGTTATGAGGAAGATTGACACATCCATGAGAGCCATTATTAATATAAATATCTCCTCCGAATGTATCTCTCCATGAAGCATCATGAAGACCTATACCACCATCAAAAGGCATCCAGTAATATACATGCGAATTATATCCAGGGCCAGTTAAATAAGTATCATAAGTCTTATAACTAATAGGGAAGTATCCAATTCTTGTTGGACTACTAGTTTTACCTGTAACTGTAAGAGTAGTTAATATTACTTCATTATCTTTATACATTTTAACTGTTTGATCACTAATATCAACTTCTACAAATAAATTAGGTAATATTTCTAAATCATCATTATAAATATAACCATTTTGAAGAGATTCTGTTTGAACAAAAGCAACATTAGAATTACTACTTATTCTAAGTACCTTTTGACATCTTTCAACTACTTCAATAACATTACCATATTCATCATATAGATTAGTATTTTTAAGTACAGTGGCGAAGTCATTATTTTGATAAAATGCATCAGGAGTAGGAGTTTGTTCTATAGTAGGTATAACTTCTTCTATGACTTCTTTTGTTTCTCTTACATCTTCTTCATTTTTATTATTATTTTTAATTTGGCAACCACTAGTAAGTATTAGAGTTAATGCAAGTCCTAGTGATAAAATATTTTCTTTTTTCATATATCTCCTTTGGAATGTATTATATCATTTTATTTTATTAAATCAATATTTTTGATTAAAATGGTTTACAAACTATATTGAAGGTGTTATAATTGTTTTATTAAATCAAATGACGAAGACGATAAATAATAGACTTTATAGAGAGTTAGTGGTTGGTGGAAACTAATAAAGAAAGTTATTTATAGATCACTTCTGATGAAGCTTATGGATAAGATAAGCTCGCTACTATAGCGTTATTTAAATAAAGTGAACAAAAGGATGGTACCGTCATTATGACTCCTTGTACTGTTCTTTTTTATTTTGGAGGAGAAAGATATGGAATTTAAAAACAATTATGATTTTGTTAAAAATGAAGAAGATGTTTTAAAATATTGGGAAGATGATAAAACATTTAAAAAGCTTCTAGAGCAAAACAAAAATGGAAAGAAATTTAGATTTATTGATGGGCCTATTACAGCTAATAACAGAATGCATGTAGGTCATGCATGGGGAAGAACATTAAAGGATACTTTTATTAGATATAAAAGTATGAATGGCTATACTAGCCACTATAGAAATGGCTTTGATGGACAAGGTTTATGGGTTGAAGTAGAGGTAGAAAAAGAATTAGGCTTTAAGACTAAAAAAGATATAGAAGAATATGGACTTGATAATTTCACTAAAGCATGTGTTGCAAGAGTTAAAAAATTCTCTAAGATTATAACTGATCAATCTATTAGATTAGGTCAATGGATGGATTGGGATAATTCATATTACACATTAACTGATGAAAATATCACTAGCATTTGGTACTTCTTAAAAAAATGTAATGAAAAAGGTATGATTAAAGAAACATTTAAACCAATGCCTTGGTGTTCAAGATGTGGTACTTCATTATCAGAACATGAAATGACAGGTAGTTATCATGAAGTAGAACATGAAGTAGTATTTTTTAAGTTACCAATTATAGGTAAGGATTATAAAGCTCTTGTATGGACAACAACTCCATGGACACTATCTGCGAATGTAGCACTTGCTGTTAATCCTGAATTTGACTATGTAGTAGTTAAAATGCCTAAAGATGAAGATAAGTTATTATTATGTAAAACAATATTTGAAAAGAAATTCAAAGGTGAAGGAGAAGTATTTGAAGAGTTTAAAGGCAAAGAACTTGAAGGACTTGAATTTGAAACTTGTTTTCCTGAATTAGATGCTCAAAAGGACGTTAAACATCCAGTAGTATGTTGGGATATGGTTGATGATACTGAAGGATCTGGTATCGTTCATATCGCACCTGGTTGTGGAGCTGAAGACTTTGAACTTGGAGAAAGTATTGGACTTGCTAAAATTATGCCTATAGATGAAAATGGTATATTCTATGATGGATTTGGATTTTTTAGTAAAAAGAATGCTAAAGAAATATCAAATGAAGTATTTGAAGAATTAAAGAAAAGAAACAAATTATTCTTAGTACATAAATATAAACATAGTTATCCTTATTGTTGGAGATGTAAAGAAGATATATTATTCAGACTTGCTAAAGAATGGGCTATTGATGTTGATGTAGTAAGAGATGACTTAATTCGTAATGCTAAGAGTGTTAAATATAGTCCTGAACATCAAGGAAAGAGAATGCTAGATTGGTTGCAAAACATGGGCAATTGGAATATTAGTAGAAGAAGATTCTATGGTTTACCACTTCCATTTTATCACTGTGATTGTGGTCATTTAGAAGTAATTGGCTCTAAAGAAGAACTAAGAGAAAAAGCAATAGATAAAGATTTAGTAGATTCATTACCTGAATTACATAGACCATGGATAGATGATATTAAAATTAAATGTCCAAAGTGTGGTCATGAAGTATCAAGAGTTCCACAAGTAGGAGATGTATGGTTAGATGCAGGAATTGTTCCATTCTCTACATTAAAATACTTTACTGATAGAGAGTATTGGAAAGAATATTTTCCAGCAGAATATGTAATTGAGATGCATGAACAAATAAGATTATGGTTCTATTCAATGTTATTTATGTCTACTGTACTTGAAAATAAAGCACCATATGAATTTATCAAAACTAGTGGTATGGTTGTTAAAGAAGATGGAACTAAATTTAGTAAATCTGATAGTAACTCACTTTCATTATATGATGTTATGAATACAATAGGTAGTGATGCATTAAGATATAACTATCTTGGTACTAATACTGCTAATGATGTAAGATTTGGTTATAAATTAGGAGAAGATGCTCAAAAGAAACTACTTGCTTACTATAATATGGTAGTATTCTTTAATACATATGCATCTATAGATAAAGTTGATTTAACTGGCTTTAAACCTAATAAAAAAGATTTAACTTTATCTGATAAATGGTTAATTTGCTTAACTGATAAATTTATTCGTGAAGCAAGAGAATCCATGGATAAATATGAAACTAAGTTGGTAGTAGATGATTTTGAAAAATATGTAGATCAAGTAAGTAACTTCTACATCAGAATTAATAGAAGAAGATTTTGGAAGAGTGAGGATGATAGTGATAAGAAAACTGCATACTTTGTATTATTTGACTCAATTAAAAAATGTACTCAATTAATGGCACCAATGATTCCATTTATGACTGAATATATTTGGCAATGCGTTATAACTAAATATGACTCATCAGTCTCAACATCTGTACATTTAAGTACATATCCAGTAGTTAGTGATTATAAAATAGATGAAAGTATTTTAGAAGAAACAGATAAATTAAGAGAATTAATTTCTATGGGATTGAGAGCTAGAAATGAAAAAAATATTAAAGTAAGACAACCATTAAATAAATTATATGTTTCAAGTGAACTTAAAAGTAAAGAATATATTAATATCCTTAAAAATGAAGTAAATGTTAAAGAAATAGAAGTTGTTAATGACTTTGATAGTCTTAAAGATGAATATTTAACTCTTAACTTTAAAAATGCTGGTAGAGTACTTAAAGATAAAGTAAATGATGTTAAAGAACTATTAAATAGTGTTAAAGAAAATAAAGAACTAATTAATAATATTAAAGAAGGCAAAAATATTACTTTAGGTGAATATGATCTTGAAAGTGATTTATTCAATATAGAATTTAAAGAAAAAGACGATATTAAAGTAATATGTGAAAATAATATAACAGTAGCACTTGATGTTAATGTAACAGATGAATTAAAAAATGAAGGTATACTAAGAGATATTATAAGACAATGTCAAGTATATAGAAAAGAAGCTTTATTTAATGTTGATGATAGAATAACTATTTATTTTGAAAGTGATGATAAAGATATAATGGATATTCTTAATAAAAATGAAGAATTAATTAAATCTGAATTACTTGCTAAGGTTGAAAAACTTGATAAGTATGACTTTGAAAGTAAGTTTGAAGATATTAATCTAACAGTTAAAATGAAGAAAAATAGTTAGGAGTAATTATGAAAAACAAGGTATTATTTATAAAAAATATAAATGAATTTAATGAATTAAGAAATATTAATGGGGATACTAGAGTTACAGCAATATTATTAGATGATTTAGACTTTAAAGGAGAAAATTTTGAACCAATAGAGTTTAATGGAAAAGTAGATCTTATATTAAGAGGATTTGGTATGAATATTAAGAATATGAATATTATTAGTGAAAAAGATGACACTGGTATATTCAGAAAATTAAATAATTTAAATATTAAGGATGTTAATTTCTTTAATGTTCATACTTATGGAAAAAGTAATTCTGGAAGTATAGTAGGTCGTGTTGATAATAAACTCACATTAATACATTCTAAGATCATTAGTGAAGTTAATGGTAATGCAATGGTTGGTGGTATTTGTGGACTTGCCAAGAAAGTTAAATTAATAGATTCATTAATAGCCACTAGAGTAAGCGCATTAGGTGGTAATGGTCTAGCTTTAGGAGCATGTGAAACATTTATAGATCACAATAATACTTTTGTTAAACTCGGTAAAAATAAAAATCATGAAGAAACTAATGAAAATAAGACTGGTATTATATTATCTTTAAAATAGAAAAGAGCGTTTTAATTAATGCTCTTTTTTTGATATAATCATAATAGGAGGATGGTTATATGGACGCTGTAATACGAAAAGCAGAACCGAAAGATACAAAAGAAGCAAATAATTTACTAACTATGCTTATAAGAGATGAGAAACAATATGATCATAGTATAAATGAAAAGTGTGTAATTAATGGATTTTATGAAAATATGATTTCTAATGATTCTAATATTCTTTTGGTCGCAGAAATTGATAATAAAATCATTGGGTATTTATTTGGCTATATAGTAGATAATGGAAACACATATTTAGATAGAGTATCTAAGTTAGATGCATTATATATTACTAAAGAATATAGAAAGAATAAAATTGCAACTAAATTAATAAATGAATTTAAATCTTGGTCATTAAAAAAAGGAGTTAAATATATTGAAGTTCAAGTTTTAAATGATAATACAAATGCAGTTAATTTATATAAAAAAGAAGGATTTGGATCATTTAAATCGACTTTAATAAACAAAATACAATAAACTTATGATGAATATATATAAAATAAAGGAGTTGAAATTATAAAAGCATATATTGATATTGAAAATTCAAGAACACAAAGTGTTGATACAATTTGCGTTGACGTGATAAAGTATAAGTATGATAGTGAGGTTATATTTGACATTTCTAATTTAGATAAAAGTGAATTGTCATTATTGTATGATGCGATTGATGATAATAAACATTATATTGATATTGAAATGTTTTTTATAGGTGATAGTAATATTCCTAATTTTGGGCCTGACTATAATTATATTGTAAATGATAATAAATTAATACTAAAATATATTTTTTAAAAAAAGAAAAGAGAATGTCTTTCAAAAACTATGATTGGACACTAAACTATGAAGAAGGAAAAGATTGAACTTATGATGTTTATGTTAAATTAGATTCTTCAAAATGACATTCACATGATCGTGTTGACTCAGATGAAAATTTACTAGATAAATATCATGATTGTTTATTATCTATATATATATGATAGAGCAATTAGAAAAAAGCCTCGCAAAAAGAAAAAAACTTAAGTTTGAAAATTAAATAACTAATTATTGTTCTTTATAAACTCACGGAGCATTTTAATTAATGCTCTTTTTTCTATTCTTGATACATAACTTCTTGAAATACCTAATTTTTTAGCAATTTCTTTTTGTGTTTTTTCACTGGTATTTAAAAGACCATAGCGCATTTTAATTATTTCTAATTCTCTTTTATTAAGTACAGTTAAATATTTACTTAAGTGTGCTATATTATCATTATATTCTATTGTTTTAATAGGACTTTCTGTTTCTTCTTTCAATACATCTATTAATGTAATATCGCCACCATCTTTATCATGACCTATAACATCATTTAAACTAATATTGTTATTATATTTCTTATTACTTCTAAAATACATTAATATTTCATTTTCTGCACATTTAGCGGCATATGTAGTTAATTTTACTTTCTTTTGAGGTCTATATGAATCTATTCCTTTTATAAGGCCAATAGTTCCAATACTTATTAAATCATCAGTATTTCCCTTAGATTCGTACTTTTTAACTATATGAGCAACTAATCTTAAATTATGTTCAATAAGTTTATTTCTTGCATCTTTATCTCCTTTTAGATGCCTTTCAATATACATTTGTTCATCTTCTTTAGAAAGGGGAGAGTCAAATACATTAAGAGAATAACTAGTAGTAAATATTTTTATTTTCTTTAAATAATTTATAATTTTATTTAACACATAAATCACCTAATATATTTTATTATTTGAGAGTGTAAATTATGTAAACATTGTTTTTTGCCTTAAATACAGTGAATGTTTTTTATTGATATTTTTATTAAAAAGTGCTTTGCGATTATTTTGTAAAAAAATAAAAAAATGCTTTAAAAAACATTTACTTTATATACACGTTTGTGATATGATTTAATTAAGTTAGAGAGTAACCTAACTTGAAGGCGAGGTAATAATGGAAAAGGATTTTTTTGATGAAATCGTTGTTGTCAAAAGAAGTGGTCAAAGAGTTAATTTTAATGACGCTAAAGTTGCAATAGCAGTAAAGAAGGGTTTTGATAGTGTATATGAAGAGTATGATGAGAAACTAGTAAATAAAGTTAAAGAAAAGGTACTTTCATATATTAAAAAGAATTATAAAGATAGAAAGACTATTAATGTTGAGGATGTACAAGATGCGATAGAAAAAGTACTTCAAGATATGAAATATGATGATGTATATACTTCATTTAAAGAATATAGAGAAAGAAGAGCAGCATCTAGAGAAGCGTTTGTAGTTAAACAACAACATAAGTTTGTTAAAGCTATTGAGTCTTTAGGTCTTAAAACTTCATCAGAAGAGAATGCTAAAAGAGAAAATGCTAATGTTGATGGAGATGGACCTATGGGAACTATGCTTCATTTTGGTTCTACTGTATCAAGAGAATTTGCTAAGGCATATTTAATGGATAATAAATATGCAAGAGCACATGATGAGGGATTAATTCATATTCATGATTTAGATTTCTGGGCTATGGGAACTACTACTTGTACTCAAATAGATTTACATAAATTATTTAAAAATGGTTTTTCAACTGGACATGGATATTTAAGAACACCTAATAGTATTGGTAGTTATTCAGCACTTGCTGCGATAGCTATTCAAGCTAATCAAAATGAGCAACATGGAGGACAAAGTATTCCTGCATTTGATTATTATATGGCACCTGGTGTACTTAAAACATTTAAAAAAGAATTTAAACAAGCTTTATATAATTTAATAGATTTTGAAGGCTTTAGTGAATTTGTTAATTTTAATAAAGTAATTGAAATAATAGATAAACTTGAAAGTATTGAATTTAATATGGCTTTATTTGATGAATTTACATCAAAGAGTAAGAAATTAAAAGAAATATTTGATAATGCTTATGATGAAGCAATCGCAAAAACAGATAGAAGTACATATCAAGCAATGGAAGCATTTATTCATAACTTAAATACAATGCATTCAAGAGCAGGTGCTCAAGTACCATTTAGTTCAGTAAACTTTGGTACCGATACTAGTCCTGAAGGTAGAATGGTTATTAAAAACTACTTACTAGCAACAGATGCTGGATTAGGGCATGGTGAGACTCCAATATTCCCAATATCAATATTTAAGGTAAAAGAAGGAGTTAATTATAATAAAGAAGATCCAAGTTATGATTTATTTAGACTTGCATGTAGAGTTTCTGCTAAAAGACTATTTCCTAATTTCTCATTCTTAGATGCATCATTTAATAAAAAGTTTTTAGTAGAAGGAGATTACAATACTGAGGTAGGTTATATGGGTTGTAGAACAAGAGTTCTTGCTAATGTTTGTGGCCCTGCTGTTACACCTGGACGTGGTAATTTAAGTTTTACATCAATTAACTTACCAAGAATAGGTATTCACCATGGTATATGTTTAGGTGAAAGAGATAAGGCAGATATGAAGGGATTCTATGAAGAACTTGATGAAACAATTGAACTTGTAAAAGGACAATTATTACAAAGATTTGAGTGTCAATGTTCTAAGACAAGAGCAAACTTTAAATTCTTATTAGGATCAGGTGTATGGATTAATAGTGAGAAAATGGATTATAAAACTAAACTTAGAACTGTTTTAAAACATGGTACATTATCAATCGGATTTATTGGTCTTGCTGAAACTTTAAAAGCATTAACTGGAGAACATCATGGTGAGAGTGAAAAAGCACAAAAGCTTGGACTTGAAATTATTGGTCATATTCGTAAAAAATGTGATGAATATTGTGAAGAATATAATTTAAACTTTACTTGTCTTGCTACTCCTGCTGAGGGTCTTTCTGGTAGATTTGTAGCAATAGATAGATCAATCTATGGAAAAATTAAAGGTGTAACTGATAGAGATTACTATACTAATTCATTCCATGTACCAGTTTATTATAAAACTAGTGTTAAACATAAAATGGAAGTTGAAGGTAAATATCATACTCTTACAAATGCAGGACATATTTCATATATTGAACTTGATGGAGATACAGTAAATAATGTAGATGCATTTGAATCAGTAGTTAGAATTATGCATGATTCAGATATAGGATATGGTGCGATTAACCATCCAGTAGATAGAGACCCTGTATGTGGTTATGTTGGTGTCATAAAAGATGTTTGCCCAAGATGTGGTAGACATGAATGTGAAGGCGTTGAGATGGAAAAAATAACTTGTCTTGAATGCCAAGGAAGATAATAATAGGAAAGAGGTAATAATTATGGATAAAGAAGTTAAAAATAAAAAAGTTGTTGGTGAAGGAGTAAAATTCGATAGAATTAGAAGAATAACTGGTTATCTTGTTGGTACTTTAGATAGATTTAATAATGCTAAAAAAGCAGAAGTAAATGATAGAGTAACTCATGCCACAAAGTAAGGAATATATAAGACTTGCTGCTGATTTACAAACAGATAGCATAGTAGATGGCCCTGGCCTAAGAGCAGTTATATGGACTCAAGGATGTCATCATAATTGTAAAGGATGTCATAATCCTACCACCCATGATTTTAATGGAGGAGGGTTAGTTCCTGTGTCCCTTGTATGTGAGGCAATTGATGAACTTGAATATCATACAGGAATAACTTTTAGTGGAGGGGATCCTATGTATCAACCAGTTGCTTGTAATGAGATCGCAGCATATGCTAAAAGTAAGGGATACAATATATGGGTATATACTGGCTTTACATTTGAAGAACTAATGAAAATGTCTAAAACTATGCCTATATATAAAGAATTCTTAGAGAAGATTGATATCCTTGTAGATGGAAGATTTATTTTAGAGCAAAGAGACTTGAGTTTATTATTTAGGGGTTCAAGAAATCAAAGATTAATTGATGTTAAAAAAACTCTTAAAAATAAAGAAATAACTCTACTTAATGAATATGAGTACAAAGAAGAAAAAATGTTTGAAAAAAGACCTATGTTTGTATAGGCCTTTTTTTGACTTTTAGGTGCTTTTTTGATATAATCCATAACTTGAATGGGGTGGTATGGTGAATTTAACTACTATATTAATGTTAAAACTACTAAGAAATAAAGGTATACCAGAGGAAAAAAGAAATAAAATATTTGAAAAATATGAAACGTTCTTTAATATTATTATTTTTAATAAGACCAATATTTTAGATATGGCACTTGATGAAGATTTATGTAGTGAGGCTAGAAAATATTTTTGTAATAGATATCATGATTATTATAAATATCGTGCTACTAACGAAGATAGAGAAAAATTAGATGAATATCTTTATAATAAAAATGTTACTGTTAAAGAATTAGATAATTTAAGTAGTGTAGTTGGTAGTAATTTTTTAACTGAAAAAATTTGTGATAAATTATTTCCATTAAGTTTTGATGAGTACTTAGAAAATATGTGTGATATAGATACCTTTGTCACTATATATAAATCACATGCTGACTATATAAATTTAGCCAAAGTATTAAAGAATTTAAGTTTGACTGTTAATGTTGAGTTATATGAAAAGATAATAAATATTAAGCCTAATGATGATTACTATATGTATAGAATATTTACCACTGATAGAATCGCGGATTCTATGAAATTAGATGTCATTAAAAGATATGTAAATAAAAATAATATTAATCGTCTTCTCACTCTTATTGATTCAAATGAAGAATATGGACAAATTATATTAGATACTAAAAAAGATATGATTGATGATATGATTAATAATCTTACTACTAAAGGACTAATTAAAGTAATTGATGATGATTCTTATTGCAAATATTTTTATAATAAATTACTTAATGAAAGAAAAGATTTTGTAATTTCAACAATAAATCAAACAAAACCAGGAATTCTTTTAAGATTTGTTACTTTGAATCGTAACGATGAAATATCTAAAGTAATAATGGATAATTGTAAGAATAAACTTATTGATTATATTAAAAGATGTGATTTTTTCTATCTTAATTATGTTTTAGAGAATAAATATGATTATTATGGTTTTAAAAATGAATTATTAAAATATAGAAAAAGTAGTGTGATAAAATACATTAAAAAAGCTAGTGATTTTTATTTAATGAACATGTTAGAGGCTTCAAACTCTCCTAAAGAACTTGTGAGTTTAATTTTAAAATACCGAATAGACACCGTTAAAAAAGAATATAGTGACTTAAGTACTTATGAATTAAATAGAAAACTTGAAAACAATATGTCAACTGAAATAAAAGAATTAATAATAAATCTTAATATTAATGAAAATAATATAATTGATGTTTTGAATTCTATAAATGAGAAATGCGCATTTCCAGAAGAAACTATTTCTATAATAATTGAATCTAAAAGAGAATTGTTAGAAAATATATTAAATAAGTATTCTTTAGATGAGTTTATAAAATTAAAGCCATTTAATAAAGAATTAAAAAGTACAATATATGAAAAATTCGAAAATATTTTAAGTGATATAGTTAAAAAAGAAAAAATAGATAAAGATACTATTATTAAAATAATGCAAGATAATAAATACAATTCAATTATTAAGAAACATATTTTATTATGCAATGGATTTAATCCTGATGATATTGATAATTTTATTGAATTATATTCATACTTTCCTAGTGAAAAAACATATAATAGTTTCAATAAAATAAAATTATTTATAGAAAGCAATAATATAGACTTTGATGCATTTATTCAATATGGCATTGGTAACATTAAATACAGTAGTTGGCTAGACAATTTATATAATATATTAGATTTGAATAAAGAGGATGAATTTAATAAAGTATGTGAATATTTCTTTAATAACTATTATGATTGTGGAACGAACCAAATTAAAAAAGTTTCATGTTTTTTAGAAACTCTTACAAATTATACAAATAATTATAATTTATGTATGATGCTTACATCTAGTAATTGTAGTTTAAACGATATAGATAAAACTAATTTATCAAGGGCATTTGCTCTTAAAACAAATATTGATATTAAAAGTATAGATGAGTTGTCTGAATTAATTAATAAAGAACTACAAATTTATATAGAAAATCTATTAAATGATGATTTAGATATAGATAATCTTAAATCTATGTTTAATAAATATGTATTTAGTGAGTGTAAGTCAACAATAAAAAGCATTAATGGAGCAGAGGGATTAATTAGGTTAAAACATCTTAATAATGATAATGAATTTAGTAAGTTAGTTGATTCAATAATACCGTATATTAAAATATATGAGACTGTAAATTCTTGCAAAAATAAAGAATCATTAAGAGATGCATTACTTTATATATATAATAATGATTTATTTAATAGTATAAGTAGTATATATTATACTTTAGATGATAAATTAAGACAATTATTTGAAATAGATTCAATGCTAAACTTAACTGATCTTTCTAAATGTGAGAGTATGATAGATGAAAAGTTATCAAATGAATATGGAGTACCTTGTTATGACTTTAGAAATAAGAATTATTGTTTATATGGACATATATTAAGTACAAAAGAAAATATGGATGATATTATGGCAGGTAAAAGTACTTCTGTGAGTAATTTTATTTCTGTTAGCGCAGTTAGTTATTTAGGACAAACATATTATTATAATTATGGTAAGAATATTTTAGCATACAATAAACTTCTTGATGGAAGTTTTATATGTAGTTCTATGAAAAATATGGTAACTAATGGTGCTATTAAAAACAATTCTAGTGAGGTTGATTCTTCACATATACATTTAAAATTACAAAGAGGTATTTTGGAAACTAGTTGCGTTACTTCTAATAATTCAGAGGCGCTACTATATAGGGAAGGTTTAATACCATGTGGTTTAATATTACCTGGTGGTAGAAAACCATTTGAAAAAGAACTTGAATATTCTAAAAAATATAATTTACCATTTATAATAACTCAAAATGTAAGTACTGCGATTAATGAAGTTGAAATGAATATTGAAAAGAATGATATTAAATGTATAAGTTTTTCTAATCATAAAGAAATTGATAAAATAATGTCTTTCTTTAATAAAAAAACTGCTGATATTAGTAGTATATATACAGGTAGAGAAATTGCTTTGTTTGCTGATGCTCATTCACTTTATGAACCAACACTTGCGATACTTGAAGATATTAGAAAAAGAGGTATTAGTGAAATATATTCTCTTGGTGATAATATAGGCTTAGGACCTAACCCTAGTGAAGTGTTTGATATGTTAGAAAGCTATGGTGTAAACTCAATAATGGGTAATAGTGAATACTATTGTACTCTTGGTACTGAGCCATTCTCATATTTAAATCAAGATAGACTTAACGCTCAAGAGTGGACAGAAAATAAGCTTGGTAGTGATAGGATTAACAAAATGAAGTTATGGATTCCATCACAAGATATACTAGTTGGAGATAAAACAGTAGGACTTTGTCACTTTGCTAATGATGTTAGATGGGACTTTGGTATTAATAGTACTTGGTCTTATCAAAATAATTTTGAAAAGGGTAAAAACTCTAATCAATTTAGATATACTAATAGTGATGATGCTATTAAATATATGAAAAGTAGGCTTGGAGTTAGTGAAACATTAAATACATTAAAAGGTATTAAAGATGCTTTAAATAATCCAATATTTAATGGTAAAAGAGTAACTGATTATGATAGTATTATACAAGGACATGTACATTTTAATATGGAAGACTACTTAGATAATACAAGTATTTATACTTTAAGAGCAAGTGGTGTTGGATATGATAAGGATAAAAGGGATACTGCTTGTTATTACATATTAAAAGAGAAAAAAGATGGGACTTTTGATGTTGATAGAGTACTTGTTAAGTTTAATAAACAATTACTTACTTCTAATATAAATAGTTCAAATATACCTGATAAATCATTTTTATTACGCATGCTTTAAAAAGAATAGAAATATTCTTTTTTTTGTATGCAATTCTTGATATAATAATACATAAGGAGTGAATTATGGTAGAAAAGTTTATGCCTGATATATATCAAAAAAGTATTTATTATATTAATTATGATAAATTATATAAAAAGGGAGTTAGATGTATTATATTTGATCTTGATAATACAATAACACCTTCATATATAAAAGAGCCTACTAAGAGGCTTAAAAAGCTATTTGAGGAGTTAAAAGACAAGGGATTTAAATTAATAATAATGTCTAATAGTCCTAAGTATAGAATAGAACCATTTAAAACATATTTAGGAGTAGATGCTTGTGCTTTTTCTTTAAAACCAAGAAAAGATAAATATATAAAAATAATGGAAAGATTTAAATATAAACCTACAGAGATAGCATGTATAGGGGATCAGTTAATTACCGATGTTTTAGGCGCTAATAGAATGGACTTTACGAGTGTTCTTGTTCATCCATTATCAAGTAGAGATCACACAGTTACATTATTTAATAGGATATGTGAAAGTTTTATATTTAGTAGCTTAGAGAGAAAAGATTTATTTAAGAAAGGAAAATATTATGACTAAGGAATGCTTAGGATGTGGTTGTGTTTTACAAACAATAGCCCCAAAAGAAGAAGGCTTTGTAAAATCATCAGTTCTATCAAAAGCAGATTATTGTGAAAGATGTTTCAAAATAAAACATTATGGTGAATATAGTGTACTTGATAAGAAAATAGATACAGATGGTATTATCAGAAATATTAATAGTGATAATTTAGCCTCTGTTGCGATACTTATTGATGCTCTTAATATAAATGATAATATTAAAAAATATATAAAGAGATTTAAAAATAAAAAGTATATTCTTATTACTAAAAAAGATATCTTACCAAAGAGTTTAAAAGAAAAGAAGCTTATAGAATATATTAAAAATAATGTTTGTGATACAGAAAATATAATGTGTATTAGTTCAGTTAAAAATTATAATATAGATAATTTCTTAAATAAAATAAAAGAAGATAATGTTAAAAGACTTTATATAGTAGGATTTACTAATAGTGGTAAAAGTACATTTATAAATCATTTACTTACTAGTCAAATGAAGAATCCTACGATCACTACTAGTGCAATACCTAATACAACTGCATCATATATAACTATTAAACTTGATAATAAAATAACTATAGTGGATACTCCTGGTTTTATAGACTCTAATGCTGTATATAATTTTATTGATTATAATAAAACTATAAAATTATATCCTAAAAAAGAAATAAGAGTGAAAACATTTCAAATTAGAAGTGGTTATAGTATAGTCATTAATGATATACTTAGAATAGATAATTTAGGTAAATGTAATAGTTTTAGTTTCTATATGAGCGATAAATTAAGATATGAAAAAGTAAAGTTTAAGAATGAAAAATTAAAGATACTACCTAGCATATCTATTGAAACAAATGAATGTACTGATGTTTTAGTAAATGGTCTTGGTTTTATTAGAATTACAAAACCTGGTGAATTTAAAATATACGCACTTGATGAAAAAATGATATCTATTAGAAAGAGTATGATTTAAATGAATAAAATAAATGTAATGAGTGAAAACTTAGCAAATAAGATTGCTGCTGGGGAAGTAGTAGAAAGAATTGCTAATGTAATAAAAGAATTAGTTGAAAATAGTATAGATGCTGGAAGTAAAAATATTAAAATTGAACTTACTGGTGCCGGAAGTAAATTAATCAAAATAGTTGATGATGGTTGTGGTATGAGTCGTGAAGATGCTAAATTATGTTTTCAAAGGCATGCTACATCTAAAATTAAAAATGAAAATGATTTATATTTCATTAGTTCTCTTGGCTTTAGAGGAGAAGCTTTAGCGGCAATATCTAGCGTAAGCAAAGTAATACTAGATACATATGATGGAACTGAATCTACATACTTAGTGCTTAAAAATGGTAAGTTTATAGAAGAAAAAACAGGAAGTATGAGGGTGGGTACTATTATTGAAGTATCTGAGTTATTCTATAATACTCCTGCTAGGCTTAAATTTATGAAAAGTGAATATTCTGAGCTTGCACTTAGTGTTTCATTTGTTGAAAAGATTGCATTATCACATCCAGATATATCATTTACATTAATCAATGATGAAAAAGAGTTAATACATACTACTGCTAGTAATGATTTATATAAAACTATACATGAGATATATGGATACACAACCAGTAAAAATATGATTCAAATCAAGGGTGAAAACTATGATTATGAAGTAAACGGATACATAAGCAACTTAAATATAAGTAAATCTAATCGTAATAATATGATAACTCTAGTTAATGGAAGAGTAGTGTCAAATAAAGACATAAACCGTACTATTAAAGATGCATATCATACAGTACTTGCAGAAAACAAGTTTCCAATAGTAGTTATCAATATAATAACAGATCCAACTTTAGTAGATGTAAACATTCATCCAACTAAACAAGATATTAAATTCTCTAAGTTAGATAGTCTTAATGAACTATTATTTGATTTAATTAAGTCTGCTCTTAATGAAACCGATAATACTTTTAAAGCGTATGAACAAACAACTATTTCTAATAATGAAGTAGATGTAAGTGAAAGAAAATATGAAAATATAAGAATGGCATTTAATACAGATGAAGAAACAGTTAAGTATGAAAATGTTAAAAAAGAAGATAATATGCTTATTAAACCAGTTGGTTTAGCACTTGGAACGTATTTAATTGCACAAGATGAAGATGTTATGTATATGATAGATATTCATGCTGCAAATGAAAGAATTAACTATGAAAGATATATGGATGCTCTTGCTAAAAGAGATGTATATACAACATCCATGTTATTCCCAATTCAACTTGAATACTCTAAAAATGAATATATGAATATACTTCATAATATAGATGAAATAAGAAATCTTGGTTTTAAAGTAGAAGAGTTTGGTACTAATACTTTTAGAGTAATTGAACATCCTTCATGGTTAAAAGAAGGCTATGAGGAAGAAAGTATTAGAAGAATATTTGAACTTATTGGTGAGTTTAAAGATACTTTTGATAGAGTTAAATTTAATGAAAAAGCAGCTATAAGGCTTGCTTGTAAAATGAGTGTTAAAGCTAATACAAGTATTACACATCTAGAACAAGAAGAACTATTAAATAGATTATTTAAATGCAAGTTTCCTTATACATGCCCTCATGGAAGACCAACTATTATTAAATATCCAATATATGAGCTTGAAAAACTATTTAAAAGAGTTAATTAGGAGGAAAATATGAGTTTTTTTGAATTTTTTGAAGAAGTAGAAAAAGAGTTTTTTGATTATTTAGAATATTTAGAAGTAAATAATCTATCTTATGATGAAAATGGTAATATAGTAGAAAAAGGTTCATCTTTAACATTAAAGCCTGGAAATAACAGTGATAAACATGAGTAAGATAATAGTAATAGTAGGTCCAACCGGAGTAGGTAAAACTGCCTGTTCAATTTATCTTGCTCATAAATATAATGCAGAAGTGATAAATGCTGATTCAACCGGTGTATATAAAGAACCATTAATCGCAACAGCTAAAGTAACAGAAGAAGAAAAAGATGGAGTTATTCATCATATGCTTGATCTTGTTAGTCTTGATGATGATTTTACTCTTTATGATTACCAAGTAAAGGGAAGAAAAGTATTAGATGACTTAATTAGTCAAAATAAAAACGTTATTATAGTCGGAGGTAGTGGTCTTTATATAAAAGCATTGCTTTACGATTATAAACTAGATAAAACTGATAATATAAGAGTAGATTATAGCAAATATACTAATCAAGAATTAAAAAACATGGCAGACAAAATAGATAAAAGTAATAATATTCATGTTAATAATAGACAAAGATTAGAAAGATATATTACTTATTATAAACAAACAGGTAAAACTATTAAAAAGACAAATGATATTAATAAAAAACTATATAATTTTGATATTATTGGTCTTAAGTCAGATAAAGAAACATTATATAAAAGAATGAATGATAGAGTAGATATTATGTTTAAAAATGGCCTTTTAGATGAGGCAAAAGAATTAAAAGATAAAAAGAATTTTAATAATATAATTGGTTATAAAGAATTAAATCAATATTTCAACGGTTCAATATCACTTGATGAAGCAATTGATTTAATAAAACAAAATACTAGAAGATATTCTAAAAGACAATTTACATGGTTTAATAACCAAATGAAAGATATTAAATGGTTTGATGTAAACTATAATGACTTCAATGAAACTATTAAAGAAATAGATATTTATTTACAAGAAAAAAGATAACGATTGTTATCTTTTTTAGTACAATTCTTTATAAAAAGCAATATTAAAGTCATGATCTTTTTTATCTTTTTTTAATAGCGTATCTGTATTAATCATAAAGAAGTTAGTATTATTATTTTTATTTATTTCATCATCATCCCATGTAACATCGATATGGTACCATGCATTATTATAGTAAATTACATTCCATATATGCTCTTTGCTTGATACTTTAAAGTTAGGTATATTAAGTATGTCCATCGCTATGGCAAAAGCGTCCGTATATCCCCCACATATAGCTTTCTTTGCTGTAATCGCACCATAAGCAGTAGTTGAATTTTCATCTTGAGTCTTAGTATAATCATCATCATATGTAATATTATTTATCAAATAATGATGGATACTTTTTATATTTTCTTTTGTGATGTTTTTTCTATCTATTTTTAAACTATCAATTAAATTATTAAAATAATTAGTTAAATATTCAGTTTGTTCTTTAGTATAAGTTTTATCTATTGAAAGATATATTTCTTTATCACCAGTAACTAATGTATTATATTTTTTATATGAATTAAATGGACTGACATAATTATTAATTAATGACACATATTCACTGTCATCAGCAACTGTTCTAACATCATTTGTGCAGTCTTCATATTCACTTCTACAATAGAAAGTAAATTCATCCCATCCTTCATTTAAAACAGTGTAATAAATGGCTTTAATATCATCTATATTCTTTGGTTCAAAATTATTTGTTTCTTTAAATGATTTATAATTATAATTTCTTTTATTTTTAGTTTGTTCTTTTGGAATAACAACTTCATAACCGCTTACTTTGTCTATAAGCCTATTTATCTTATGTATAGTAGTATCATAATTAGTAATAAATAAATAAAATACAAATAATGTTATTAAAGAAAATAAAATATTTAATAATTTTTTTGTTCTATTCATAATATCCACCATAAAAATTATAACAAAAAAAGTAGATAATATCTACTTATTTTTCATTAACTATTTTATTTAATCTAGATTTATATCTATCTCTAGTATTGCTTTTAATAACTCCTTTTTGAGCAGCGATATCGATTCTCTTAATTGCTGTAGCTAATAAAGTTGTTGCTTCTTCTTTAGAAGCAGCTTTTTCTACCTTTTTAATAGCTGTTTTCATACTAGACTTAATATCATTGTTTAGTACTGATTCTTTCTTTGTAATTAATACTCTTTTTTTAGCACTTTTAATATTAGGCATTATTCCACCTCCCTTAAAACTTATTTAATCATAGCAAAAAAAAACTTAAAAATCAATAATTTTGATAAATAAAATACTTTTTAGACAAATTTTTAATTATTTATTTTATTCTACATTTTTTTTAACTTTAATATTATATATTAAATATGGTGAAGCATATGAATAAGTTTAAAACTAAAAATAATAGATTTATAAAACTATTTTATATTTTAATAATACTTTTTATATTACTCATTATTTTCTTTAAAAACTTGGATATAAACTATATTTTACTAAAGTCAGTAAAAAGTAAGTTTGATAATAACATAATAAATACAAATAATATCAATACTAAACTTGTTTATAACTCTTTGAATAAAATAATTGATTATAAAGATATGGTGAATATACAAAAAAATGAAGTAATAGATACTAATAATAAAACAGATAATACTACTATTGAAAAAGATCCAATTGTATACATATATAACTCACATCAAACAGAGAATTATACATTAAGAGTCACTAATGATTATTCAATATCACCAACTGTATATCATGCATCATATATATTAAAAGAACATTTGAAAAATAATGGTGTTCCTTCTTTAGTTGAAGATTCTTCAGTAAAAAAATATTTAAGTAAGAATAAATTATCTTATTATTACTGCTACGACGCAACTAGAAGTTTTATTAAAGAGCGTAAAAAGAAATATAATTTTAAATATATTATAGACTTACATAGAGATTCAGTTGATTATAAAAAAACGACATGTGAAATTAATAATAAAAAATATGCTAAAATTATGTTTGTTGTTTCTATTAAACATAAAAATTATGAGAAAAATTTATCTTTTGTTCGTGACATATATAAAAGATTAAATAAAGAATACAAAGGTATAACAAGAGGAATATATGAAAGGAAAGATGTAATATTCAATCAAGACTTATATGATAATGCTATATTAATAGAAGTCGGAGGAGTTGATAATACAATAGATGAAATAAATAATACATTAGAGGTTTTTGCTAAAGTACTTTCTTCTTATATTAAAGAGAAGGGGGACTAGATGAAAAAGAAAAAAAATTATTTTATGACATTTGTCTTATTCATATTTTTAGTATTTTTTGTACTTTATATTTCTAAAGAAACAGGCTACTACGAATACAAGGCACATTCAAAAGCAGCATTGACTCAAAAACAAATTGAAAAGTTTGAAACTGATTTAAGCAATGGTAAAAATGTAACTATAGATGATTATATAGTCAATGATAAAGTAGATTATACATCTAAAGTAGGTGATATTGGATATAAATTTGGTAATTTAGTAGAAGGATTCATGAATGAGGGGCTTAAAAAAATACTAAAGTTTCTTAGTGCTCTATTTTATGAATAATTCACTTGCTACCTTAGTATACGTACGCGTTAATGGGCCGCTACCAAGAAGAGTACCGCCAAAATATCTAACAACTACTACTAATGTATTATCAAGGTTTTTTCTATGAATTATATCAATAAGACCTCTAGTTGTGCCACTTGGTTCCTTATCAGCATAATTCTTTTCAAGTGATCCTATTTTATATGCATAAACAATATGTCTTGCTTTCTTATGTTCGTTTTTTAAAGCATTAATAATATCATCTACTTCATTAGTAGAACTAACTGCATATAAAATACCTATGAATTTTGATTTTTTAATTTCTAAATAACTTTCTTTTAATTTTTTCATATTTAAATTATATAATATATTTAATATTATTGCTAGTGTGTTATAATTAAAGTGAGGTGTACCATGAGATTTAAAGAAGAACTTAGAGAAGTACCTAAAAAAAGTGGTTGCTATCTTATGTATAATAAAGATAATATTGTTATATATGTAGGTAAAGCAAAAATACTTTTTAATAGATTACATAGTTATTTTAATAGAGAACATACTGGTAAGACCAAAAAAATGGTTAGTGAGATAGATCATTTTGAATATATAGTTACTAATAGTGAAACAGAAGCATTCATACTTGAAATAAATCTTATTAAAAAGTATGATCCTAAATATAATATATTACTTAGAGATGATAAAAGTTATCCATACATAGAACTTACTGATGAAAAATATCCTAGGCTTAGAGTGAAAAGACAAATAAATATTTCAAAGAAAAGTTCTCATTTATTTGGACCTTATCCTAATGTATATGCAGCAAGAAGAATGGTTAATTTACTTAATAGATTATATCCTCTTAGAAAATGTGATACCATGCCTAAGAAGGTATGTCTTTATTATCATATTAATGAATGCCTTGGTTATTGTGAACATAAAGATATAAATTGTGATATATACTTAAAAGAAATACTTAGTATATTAAACGGAAATAATAAATTATTAATAGATAAAATTAATGAAAAAATAAAAATTAATTCAGATAGTTTAAACTATGAAGTATGTAAAGAACTAGTAGATGAATTAGGTTATATTAAAACAATATTAAATAGTGAAATTGTTGTAGAACTTGATGATAATCTAAATAGAGATATAGTAAACTATTATTATGATAATTCATTTATAAGTATAGTTATATTCTTTATAAGAGGAGGTAAACTAGTAGGAAATCACTATAAAATAATACCTATTATTGATGAGGTTAAAGAAACACTTGAATATTATATAGTTAATTTTTATAGTAAAAGAAATATAGTTCCACGTGAATTAATCGTACCAGAATTACTTGATAATGAACTACTTAGTGAAATTATTAATACCAAAGTAATTAATGTATTTAGAGGACCTAAAAAGAAATTATTTGACATGGCTTATAATAATGCTAAAACTCAATATGAAAAAGAAATACAATTAATATATAATAATGAAAAATTAACAACAGATGCGAATGAGGAATTAAAATCTTTATTAAATATGCCTTCTTTGCATACAATAGAGGCATTTGATAACTCTAATCTTTTTGGTACATATACAGTTTCTGGAATGGTTGTATTTAAAGATGGAATGCCATCTAAAAAAGACTATAGGAAGTTCAAATTAACTTTTGATAAAAATGATGATGTAGCAGCTATGAAAGAAGTAATATATAGAAGATATTTTAGACTTTTAAATGAACATTTACCTCTACCAGAACTAATAGTAGTAGATGGTGGTTATAATCAAATAACGGCTACTAAAGAAGTGATTTCTTCTCTATATTTAGATATAAAAGTTATTGGTGTTAAAAAAGATAGTCATCATAGCCCTACCGCTATTGTTGATGGTGATAATTTAACTGAAATTGCAATAAATAAAAATTCAAATGTATTTAGATTATTATCAAGAATAGATGAAGAAGTCCATAGATTTACTATTAACTATCATAGAGATATAAGAAGTAAGGGAAGCATTTCGAGTCTACTTGATAATATACCTGGTATTGGTAGTAAAAGAAAAAAAGAACTTATTAAAAAATATGGTTCTATAAATAAAATAAAGGATGCGAGTGTATATGAACTCTCTAAAATAGTCCCACTAAAAGTAGCAGAAGATTTAAAAACATATTTAAATGAAGAAAATAAAAAATAATTATTATTAAGAATATTTCTTTTAAATAATTATTTTTTAATGTATAATATTTATGAGGTACGAACATGAAAAAAGTTTCACTATATCCAGCAGATGTATATCAAGTAATAGATAAAAGTTTACTATCAGAAACAGATAAACTTATTTTAAACATGCTTTATATGCCTATAATAGGTAGTATAGCTATTGCTTTATATTTAAAAATGCAAAATGAAACTAGAAATACATTTATATCTCCAGAATTAACACATCACCATTTAATGACAAGTATGGGAACAACACTTGATAATATAAAAGAAGCAAGATTAAAATTAGAAGGAATAGGACTTTTAAAAACATATTATCATGAAGGAGAAGTGGGTTCTTATGTCTATGAACTTTATAGCCCTGTCTCAGCTCAAGAGTTCTTCTCACATCCTATATTTAATGTGGTTTTATATAATAATGTAGGTAAAACAGAATATAATCGTTTGCATGATTATTTTAAATTACCACACATATCATTAAAAGAATATGAAGAGATAACAACTTCATTTGATGAGGTATTCAAAAGTAGAAATTATACTGAGTTTGAACTTGATGGTAATGACATATTATCTAAAAATAAACTTATGCTTAAATATGAACTTGATTATGATTTTGATCTTTTAGTTTCTAGTTTACCAAGTGG
The DNA here is from genome assembly GCA_000436975.1 of Clostridium sp. CAG:1000. Taxonomy (GTDB): domain Bacteria; phylum Bacillota_I; class Bacilli_A; order RF39; family UBA660; genus CAG-1000. The sequence goes on from HG000340.1 coordinate 86,300, forward strand.
TATGTTTAATCCAAAGTGTTTAAATAAAACAATGAAAGAATTAATAACAAACCTTTCATTTCTCTATGAAATAGATCCAGTAACAATGGCGGATATAATAAGAACAACGCTTAATGAAAAAGGTAATATTAATAAAGAAGAATTGAGACGTAATACAAGAAAATATTATCAATTTAATAATGATAATAGACTTCCTAGTTTATTATTTAAGAGTCAACCAGAATATTTAAAGAATGCTAGTGGAGATAATAGTAAAAAAGGTAGAATTATTAAAGTATTTGAAAATCACTCTCCATATGAATTCTTACAAGCTAAATATAAAGGAGCTAAGCCTACTGAAAGAGATATGAAAATACTAGAGACACTACTTATTGATTTAAAGCTTAATCCAGCAGTAGTAAATGTTCTTATAGATTATGCTCTTAAAACAAATAATAATAAATTAGTAAAAGGATATATTGAAACAATCGCAGGTCAATGGAAAAGAAGTGGTATAGAAACTGCTAGTGAAGCCATGGATATTGCTGAGAAAGAACATAAAAAGAAATACAAAAAAGAAAGCATAACTAAAAAGAAAAAAGAAGTTATCCCATCGTGGTTTAATGAGAATATTGAATCTCAAAAAGATGATGAAAGTAATATAGAATTTAAGAGTTTTATAGAGGAGTTTAGAAGATGAAAAGTACAAATGGTTTTATTAAAAAAAGTAAAAAAGCAATACAAGATGATTTAAGAAGAGAGTTTGTTTTATCAAGTAAAGATGAAACTTTTATGAAACTTTGTGCTAGACTTAAAAAAGATGAAAAAATTCTTATGAAATATACATCTAAACTAGAAGATACTGTCTGTGAACTTAAAAATTGTTCTAAATGTAAAGGACTTTCGTGCTGCAAAAACCAAGTAGAGGGGCATGTATATTATCCTGTTGTTTATAAAGATACATTAGACTTCGTATATAAACCATGTAAATATTTTAAAAATAAAAAAGAAGAAAATAAAACTATATTTTTTGAAACACCTAAAATTCTTATGAATGCATCCTTAAGTGAACTAATATCAGAAAAAGAAAGAAACTCAATACTTAAGTATATAAAAGATTTCTTAAAAAAGAAAATGAAAGGTGAAATAGTTAAAGGAATGTATTTAAGTGGTTCTTTTGGTAGTGGTAAATCTTATATATTAAGTGCTTTATTAAATGAACTTTCTAACAAAGGATTTAAAACAGTTAATGTATATTATCCATCTTTATTAAAAAGATTAAAAGCATCATTTAATGAATATAACTATGATGAATTATTAGATGAAATAATGACTAGTGATATATTATTAATAGATGATATAGGTGCTGAAAATAATAGTGCTTGGGCAAGAGATGAAGTTTTAGGAACAATTCTTCAATATAGAATGGATAATAATCTAACAACATTCTTCACATCTAATTTTTCAATAAATGAGCTTGAAAATGTACTATCTGAAACTAGTAAAGGAACAGACTCTATTAAATCAAGACGTATAATTGAAAGAATAAAATATTTAACTATAGAAGAAACACTTATAAGTAAGAATAAAAGGCAATGAATAAAAAAGAATTAAGAGATAAATATCGTTTAATAAGAAAAAATATCAAAAATAAAGAATACTTAGATAATATCATATTTAAAAAAGCAATAATTAATGATAATATTTTAAAAAGTGATATTATTTTGATATATGTATCAACTGATGAAGAAATTGATACACTAAATATCATAAACTATCTTCTTAAGACTAAAAAAGTAGCTGTTCCTAAAATAGAAGATGGAGTGATGAACTTTTATTTTATAAAGTCACTTGATGACTTAGAAAAAGGATATTTTAATATATTAGAACCTACTACTAAAGAAAAAGTACAAAGTTTTAATAACTCTGTATGTATAACACCAGGAATATGCTATTCACGTTCAAAATATCGCATAGGCTATGGTAAAGGGTTTTATGATAAATTTTTTAATAAAAATAAAATATATAAAATAGGTCTTTGTTATAAAAAATGTTATATAAAAGAAGAATTTAATGATGAATATGACATCAAAGTAGATGAAGTAATAACTGATTAGTTGTTGCTTTTTTAAATTTTATTTGACAAATCAAATACTTTGTGTTATAATTTAAACACTTATGAAAGGGGTACTAGAAAAAGAGTAAGTCATAATGACTATAGGGGGATTTATGGAAAGAAAAGAATTATTAAAAAAATTAAATGAATTAAAAAGAAGTGTAGTAGCTATTTCTTTAGCATCAACTGTTGTTTTAGGAGCAAGTGCATGCTCTAGTGAAGAAAAACCTTACTTCTCAGAGGAATTATCTATGGAAGATTATTTTAATTCACATGATGAAGAAAATTGTTTTATGACATATTATATAGATAATAATAAAGTAGATGGTAAAACATTTGAGGAATGGAATAGTATTTACAAAGAAGCTAGATGTAGTGCAATATATGATGAAAAAGCAGACAAATATAAACCATCTAGTGAAAACAGTGAAATAGTTATGAATCGTGCTTTATATTCTATAGGATTATTAATTTTAAAAGGACAAATAATTGAATCATTAAATATAATGCCAGACAATGTTAAAGATATTAAAGTTATATCATCAAGTAAAGAACCTGACTATAGAGCACAAATATCTTATACTACATATGAAACTAAAAAGGCAACAGGAAATATTGATACTAAAGTAATGAGTGATAAAAATATATCTTATAGTTTAACAGGTGCTGGTAAAGATGTTTTAATTACTATCGTTAATGCTGGGGACCAATGTATATCTACATCACATAATTTAAATGATTATGATAATGCATATCAACAAATTTGTGAATTTATGTTATATAAAGGAACACCAGATAAAAACATCTTAGGTGATCATTATATTAAATTTAATTTAGATCCAGTAAAAGTAACTACATTTAATGAAGAGCATAATAAAGAATATCAAAAGACTATGAATAAGGGAGAATAAATCTCCTTTTTAATTGTTTCGTTTGACTTTTTATGACTTTTTTGGTATAATATGTAAATCATTAAGAGATGAAAGGACCGGTGGGGGGAATGAATATATTAATAATATACGCTACTGTTCAATTATTAAGTACTGCTTCTATGCTAGCCATTAGTGATAAGATAAGACCAGAAATTAATAGAATTATTGAGAATAATGGTTATAATGTAAACAAAGTAAATACCATGCTAGAGTTTAATGATAAGCTAGGAAAAATACTTAAAGGTTTTATTCCTCTTTATTATGCATTTTTATCAATATCATTAATTATTAATAAGAATAAAATAGAAAGTTATGCTTTAAATGAAATAAAAACAGGTAAATATGAAAAAACAAATAATATAGATAATATAGATAACGCTACATATGATGAAGAAGAGGAAAATATAGATGATTCTGTAATAAATGAAAATTTTAAAGTAAATATTAGACCTCAAAAACAATATAATTGGAATTTACCATTAACTGAAAAATATGTTGCTAGAAGAAATAATAATATTGAATTTGAAATTAATGAAATACCAAACGAAATAAAAGAGGAAACTATAACTAAGGAATTTAGTGATGAAGTATGTCTTTCTCCATTTACTGAAAGTGCATTTATAAAACCTGAAATACAGAAAATAGAAGATACTATTGAAGAAAAAACAATTAAACCTGAAATAATAGAAGAAAAAGAAGAAGAAAAAGAAGTTAAAGAAACTATAACTAACAAAGATATTGCTAAAGCTATAGCATCTCTTAATTATAAACAATTAGATGAGTTAGATGCTAAAATAAGATATTTATCTGAGTTAAAGAAAAATAAAAAATTAATTTTAGATAAAGAAGTTAGTTAAAAAGTAAAATGCAACTTTTTGAAAAAATATGT
>HG000341.1 GCA_000436975.1 Clostridium sp. CAG:1000
TTCAAAAAGTTGCATTTTACTTTTTAACTAACTGAATATTGCTTTACAATTTGGGTGTTACCAATAATGGTTGTTTACCTAAAACATTACTGAGTTAGACAATTTTTCTTTATATTAATTTTTTATTTTGCTCTTTTCATATAAGCATCTTTCGCAGCTTGTTGTTCTGCGCTCTTTTTAGTTGAACCTTCTCCTACTCCAAATACAAGCCCATCAATAATAACTTCTACTTTAAATTTCTTTAAATGAGCAGGCCCACTTTCTTCTACAAGTCTATAAGTAACGCTTTTCTTAACTGTCTGAACAGATTCTTGTAATAAACTTTTATAATCCATTAAGAAGTCATCATGTGATTCAATATGAGGAACTATTAGACTATTAAATAATTTTTTTACAGTAGATAATCCACTTTCTAAATATATAACAGCCATAACAGCTTCAAATACATCAGCTATAATAGTTTTATTAGCCTCGTCAATTCCATTGCCTAATAATATATAGTCTTTTAAATTAATTGATTTAGAATATTCATATAATGCATTTTCACACACGTATAAACTTCTTAGTCTGCTCATTTCGCCCTCTGGATTATTAGTATTTTTATATAAATATTCACTACACACTATTTCTAAAACGGCATCTCCTAAATATTCAAGTCTTTCATAGCAAGTCCCGCCATGCTCATTAGAATAACTACTATGAGTCAAAGCTTCTTTTAATAATTTTTCATTTTTAATAGTGATACCATATTTGCTAAATATATTTTTCATGATTCCTCCTTAAGTAATTTTCCTATGTGTTAAGTATATCATACTTTTTAGCATTTGTTATTTATTTTTATTAAATAATATTATATAATATAAGTATGACTAAAATATTAATTAAATTAATTAATCTATATCAAATAACACCACTTCATTGCCATTCATACTGTAGATTTACTCCCACATGTAGTGAATATATGAAGCAATGTTTAGAAATATATGGATTAAAAGGAATATTTAAAGGAATTAAAAGAATATTAAGGTGTCATCCTTTTGGAAAGTTTGGTTATGACCCTGTTATCACAGAAGGAGAAAAAATATGAAAAAGAAATTATTTTGTTTATTAAGCACATGTATATTTATGCTAAGTGGATGTAACTTAAATGAAGACTTTAGTGATAAATATGTATATACTACATTCTATCCTATAGAGTATGCAACTAATGTACTTTATGGCACTAAAAGTAAAGTATCGAGTGTTTATCCAGACAATGCAACTACTGATTATGGAGTGACTGATAAAAAGAAAAAGATTTATTCAAATGGAGAAATATTTATATATTCAGGTATTGCTAAAGAAGCTAATCTTGCTAAAGACTTATTAAATGCTAATTCTAATTTAAAGTTAATAGATGCAACTAAAGGAATGGATAATAATTTAAATATCACTAATATTTGGCTAGATCCATCAAACTATCTAATGCTTTGTAGTAATATTAAATCAAGTTTAATAGAATATAATGATAATGTGTATACGAAAGAAGAAATAGAAAATAATTATAAAACATTAAATGAAAAAGTATCTGAAATAGATGTAAAATTATATGACATTGGTAAAAATGGTAATTATAACACTATACTTGCTACTAGTGATGTATTTAATTATTTAACTAAATATAATATTAATGTTATATCAATAGATAAAAATACTGAATCAATAGATAAATCTTATGCAAAAGCAACTAGTCTTATCAAATCAAAAAAGATTGAATATATATATGTTCTTGAAAATGAAAAGCTAACTGAGGAACAAGAAAAATTCATTTCATCTAACTCATTAACTAAAGTTACTATTAATGATATGTATACATTAACTGATGAGGAAAGAAAAGAAGAAAAAGATTATATTACACTTATGGATGAAATAATTGATAATTACAAAAAAGAATTATATAAAAAATAATTCTTTTTATTTACAAATTATTTTTTAATGCTATAATATAAATCAAATGAGGGGACGCATATGAACACCAGTAATATTTATAATGGTAGATTAGTCGAAATAACTGATATCGAAAGATATGTATTAAATGGAGAAGAAATTTTTAATTATAAGCTATCTTTAATCAAATGGGGACTATTTTATAAGGTCGGAAGTAGTTATATAGATTTAGAAACATTTAAATCATATAAGCTAACTAGTAAAAATAAATTTCATTATCTTTATGAAAGAAGTATAGATCCTAGAAGTTTATCTTTCATAAACGAAAACAAAAAACATATTAGTTATAGACAAATTAAAAAGATATTAAAACAAAATTAATATCTTTTTTAATAATCAAATAAACTTTGCTGATTATTTATTTTAAACTCTTTATATGTTTTCTCAGTTATTATTCTTCCCCTAGAAGTTCTCTTAACATAACCTTCTTGCAATAAGAAAGGCTCTATAACATCCTCTATGGTAGTGGCCTCTTCACCAATAGATGATGCGATTGACTCTATACCAACAGGACCCCCATTAAATTTATTTATAATACTCATTAAGTATTCAATATCAGTACTATCAAGACCTGATTCATCTATTTTAAGCCTTTTAAGTGATGTTTTAACTATATCAAGACTAATAACACCATCACCATTAACTAGTGCGAAATCACTAACTCTTTTTAATAATCTATTAGCTATTCTAGGTGTTTTTCTACTTCTTTTTGCTATTTCATAAGCAGCATCATCTTCAATTTCAAGATTAAGTACCCTTGCAGACCTTTTAACTATTTGACTTAACTCTTCATTAGTATAAAACTCTAATTTTGATATAATACCAAATCTATCTCTTAAAGGAGCTGTTAAATCTCCTGCTCTAGTAGTCGCACCTACTAAAGTAAATGGTGGTAAATCTATTTTAATATTTCTACTTTGTCCTTCTCCACCAATAATTATATCAAGTTTAAAGTCTTCCATCGCACTATATAATATTTCTTCTATATATCTAGGAATCCTATGTATTTCATCTATAAATAAAACATCATTAGGCTCAAGCGTAGAAAGTATTGCTGCTAAATCCCCACTCTTTTCTATAGTAGGACCACTTGCTGTTTTAATATTACTTCCAAGTTCATTTGCAATAATATGAGCAAGTGTCGTTTTACCAAGACCAGGTGGGCCATATAAAAGAACATGATCAAGATTAGTACCTCTCATTCTAGCCGCCGATACAAAAACTTTAATGTTTTCTTTAACATCAGTTTGACCAACATATTCATCAAATGAATCTGGTCTTATAGTTTTTTCAAAAGTATCAGCTTCTAATTCATGATTTGTAACTATTCTTTCGTCCATTTATAATTCTCCTTTACATATTTATATATATCAGACCAATTATCAAATCTAGTGAATCTCTTTTCATCATGATTATATGCATTTGTAAATAATATTACATCTATTCCAGCTTCACTTACTTCTTCACAGTGATCTTCTTTATCATCAATAAATAAGTTTACTTTAGATTCCATACATTCATCCACTTTAGAGCCAGTATCAACATATATCTTATCAAATTTAACGCCCTCTTTTTTTAACCAATCTTCAGTTAATTTATATGGATCAGTTAAATATTTAGCTTTTCTAAATGTAATTATAATTATTTTACATCCCTCATCATGAAGTTTATTAATAACCTCACGAGCATCTGGTTTAATAGTTGCACTACTCATAATGAATTCTAATTTATCTTTAAAGAATTGTCCCTTCATCTCAGGATTCCATCCTAACATATCAGTAAATTCATATGCCTCTACATCTTTAACACCAGTACCTCCTAGTACCTCTTTATCATACTTATCTGCTACTTCTATTATTAGTTCATTAGTAGAACAAATAGTATCATCCATATCAATTCCTATTACCATAATAACCTCACTTCAACAATAATTTTAATGCCTCTTTAATTTGGGCCTCTATTCCTTGAGTCTTATCTACTTTAACAACAACACCCTTTATATCACTGGCCTTATATCCTAAAGATTCTAATGCAAGAACTAATTCATCACTATTATCAACTGATGCATTCTCACTCATAACAAGTTTTCCTTTTAAATCAAGAATTATTTGTCTAGCTACCTTTTCACCAATCTTAGGAAATTTTTTAAGATAAAGTATATTCTCTCTATCTATTGCATCTATAATTCCATTAATAGAACCAGTTGCTAGTATTGGCATAGCCATTTTAGGGCCAAGTCCTTTAACATTAATAAGTTTTAAAAATAAATCACGTTCATCTTCACTACTAAAACCATATAGAGCATTTTCATCTTCTCTTACATGATTGTATACATAAAGTTTGGACATTTGTCCTTCCTTAAACTTATATGGATTAGGTGTATATATTTTATATCCAACGCCATTACAATCAACAACTACATAGTTTAGTACTGTCTTACTAACAATACCATTTATATAATCAAACATAATATTACCTCACTTAAAATTATATCATAGATTTATTAATTCTTTATATTTTTTTGTTATCCTAAACATTGTATTTTCAACAAACTTTTTATCTTTATCTATAAGACTAGATATTTCAGCATTTTTTAATCCTTTGAGTTTAAGTTCAAGAATATTACATTCCATCTTACTCAGTCTTTTCTTAAGTCTATTTACCATATCTTTTTGTTCTTCTTCATCTATAAGCAACTTATTTGGTTCCTGAGACATATCTTTAAATACTTCATAATAATTATTAGTTGATTCATTAAATAATTTATCTAATGAATAAGAATTATTAAGTATTCTATTTTTTTGTCTAAATGTTAATCTTATAGCTGATATAATGCTTTTTCTTATGCAAGTACATGCATATGTATAAAATAGTACTTCTTTATTTTTATCAAATGTCTCTATTGCATGTAAAAGCCCAATTAAACCCTCTTGATAAAGATCAGATATTTCTATTCCAATAATGTTATACTCTTTTAAATATTCTTTTAAAATAGTTATAATACAACTTTTATATTTATTAATTATTAAATTAATTGCATCTTCATTATTTTCATTGCATAAATAAATAAGTTCGTTATCATTTAATTCTCTATAGTCCATAATACACCTATTTATATTTAACTATTTCATATATTAATATACCACTTGCGACAGATGCGTTTAATGAGTTAACTTTACCCCTCATAGGTATAGATACAATTTCATCACAACTATCAGATACTATTTGTTTAAGCCCATGTCCTTCGTTACCTATTATTAAACATGTTTTGCCACTATAATCTATAGTTCTATAGTCTTTACCTTTCATATCAGCGCCATATACCCAGTAATTCAAACTTTTAAGTTTAGCAATTGCATTTCTAAGATTAACTACTTCACATATTTTAATATTTGATATCGCACCACTAGATGTTTTATAAACTGTGCTATTAACAGTAACACTTCTTTTTTTAGGTATTATTATATAGTTAACATGAGCAGACTCACACGTCCTTATAATCGCACCAAAGTTATGTGGATCTTCTATTCTATCTAGCATCACTATAAAGTTAGAATTCGGATCATTTACTATATCATCAAGAGTATAATATTTAAATTCCTCTATATCAAGTGCAATACCTTGATTAGTAGAACTTTGACACATCTTATCAAGCTTATTTTTATCTATATGAAACTTCTTAAGATTCTTTTTATCTATTAATGATAACATCTCTTCATCTTTATAATTTTTATCAAGAAATACTTTATTTATTTTATAATTACCTTTGAGTATTTCTACCGCTACATTTTTACCATATACTAGCATAAACCCTCCTAATGCTTACTAACATACTTTTTAGCACTCAATGCTGCAATTGCCCCATCACTACAAGCAGTTATTATTTGATATACATTTTTTTTAATAATATCTCCGCATGCATAAATACCATCTATGTTTGTTCTCATATTGTTATCTACTTCAATATATCCTTTATCATCTGTTATATTTAAATTACTTATAAATGATGTTTCTGCACTATATCCATAATAAATAAACACACCAGAACAATTAATAACATTTCCATTGTCTAATAAAACTCCTGATATTTTATCATTACCGATAAATTCGCTCACTGACACGCCTGTCATTATATTAATATTTTTATTTTTAGCTTCACATATAAGCTCATCATCAGCAGATATTTCATTCTTAACTATGATTGTTATTTTGCTTGCAAAGTCACTTAAATAAATTGCTTCTTCAAAGGCAGAGTTACCTCCTCCTAAAACAACTAATTCTTTATCCTTATATAAAGCTGCATCACATATAGCGCAATAACTAATTCCTTTATTTTTATATTTTTCTTCATTAACTATACTACTACTTTTAGGTTTTCTTCCTATTGCAAATATAATTGTTTTAGTTTTATATTCTCCTTTGGTTGTATATATAGTTTTATAATCATTATTATTTTTAACACTTGTTACAGTTTCTATTTTATATGGAATTTCTTCACTCCTTACATGTTCAAACATCTTAAGTGCAAGATCTATTCCACTAATAGAACCAACTCCCAGATAGTTTTCAACTATAGATATTTTATTTAATAAACCACCAGGGGCACTACTATCTATTATGAGTGTATTCATACCACTTCTCTTAGCATATAAAGCAGCACTCATCCCAGCAGGTCCCATTCCTACTATTATGCAATCGTACATATTATCTCCTTAAAATCTAATTTCTTCTTTTAATCCAGTATTATATAAATTATCTAACTTAGGTTTCTTATTTTGAATAACAGTTATAATAATACCAGTAATAAACATAATCACACTCATTACACATGCTATTTTAATACTTCCAAGCATTAAACTATCAGTTCTAAATATTTCAATAAAGAATCTAGCAAAACCATACCATATTAAATAAAATGAAAGTATTTGGCCATCTTTAATGTATCTCATTCTTCTTATTATTAAAGAAATAATAAAACCTAAAAAACACCACAAAGATTCAAAATAAAACATAGGTAAATGATAAGCACCATTTATATACATATTATCTATTATAAATTGAGGTATTATTTTTAAATTAACAAGTGTCTTATATTCAACTGATATACCATATGCTTCACTGTTAAAAAAGTTTCCCCATCTTCCAATTGCTTGCGATAATAATAATGCAACTACTATTATATCAAGTACTTTAAGAGAATTAACTTTATATTTTTTACAATATAAAAGTATGGTTATAAGTCCAGCAATAGTACCGCCAGTTATAGCAAGCCCACCATTCCATATTTTAAATATTTCAGCTACATTATGAGAATAATAAGATAAATTAAACAATACATAATAAAGTCTAGCACCAATAATACCAAATATTAAAGTCCAAAAAAGCAGATTAAAAGTAAATTCCTTTTTAATATTAAGTCTTTCCCCTTCTCTAATAATCATTGAATACGATATAAGTACAGAAATTGTTATTAAAACGCTATACCATCTAACCTCAAAAGAACCCACTGTAAAAATAATAGGAGACATATTACTTTCCTCCTATATTTTTAGTAATAAAACTATCTAAAAACATTTTCATACCACTTATAAATATTGCTATTATAAATGTAGAAAAGAATCCGCTTATTTCAAATGAACTACCCATTAAAATATCACATATCTTTAATATGATCATATTAACAATAGGATAAGCAATTCCAAACGTTACTACACTAAGTGGTAAAGTCCAATATATTAATATAGGCTTAATAGTATAATTTAAAGCACTTAATATTAATGCTGCTATTAATGCATATAAAAAGTTCTCTACATAAATATTTTTAAATAAAGAATTCGCAAGCATTAAAACAATCGCATACACAACAAGGCTTACTATAAAAGTTGTTGTATCACTTTTAGGATTCATATTTTTATCAATCTTATATAATTTTCCTTTACTCATTTTTCATCACCATTATAATTATAATATAATTTCAAAAAAAATAAAAGACAATATATTTATATTACATTGTCATTTCATTTTTTCTCTCTACCATCATATCAAACAATGAAGCATATTTACTTTGAAGTTCTCCCATAATGTCACTTATTTTTCTACCCCTGTCTTCTACTTTTATAAATCCATCATGTTCTTTAATAAAAGTTTTACCATCATGAACCATTTTATCAATCATACCATCAATTTTATTCATTATGTCAAAATACGTAATTTTACTTGTTTTATCTGAACCAATCAAATCATTACCATGTTTACTCTTAAACTCTTCATAGTTTTTATCTATATTGTATACACTTAGTAGATTTAATAACTCTTTACCATCAACACCTACACTAGATAATAAATTTTTATATTGCCTAATCTTATAATCAAGAAAATCTCTATATTTAAAAGCAGTTTGACTCTTAAACGCTACACTTTCTTCATTATAAAACATAGTATCACTAAGTTCTCGTATAATACCATTAAGTTTATCTTTAAAACCATTCGTATCAATAATATATTCTTTTTCACTAACAAATGATTTAGAATATATTTCATCCTCAATACTTTCTATTTCCCCTAACGCATTTATACCATCAAAGCCAAGAACAGATTCAACTATTTTTTCTCTTTCGCTACATAAGTCAAATACTCTTTTTCTCTTTTCTAAAGTAGAACCATTTCTATATAAATCTGTTTTAGCATCCTTAATTTCATTTAGCATAGCAATAATACTTAAAACATCACCATCACTATATTTCATTTTAGTAGTTTTATTATTTACAGAGTCTTTACTTTTATCATATTTATCAGTATAACTTTTAATAGAACTAATAAGTTCACAAAGAACATTATATTTAAAAGTCAACCTATCAGATTCAGTCTTATATTTAATTTTATCCTCACGTGTAGTACTAGTTTTAAATAAATTAACCATCTCATTTTGTCTAGTTACTATAGATGTAATATTAGACTTTAAAAGTGTAATAATACTTTTTAATCCATCTATATTACTTACTTTATTAATCATGTCATAAACACGCTTAAATTCATTATATTTAACTATATTATTTTTACTTTCAACACCATCTACAGTATTATTTTTTTTATGAGACTCATACAAAAAATAACAATCATTTATTGTTTTAATTAATTCATTAAGTAAACCATTTATTATTTCCTTCTCACTCATATTATCACAATACTATAATAACATAATAGCGATGTTTTTACAATCAAAAAAGTTGCTTAAATTATTAGGCAACTCTTTTTATTAATTCACTTCATATAATTAATTATTTAACTACAAATGTAAGACCAGAAGGTTTACCAGAACTATTATTGAATTTATTAGCATCATTTTGTGTCCTAGCGTATCCAGTTGTTGCTTTGCTATTGCCGAACATAGCATCCATATAAATTACATTTGATGTATCAAAACTACTTAAATCCAATGTCGTTGCTGCGCTATCAAAAAACATATAGGACATATTGGTAACATTCGAAGTATCAAAGCTACTTAAATCTAGTGTTGTTGCTTCACTTTTGTCGAACATACCGCACATATCAGTTACTTTTGAAGTATCAAAATTATTTAAGCCTAATATTTTAGTAATTTTACTATATAAAAACATTTCACTCATATCAGTTACATTTGAAGTATCAAAATTACTTAAATCCAAAGTTGGAACTTGAACTCCCCAAAATGCTCCGGACATATTAGTTACTTTTGTTGTATTAAAATTTTTTAAATTTAATTGTTTGATTTTACTAAAAGAAAACATATTACTCATGTCGGTCAAATTATTAGTACTAAAGTTTTCTAAGCCTTTCACTTCAGTTGCAGCACTTCTGTCGAACATATAATCCATTCTAGTTACTTTTGAAGTATCAAAGCTACTTAAGTCTAGCGAAACAGCCCCACATCCGTCAAACATATTGCTCATATTAGTCACATTTGACGTATTAAACTTATTGAAACCTTTTATTTCTGGTGTAGTACAATCTCGAAACATATAACCCATTGTAGTTACTTTTGATGTATCAAAATCACTTAAGTCTAATGTAGACATTTGCCCCCCTTGAAACATAGCACTCATATCAGTTACTTTTGATGTATCAATTGAATTATTAAAGTCTATTTTTTGTAAGTTTCCCAAATACTTACCAGTACTGCTGTCCAAACGTGCAAATTGAAACAAACATCTAGAATTTTCAGGAAATGCAATGATTCCATCAGCAACAATTGATATATCATATAGATTATTGCTATTTTGCTTAATATACATTAATACGCTTTTATCTTGCTTTTCAGATACATCATAACTATCAGAATCAGCAATTACTCTCCCATCACTATAGAATGTTATTGAGTTTACAAGTGTTCTATCAGTATTACCAGATATTGAGTAGAATCTTTTACTAAGCGTGCCAACAGGCTTATAAAGATCACTACGAGAACATTTATCACTTATATCACTTGTTTTTAAATTTGTATAGTCGCCAGTAGTTACTACACAATAAGTTCCATCTGATACTATCATACTTTTGATTTTACCATTAGAGTCTAACTTGAATTCATATTCAATATTTCTTCCTGATAAATCAAGTGAGTTTTGTTTATTACTTATAGTAGTTAGTTTATTACCTTTCATGCTTTCTGTTATATACTTAGATGATACATCTTTTGCTAGTGTTTTAGCTTCTGTTAAGAAACTATTCTTTTTTGCGTTATTATACATTTTTAATACATTTGGAAGTGCTATTATTACTAATATTGCTAAAATTGCTATTACTGCTAGTAATTCTACTAATGTAAATCCTTTTTTCTTCATATTTATCTTACTCCTTTTATTGTCATGATAAAATTGTATCATTTTTTTTAACACTAGTCAATTTACAAATGATCGACAACCAACTAGGCTCAAAATTAATTTCACAAGAATGATGATTTCTTATACTTAAGAATGACAATCATGATTAATAATGGTATATTTTTATCAGAAAAAGTTGTTCTTTGACTGTGTCCCTTAACTGAGGGCACGTCTGTCTCTTCTATGCTTCCGTCTTCATTATAAATAGTCATGGTTTTACCTGCTAGATTGTTATAAACATAATCTTTATCTATCTTATGCCAAGATATTGGCTTATTACCCTTAAATATTTTTGTGTCCAACTCTACTATTTTCATTCGATGTATGGTTCCTCCTATTATATATATATCAGTCATAAATAGGAATAACACTTATTATTTTACAAAAAAATAAACAAATCGCTTTGTTTATTTTTTCATATGTATATCCATTTGAGGATATGGGATTTCAATTTTATTTTTATCTAATGTTTCTTTGATTAATTCAATAATATCATAATATGCTATCCAATAATCCTTAGTATTTACCCATGCTCTAAAAATAAATATTAAGGACGAATCTGCCATTTCTTTTAATCTAATATTGATATCTTTATCTTTTAATATTAAATCATAATTATTAGCAATATCTGATAAAACTTCTTTTACTTTCTTAATATCTGAATCATATGATACCGAAACATTAATATCAAGCATTCTAAATTTATTCATTGTATAATTAGTTATTTCACTATTTGATAAATTACCATTAGGAAGTTGCAACACTTTATTATCTATACTAATTAAACATGTATAAAACATTGTGATACTTTTAACTGTTCCTTCATAATTATTTGATTTAATATAATCTCCTACTTTAAAAGGTTTAAATATTAATATCATAAGTCCACCTGCTAAGTTTGAAAGCCCACCTTGTAAAGCAAGACCTACTGCCAAAGCACATGAACCAAATAATGTAACTATAGTTGCTGATGGTACACCTAAATTAGTTAATGCCATAATACATAATAATACTTTTAATCCTATAATTATAAAACTAACTATAAAACTTTTAACACTTGGATCTAATTTAGAAAACTTATGTTCTTTTTTAAATGATTTTTCAAGCATTCCTACTATCTTAAAACCAACAACAAGTATTAATAAAGATACTATTAAATCAATTAAAAAGTCAGTTCCTCCACTAGTTATTTTTTCAAAAAACTTTTCCATATCTACCTCCATAATAAAATTATATCATAAGATAATTTAATTAAAAAGAAAAAGTCACATGGTGACTTATTTAGTTTCTTCTTTAACTTTTATAGCAGCTTTACCTTTATAGTATCCACACTTAGTACAAGCTCTATGTGGTGCTAAAACATTTCCACAATTACTACAAGTAGCAACAGTTGGAGCAGTTTTCTTTAAATGAGTTCTTCTTTGTCTTTTAGCAGTCTTACTAATTCTTCTAAAAGGTAATGCACCAAATAAAGTAATATTTAATTTCATTTTTATTCCTCCTTATTATCAAGATCAATCAATACTATCTCTTCGCTCTAACATTTTCCCACAAAATAGAAAAAATATCAAGTAAAATCTTGTATTTTGTATTAAAAATTGAATATTTTGTATATTTTTGCTATAATTTCATTGATAAAAGGAGAAGTCATGAAGAAAGTTATTGGTATAATCGCAGAATATAATCCATTTCATAATGGTCATATTTATCAAATTAAAAAAATAAAAGAAAATTATCCAAATTCTATTATAATTGTATGTACTTCATCATCTTTTACTCAAAGAGGAGAACTATCAATATTAAATAAATGGGAAAAGACAAAAGTATCTTTATTAAATGGAGTTGATATAGTAATAGAACTTCCATATGTATACTCTACTCAAAGTAGTGATACATTTGCTAAATATGGAGTTTCATTATTAGAAAAATTTCATATAAATTATTTATGTTTCGGAAGTGAAAGCAACGATACTACTAAATTATTAGATGCTGCTAAAACACAAATAAATAATATTGAATTTGATAATAAAGTTAAATTTTATATGAAAGAGGGATATAATTACCCTACTTCTCTTAATAACGCTTTAAAAGAATTAATAAATTATGATATTAAAGAGCCAAATGATCTATTGGCAATCAGTTACATAAAAGAAATAATAAATAATAACTATAATATAGAAGTATTTAATATAAAAAGAACAAATAGTTATCATGATTTAGACCTAGACAATAAAATAGTTTCAGCATCAAATATAAGAAATAAATTATTAGAAAATAAAAATATAAAAGACAAGGTACCTAAAGAAACATATGATATTTTAAAAAATAAAAGTTTAGAAAATAAATATTTTGAATTTTTAAAATATAAAATTATATCTGAAACTGATTTAGAAAAATATGTTGATGTAGATGAGGGATTAAATGTTAGAATAAAAAAGTATATTAATAAATCAAAATCACTTGATGAGCTTATAATGAATATTAAGACTAAAAGATATACATATAACAGAATATCAAGAATGTTAAACCATATACTTTGCTCTTTTACTAAAGAAGAGAATGACAAAATAAAAAAATTAGAATATATTAGAATACTAGGATTCAATGAAAATGGTAGAACTTATCTAAATGAAATTAAAGATAGTATTGAACTACCTATTTTGAATAAATATGATACTAAAAAATATAAAGCTTTAGAAATAGAAAAAAGAGTCACAGATATATATTCAAATATTTATGATAATATTATAGATCAAGAAATTAAAAACAAACCAATTTATATTAAAAATAATTTATCAAAATAAAAAGTTCCATTAAGGAACTTTTTAAAATCTTACTTTATCTTCAATATAACTTACTAAATCATCTAAGTTTATTACTTCTTGTTTCATAGTATCTCTATCTCTTACTGTTACTGTGTTATTATTAATAGTTTCATCATCAACAGTTATACAAAATGGAGTACCTATAACATCTTCTCTTCTATATCTTTTACCTATTGATGCTGTATCATCATAAGTACACATAAAATTCTTTGATAATTTTTCATATACTTCGTTTGCTTTTTCACTATGATATTTTTTTACAAGTGGAAGCACTGCTACTTTATATGGCGCTAAATAAGTAGGTAATTTTAACACTTCTCTTTCTTCACCATTATCTAGTACTTCTTTATGATAATGTTCAAATAGCACTGCTAAAACTGTCCTATCAAGTCCATATGTTGATTCAATAATATAAGGAATAAATTTCTCATTAGTAACTGGATCTAAATATCTTTGTTGTATTCCACTATATTCTTCATGTCTTGATAAATCATAATCAGTTCTATTATGAGTACCATTTATTTCGCCCCATCCGAATGGAAACTTATACTCTATATCACAAGCTTCTTTAGCGTAATGAGCAAGTTTCTCATGATCATGGAATCTTAATTTATCTTCACTAAGTCCTAAATACATAAAGAATTTCTTACCATAATCTTTAAAGTATTCATATAATTTACTATCTTCTCCTTTTTTACAAAAAGTTTGATATTCCATTTGTTCAAATTCAATAGTTCTAAATGTAAAGTTACCTGGCGTAATTTCATTTCTAAATGCTTTACCTATTTGTCCAATACTAAATGGTAATTTACATCTCATACTTCTTTGTACATTTAAAAAGTTAACATATTCACCTTGAGCATTTTCTGGCCTTAAATAAACAACTGACTTATTATCTTTAACTACTCCTCTATAAGTTTCAAACATAAGTTTAAATTGTCTAATATCGGTAAAATCACATTTACCACATTTAGGACATGGTATATTATTATCTTTAATATATTTTATTAATTCTTCATTAGATAATGTATCTCCAATACTTGTATGCGTATAATCATTTACTAGATTATCTGCTCTATGACGTGTCTTACAGTTCTTACAGTCTGTTAATGGATCTGCAAAAGAATCTACATGTCCACTAGCCTCCCATACTCTCGGATGCATTAATATATCAGCATCTAATTCATATGCATTACTTCTTTCTTGAATAAATTTTTTTCTCCATGCATCTTTAATATTATTTTTAAGTCTACTTCCTAATGGTCCATAATCCCAAGTATTCGCAAGTCCTCCATATATTTCACTTCCTTGAAATATAAATCCATAGTTTTTACAGAAGTTTGTTAATTCTTCCATAGTAATTTCTTTTTCCATTTTATCCTCCTTAAAATAAAAAACTCCTAAAACAACATAAGGGTCCATATGGACGGTTCCACCTTATTTATTCTAGAAGAATCACTCTTTTTTTATAGCCTCGGTATTTTACCATCATACCTTCATCGCTTGATAAATAGATTATAACACTAAATTATATATTTTTCAATTATTTTATTTTAAGTATTTTATTTTTCATATTTCTTTTTGGATTTTCATAATCTCTTTCTCTAACATCACATTGATCAAAAATCATTGGTTCAGTTTCAATATATTGAATGTCCCCATTATCATCATACCAAATAGTTACAAAATAATCTCCCATTAAATTAGGTATTTCATTTTTCATCATAAATCTAGATTGATCAACATTGCATGGGCAAAGTAACATATGAATATTCCTATAAAGCATATAGTATACTTTATGATAATGTCCTCTTAATGATAAATTAGGTTTAGTATTTGACGGTATTTGATCTATACCATTTTGTGGTTTAGTTGATAATATTCTAGATGTTCCACCTCCTGGATGAAATAATTCTATTTTACATTTATCAAAGCATACTATTCCTTTATCTTGACCAATATATTCTAAATCATTTTTTCTTCTTTTTTCTAATTCTTTTCCAAAATCAAATGGTCCATAATTAAATGAATGACTTTCATCATGACTACCACATATAACTTTCCATTTCATACCTGGGTATTTAGGCAATGTTTTAGCAGCATAATCAACATGAGCAGTTGCTCCATATAAAAATACATGTTTTACATAATCAGGTCTAATAGTATGATAATCTCCATCTGATATATCCCCTATATGGAACATATCAGTTATACCTCTATTATATGCTTCGTAACAGAATGTATTTACCATACTTGGTTGAGACCATATACTTCCATAATGAGTATCTGATACAACTCCAAATTGTTTCATATGAAGTTCTTCTTTAGGTGGTTTAACTTCATAATGTTTTCTCTTTTGAAAATATTTTCTTACTACTAATTCACCATCTATATCAACTATATCAATATTTCTTCCATATTGTTGAAGCATATCAATAAGTCCATATAATTCATTACTACTCATATTTAATCTATCTTTTAACGAATTAAAACTCTCTTCTTTTTTCATCAATCTATATAGTTTATCAAATCTATCAAATAATTTCCTTTCATCCCTAGTTATAGAACTCTTATTTTCAATAATATCTAAATCTTCTGAAAGTGATATATCAAGTGGCTTAACAGTTAAATAGTTTTCATTACTTGGAACATAATATGGAGAGAAAAAACTTGTAAGCCTTTTTAATTTACCTGTTTTACCAAATGAAAGACCAAATTCATAAGAACCCATAGTATTTTGTTGAGATTTACTTCTCATTTTAGGAGTTCTTGATACTACTGATGGAATAGCAAATATTCTAGTATCTCTAATCTTAGGGAAATCCTGAGCAGTCAAAGTACCACCTAAAAATATACAATCATAATCTTCATAACTTGCTAAACTTCTACTATATTTTTGAGGAGGATATGCTATAGTATAAGCTTCTCCTTGTTTTTTTAAATTTTCAAGTCTTAATATTGATTTATTAATATGGACTGTACAACTCTTAGGACCTAAATAAACCATATCTTCTCTTTTTGATGAAATATATTCACCAACATTTAATTCTTTATTCCATGTGTGATCAGTGTCCCCTGTTATAAATAATGTTTTAATTCCCTCTACTTTTGGAAAAAATTCTATTAAATGATCACATTGTCCTTCTGCACTATTATATATAAGACTTTTACCAAAATCATGCTCGGTATTACCGCTGTATTTCCCTTCAAGTAAATTACCTGTTATAAAAACATACTTAACTCCATCTTTTAAAAACTTTCTATAAATATCATTCAATATAGCTATTTGTTCATTTTTAGAACCGAATCTTAAATCAGATATTACTCCTATTTTAATATCATCATTTTCATCTTCAATTCTATATTCATTTTCTTTTGTATAATCCGGATGATTATTTATAATAAGTGAAATATCACTTCCTTTATCACTAAAGGTTACATTAATATTTTCATCTTTTAATTGTTTAACATATCCAAATAAATCATAATCTGATATATTTAATTCTTCACATAACGAATTAACACTTGAACCTTTAACTAATTTATTTTTTAGTATTTCAAGTATTTCTGATTCTGATAATATTTCTTTTTCCATAAAAGTCCTCCTCTAAAAATAAGGAAATCAAAAAAATTTAATTTCCTTATTTATTCTCCTATCATATTAAGAATACAATAATAAAATTTAAAAATCAATATATAAAAACAAAATAAAAAAAGTTTTTACTTTTTATTAGTAAGTTCACTTACTGGGGCAAAACTTTTTCTGTGTTCTTTTAATGGACCATACTTATATAATGCTTCTATGTGTTTTTTAGTTCCATATCCTTTATTATGTTTAAAATCATACATGGGATACTTTTTATCAAGTTCAACCATCATTCTATCTCTTGTTACTTTTGCTATTATAGAAGCAGAGGCTATACTTTGACTTTTAGCATCTCCTTTTATTATTGATGTTTGTGGTATATCTATATCTAATTTTACTGCATCAATTAATAAATGTTCTGGCTTGATACTTAAATTATTTATAGCTTCTATCATCGCTTTTTTAGTAGCATTTAGTATATTTATTTCATCTATCACCTCAGGTGATGATATGCCTATTCCTACACTAAGAGCATTTTCCATTATAACATCATATAATAATTCTCTTTTTTTCTCAGTTAATTTCTTAGAATCATTAATTCTTTCGTCATAAAAATCCTTTGGTAATATTACAGCTGCTGTAACAACAGGTCCAACTAAAGGACCACGTCCTACTTCATCTATACCTGCTATAAAATTAATTTTATTATTATAAAGTTCATTTTCAAATTCTTTCATAAACACCTACTTAATCGTATCAACATAATTAGTTGCTTTATTTCTATATGATTCAAATATCTTTCTTTTAATTCTAGTCTTATCACTACTTCCAAACCCGAAAACATAGTCATCTCCAATAACAGTTAGTGGGTATCCTATTCTTTGCACTTTAAAATGTTTTAATGAAGACATAAACAAATCATATTTATCTGTATATTCATAACTTACAAGTTCAAATATATTACTATAGTCATTTAATAATTCTTTCATATAAGCACTTTCCTCTATACAGTGAGGACAATCCTTTTGTTTAAACATATATACCATAATCTTAGGATTATTATACTCAAATGTATATGTTTTTTTATTTGGAATAAAGTTTTTCTCCATTTTAGCATTTTCATTAGAAATACTAATATTATATTTTGAAACAAACATTTCATCTATAATATATTTTTTATATATTTCATATTCTTTATCTTCAACTAAATATTTTTCAATATCTTTTCCATCTATTAAAACATTATTTTTAGAAGGAACTAATAATTCTATATTATTAACTACTCCACTATTAAATTTAAGTTTATAATTGTTAAAAATAAATAATTTTTTAGATGCATTTATTACACTTACATTATCTTTATTTTTTTTATATATTTCTTTAAACTTATCAATAGACATTATATTACTATCTTTAAAATCAAATAAATTATATAGTCTTTCATAGTTATTACTCTTACTAAAATGATTATATTTATTTAATAAATATTTCTCACTACTCAAATAAAATAAACTTAATATTAGTACTAATATAATTATTAATGGTATATATTTAACTCTCTTCATACTTTTCACCATACAAATTATAACATTTTAAATTAATAAATGTAAACCATTAAACATTCTATTGATATCAAAATAAATGTATGATAATCTTAAAGAGGTGAAAATGATGGAAAACAATAATTGTAAAAAATATATGAAAATATTTGGAAAAGATAGATTTAGTGTAAAATTTGGAAACTTTCTTCTTTTATTTTCAACGATTTTATTTATATTAAATTTGATAATTTGTTTTTGTGGGGATGTTGAAATTTTGTATATATATTTTTTTGGACCTATATTTTTATTCATTATGGGATTACTTCTAGGAAACTTTTTTAAACCAAAACCAGATGATACAAATATCTTTATTAGAAACGATAATCATCTTTATTTTATAAATAGCAATAATATAACTATTCCAGATGAATTAAAATCAGCAAGACGTGCCATGACATATAATGCTCCAAAAGAAATATCAGGAGTATATAGTCTTATCGGATTAATAGAACAACGTAAAAAAATAAAAGAATTATATAAGTATTTAAGTCAGCATGATTTCAATGAGCCAAGATATTTAGATCGAATTGGTTGTATTATTAAAACACAAATAGTAAGTGAAACTAAAACACATATAAAGGTATGGCTTATGTTTGAAAAATTAAAGCCAAAAAAAGTAACAATATATAATAATTATAATGATTATCAAGAATTAGTTTCATTATTAAAAAATATGTCACACTAATAGACATATTTTTTTATTATCTTTATAAATTAAATACTATAATTCATTATTTTATATTATCACTTATATTAAGAATTATACCAATAGATATCATACTTACTAGTAAAGATGAACCACCATAACTTATAAAAGGTAATGTAACTCCTGTTATAGGTACTAATCCTACTACTACTGATAGATTTAATAGAGTTTGAAAAACAAGTAAGAAAAGGAGTCCAAATATTAAATATTTACCAAATAAATCATTACATCTTATTGCAAGTTTAGTTATATTATAATAAAGAATTATAAACAATGATATAACTACTAAAGCACCTATAAAGCCAAACTCTTCTGTTATAATTGAGAATATAAAATCAGTTTGGGGTTCTGGTAAATAAAAATGTTTCTGTCTTGAACCTAAAAAACCAAATCCTAAGAGTCCTCCTGGCCCAATCGCATATAAACTTTGTATCATTTGAAATCCACTACCGAGTGGATCTGACCATGGATTTAAAAATGAAGTGATTCTACTTAATCTATATGGTGCTATTAATATAAGTACTACTATTCCAATAACACCAGCAATGCCAATTTTAACAAATATAGATATATCTGTACCTGATATGAATATTAATCCAATTAAAGAAATTACAATAACCATACCAGTACCAAAATCAGGTTCTAGCATAATGAGTCCAAATAATGTTAAAATAACTCCTAAAATTGGTAATATAAATTTAAATGTATTTCTCTTTAGCTTATCATTATTTGACAAATATTTTGCCGTAAAAATAATAATAGCAAGTTTTGAAAGTTCACTTGGTTGAAAACCTAATCCAAAAAGACCAAACCAACTCCTGCTTCCATTTCTAACACTACCTATTCCAGGTATTAAAACTAATAAAAGTAACAAAAAACAAATACCTAAAAAAGTATTTGCTTTTCTTTTGTAAATATTATAATCTATTTTTCTAAATATTTTCATTAAGAATATACCAATGATTAAAAATATCATTTGAGATATTACATATTTATATGGGTTATTATATTTATATTCTGCCCATATATAACTACTTGAATATATCATAATAATACCAATTATTGATAATAAAAGAGTACTAGCAATAACAATTTTATTTGTCTTTATGTAGAATCATTCCTTTCTTACATCCAAACTCCATAATAAATTGCTACCATACCTAACATAAATCCTACTATGTAAAACATTTTAACTATATCTGTTTCTTCCCATCCTAACTTTTCAAAATGATGATGTATTGGAGTCATTAAAAATACTTTCTTGCCAAATTTCTTTATTGCAGTTAGTTGTATTATACTAGATAATGCCTCTATAACAAATACACCGCCTATAACAGCAAGAGAAAGTTCATGTTCCGTAAGTATTGCTACTGCAGCTAAAGTTGCCCCTAGTGATAGTGAACCTGTATCTCCCATAAATACTTTCGCAGGATGCGTATTATAAATTAAAAATCCCAATAATGAACCTACAAGTATAAAACAAAATATTGCTATTTCTTGATATCCCTCTATCCAAGTTGAACCCCATGTAATAATACCAAAACTTAAGAACGCTATTAATGAAAGTCCACCAGCAAGACCATCTAACCCATCTGTTAAATTAACCGCATTTGATGAACCTACTAATAAGAATAATATAAATATTCCATAGAACCATTTCATATCAACACTAATATTTAATGATGAAATAGTTACATTAGCATCTCCTCCGCCTTGCATATATATATAAAAGAATATAAGAGCTATTAGAACCTGGGCAAGTAATTTTTGTGGTATTGAAAGTCCATCATTATTATGTTCTCTTATCTTTAAATAATCATCTACAAATCCAAGCATAGCATAAGATATAAATACAAATAATATAATAAGTAAACTGTGTGTTATTTGAAGTGAACCCCTCAAATATAAAAACAGCATTGCAAGTAATGTTGGTATTATAAATATTAATCCACCTATAGTAGGCGTGCCATTCTTTTTGGCATGACTAAAAGCAGTAAATACACTAATACTTTGTTTACATTTCAACTTCTTTAAAACAGGTATTAAAAACCATCCTAATACAACTGCTAAAAAGAAACCAATCATCATTCCTAATATACTTTTTGCAAGAATTAACATTATATCACTTCCCTATTTATTATTATACGATAAATTATACTATACTTCATTATATTTTACGTGTCTGGTGTAAAGTATATACATTATATTTTTAAAAAAAAGTTTTCAAGCACCTTATATTTATCAAGACCTTTTACTTTTATATCAATATCTAAATTACTAAGTTCATACAAATTATTTATAAGTTCTTCTTCTTCATAATTATTTACATTCTCATGAGCCTTTTTAACTACATAAGGATTTAATCCCAACTTTCTTGATATTTCTTTCTCATCCATAGTCTTACATAATATTTTAACTTGATACAAAGTTCTAAATTGTCTTGCTAAATTATCTATGAGTACAACTGGTTCAATTCCACTTCTAATTAAAATATTATATGAGTTAAATATTTGTTTTAAATTCTTTTTCATTACCGCATCACTCAGTGTAAATATCTCTTTTTCAGAACTTTTACTTACTACTTTATCTATATCATCATCTGTTATTACATCCTCACCAATCTTATATAATAGTAACTTCTCAGTTTCATTAATCGCAAGATCATCATTATATTCACATCTATTTAATATTTCTTTTACTTGATTATAAGTAATTTTTTTATTATTAGACACAAACATATTAGTAATATATTCATGTAACTCTTTATAATCCATTTTCTTTATTTCTTCTACTTTACATTTTTCTCTTAACTTTTTGGTAATATTTTTTCTTTCATCAAGACTTTCATCTATACATTTTAAAATAATAACATTATCATTCATATTATCTATATATCTTAATAATTCTTTTTCAAATGCATCTTTAACTTTTTTAAAAGAAAAATTAGATACTATTATTAACTTCTTTTCGTTAAATAAATCAACATAATTAGCTTCATTTAATATATCAATAATATTAGAATCATCAAAATCATATTCAATTATATTATTTATATTTAATTCATGCTTTAAGCCGTCTATTCTTCTTTTTAATAAGTTTATTTCATTTCCTAAAAAAACATATATCATACTATTATTCCTTTATCAAAATACTTCTAACATTAGAGTCTATTACAAAACTTTTAATGTTTTTTATTTCTTTACCATTTACATATACTTTTTTACCTCTATATTGTACTTTTAAAGCCCTTAATATTTCAAATAATGCAGTATATAATTTAACTTTAACTATTATAGGGTGTTCACTACTACATATAGTAAACATAACAGAATCATACATATAGTCTAAATGTATTGCTTTATAAATAGCAAGTATTTCTTCTACTGTATAAAAAACACAAGTAGAATCTTTAAATTTATTATTAGAATGTACGATACATATATTTGGAAATGCATTAATATATTTCTCATATGATGAAGTAGAAACTATATCATTATTTGGTATAGATATATAACAAGTTTTCATATTAAAAATATTCATAAACTCATCTATTGCCTCTAATATTTCTTCATATGATTCATAATTAATAACCATATCTTTTAAATCAGTATTTTTGTCATAAAAAGAATTAACTACTAATGTAGTCTTACTATTAATTTTTTTATTAAGATTATATTTTTCTAAAGATTCAGTTATTTCACTCTTTTTAAGTTTATTAATATTTCTAGTTGGATTTAATTTTTCACGTCTATCAATGAAATCATTTTCAATAACAAGACAATTCTTAAAAGAATCACTATATTCCATATTACTGATACCTATTATTTTACCACTAACTGGACTAAATATTTTTTTACCATTTGAAAGAGTTCCTAAACATGAATTATTATATGTATATTTATCTTTAGGTAAACTTAATAATTCTTCTTTATCATAAGGAATATAAATATATTCTGCTGTTAAGTATGTTAAATATTCTTGTATTTTCTTTTTCATAATTTACTCCTTTAATATTATATATTATTTAGATATATGTTTCAAATATAAATCTTTAAGATTTTTATTATTCAAAAAACTTTCTCCTTCTTTAGATAATCTAATAAAAACTTCTTCTAAAAAAGATATTAATCTCTTATCCATTTTAATTTTATCTTTTTTACTATTAAAGTATTCAAGAGCTCTATTGTTATTATAATTACCTTTATAATATACCTTAGATGCAGATACTCTGTCACATATCATTTCTTTCATATATTTAAATGGAATTATAGGAGTTTTCACTCTAGCATCATAGTCATACCAATATTCAAAATGGTGTTTATTTCTACCCTTATGATGTAACCATGCAAGACTATATCCTTTAATGTTCTTTTCTTCTGTTAAGGGACTTTTCTTACCGTCTGTGAAATATTTAACTGATGGAATAAGTTCACTTAATGAATACTTAGATAAATCATGTGTAAGTCCTTGAAAAGGTATTCCAACTTTACAACATAATTTAAATACGTAAAATCTATGAATGTTTACATTATGCAAGTGACGAATCAGTTTCATATAACCTCCACATCAAATATAAGAGTTGTTTTAACGTTATTATAGTTAGATACTACTTCAATATTATAAATACCACTATTATTAATATAAGTACTCAAATTATTATTAAAAATGCCATTATATATAATATTATTATTACTAGTAATTTTAATACTTTCAATATTAATTTTAACATTTTCATATATTGGTTCAGAATAATAACAAGCATCAACATAGTTGCCCTTAGCGTCTTTACTTCTACATAAAGTAGCACTAATATCAAGCATCATATTCGAATTATACTTAATAGTATTTTTAACAGCATCATTACTAGAATCAATATTATGAAAATATACAAAATATGGTATTAATGGATAGCTTTTATCATTAATATATCTAAAACTAGTAGCCTCATCATTAATAGTAATCCTATATAAAGGACTATATGGTTTTTCAAAATCAATACCAAGAAATGTAAGTGAAGTAGACTTAATATTCAAAGGACCATATTTTCCTCTAAGTAAAAGTAAACCAATAATAATAGAAAATATAATAATTAAAGTTAAAAATCTCTTAAGAGTAATTCTTATCCTATCTTTTCTAACATTATTTCTAGCATCTTTCATTTCTTCTTGTAATTTTTCTTTCATTTCTTCTTCATTTTTATATATCATAATAACACCATATTAATTATATAATAAAAATACCAATATTTCTATTGATATTTTTGCATTTGTTTCATTAATTGATTAACTTGTTTTTGACTTGGGTTTCTTCCCATACCTCTCATTAATGTTTTTATCATTTCTTCATTAATTGGTGGATTTTCTTTTAATTGTTTTTGAAATAATTTTTTAGCAATTAGAAATCCAGCAACTAATCCAGCTATTAATCCACCTAATAAATATAAAATATCATAAAGCATACCTTTTACCTCCATAAATATTATATCATACTTACGATGTTATGCAAGAGGAATAAATAGTATCTTCAAGTAAAAAATAATCATGATTATTAAAGTCACATACAAAAATATTCTTAAAATTTCTAATATTATAAAAGAAAGATGGTACATTTTTATTAGTTTTAATTTTAATATGTGAATTATTTATTATCATCTTAGTTGATTCATTAAAATAAAAATCATTTATAGTATGCGTGTAATTATAACATATATAGTTTTCTTTTCCTAAGTTATTCTTTTTAATATAATCATTATACTCTTCTTTTTTCATTGGATTAACTATTCTTTGGTATATATTAAAACCTAAAATAATATCTTCTGTTTTTAAATAATGAATACTTTCAAGTAAACTATATAATTCTTCATAATTATTCCTATAATTTTTAAGTATATTTTCTTTAACATCAAATAAATAAAATGTTCTCATGTTTTCACCTCAAGAACATTTTATAACTTTTAATTTGAAAAATTTGTCGAATTAATCTTCTTTTTTAGTTTCTTCTTTATATTTTGGTTCCAAAACTACATTCAAAGGATTATTTATATCAATAACGCTATCATTTTTAACATCATAACTTTTAACATACCCATATCCATCAAAATTAACATTTAAATTAATCATTTTAGCAAATACTAATACATCACCTCTAGACCAACCCTTTATATTAGGCATTTTATAACTAGTATCATTAGTTTTTAAGAATATTTTATTGCCTAAATTTAAAGTTGTTCCCTCAGTAGGATATTGACTTATTATTTTGTTTCCCTCACCTATAATAATGGCTTCCATATTTGAATTATTAATGTTTTCTGCTTCACTTGTTGTATCTTTATTAATGTATGAGTCTACTGTAAACACATCTTCTTTAGTATTTTCTGTTTCATCATATATATTTAAGTATGTTCCGACATCTTTAACAAGTCCTTTAATTGCAGTTTTCATAACATTTGAGTTTGTAAGCTTAGAAGCAGCTAAATATACAATAATTTCAGGATCTTCACCGGGGAATAAACCAGCAAAACTCTTAACGTAGTTTCTGCTTCCCTTTAAATATCCACCCTTATTAGAAGCAATTTGAGCAGTACCAGTCTTACCTACTAAATCATATCCTTTTATATAGTAACCAGTACCAGTAGATGCCTTAAATGAACCATCTACTACACCTCTCATTATCTCTATCATTTTATTTACTGTTTCAGTATTACAAACTTTTCTTACTTCTGTTCTTTTATTTTTAAGAACAATACTTCCATTCTCACTATTAACTATTTTAGACACTATAT
The DNA here is from genome assembly GCA_000436975.1 of Clostridium sp. CAG:1000. GTDB lineage: Bacteria > Bacillota_I > Bacilli_A > RF39 > UBA660 > CAG-1000. The sequence goes on from HG000341.1 coordinate 26,341, forward strand.
ATGGTTTAATCATAGTCCCATCATTTGCTAACGTAGTAAGAGCTTGTATCATTTGTACAGCAGAAATAGTCATACCTTGTCCATAAGATGCTGCGGCTATTTCAGTATTATATCTAAAGTTTACTAACCCCTCACTTTCATTGGGAAGACTTATACCTGTTTTAGAGCCAAATCCAAGTGAATTATAAAAATCTTTTAATTTAGCACGGCCTAGTTTAAGCCCAAGATTAACGGCTGCTGTATTTGAAGATGCCATAAATCCTTGATCATACGTAATTTCTCCCCATCCATAATTATTCCAGTCTTTAATCTTTGCTTCATCCACATTAATTGTACCACTCTTATAAGTTTCATTACCATTATATATTCCGTTTTCCATAGCGGCCATAAAACTAAATATTTTCATAGTTGATCCTGGCTCATATGCATATGAAGTAAATGGATCATAATATGATGTTATATCACGAGTATTGTTGTTAAACGATGGACTAGATGCAACTCCTAAAACCTCACCAGTTTTAGCGTTAACAACAGATATAGTAGCCCACTCTGGAGATGAAGTCTCAATCTTATTCATAGCCTGTTCAGTAAACATTTGAATATTATCATCAAGAGTTAAATATATATCATTGCCAGATGTACTTTTCTTTTCAATAGATGGTGTACTAGTTATTTGATAACCCTGTAAATCAGACTGATATTCAATATATCCATCTTTACCAGTAAGTTCTTTATTATAGAATAGTTCAATACCCATTTCACCCTTAAATAAACCTTCATCATTACTTTTAGCATAACCTAAAGTATATGATGCGAAGTTACCATTAGGATAATATCTTTTGGTACTAGATATAAAGTCAATCCCAGGAAGATCAAGCTCGTCTATTTGATCCTTAACAAGCTCAGTAATTCCTCTACCACCCGGTCCTAATTCAACTTGATATGGACTTACATCCTTACAATTATTATCATTATCGCACTTTTTAACAGTAGTATTTAATATATCAAGTATCTTTTCTTTTGTCATATTAATTAAAGGACTTAACTTTTCAGCAGTAAGTTCTTTATCAATAACATGATAAGGTCTTTTAGGATCTTTTGTTCTAGATGAATCTAAATAAGCAATTACTGTATAACTATTAACATCCTTAGCAAGCACTTCTCCATCGCGAGAATAAATAGTTCCTCTTTTTGCCCTAAGTGTTTTTTTCTTAGTATCCCTAGCACTAGCAAACTCTGCAAGAGTGTTTTTACCTACCTTAATATTACCAGTGCCAATATACACTAATCTAAAAATTATACACAAAAAAATAAAAACAACAATAATTATGAAAATTGGATTTATCTTAACTATTCTTGTTTTCTTCATTTTACACCTCTTACTTTGAAACTACTTTAATATTACTATTATTATACTCCAAACCAAAAGTATCTGCAACTTGCATTGTATTATCTAAAGATGCAAGTTCATTTATTTTCATTTGCATACTCAAATTTAATTTTTCTTGAGTTTCAATTTTACTCTTTAATCTTTGAAGTTCAGAGTTTTTAGATTGGATTTTAGCATTACCAACAAAATTACACATCAAAATACCAAAAATAAGAACAAATATTATTTTTTTCATAGTTTTTTCGCCCTTAAATCTTACGTATTTTCTCTTTTTCATTATCTTACCCTTTCTATAACTCTTAATTTAGAACTCCTGCTTCTATTATTTTCATTTATTTCATCTTCACTAGGAGTTAATTTAACTATCATTTTAGCTTTTGCTTTTAACTCTTCTGGTACGAATGGGAGCCTCTTTGTTGATTCATCATCAGAACATAATTTTTTAAATACATTACTCACTATTTTATCTTCTAATGAATGAAATGTTATTACAACAAGTCTACCACCCACATTAAGTAAATCAAATGCATCGTTTAAAGAACTTTCTAATATATCAAGTTCATGATTTACTTCTATTCTTATTGCTTGAAATACCTTTCTTGCAGGATGAGATTTATTTCTATAACTGATTGGTACAGACTCTTTAATAATTTCTGCTAGCTCAAGAGTAGTATTAATTGGTCTAGAGTTTATTATGGCCTTAGCAATTGATTTTGAATATTTTTCTTCGCCGAATTTATAAAATATTCTAACCAAATCATTATAGCTATATTCATTCACTACTTTTCTAGCATCTAGTGGATTATTTTTATCCATTCTCATATCAAGAACTGCATCTTTGTGAAAGCTAAACCCTCTGTCACCATCATCTAGTTGAGGACTTGATACACCAAGATCAAATAATATTCCATCAACTTTCTCATTAACATAGTTTTTCATATTAACAAAGTTACTTTTAAATATTGTGAAATTATCACCAATCTTGCTAAGTCTTTTAGTTGAATATGAAATTGCCTCATCATCTTGATCAAAGGCGAAAAGAACCCCTTCTTTTCCTATTTCCTTTAGTATGTGACTTGAATGACCACCATAGCCAACAGTCGCATCTATATATTTACCACCCTGTTTCAAATTTAAATACTCTATTACCTCATTTAATAATACACTCTTATGCTTCATAAATATCACAATCGAAGATATTTTCAGTTATCTGTTCAAGATTGTCTTCATTATCATTCATATAACTTTCAAATTCTTCCTTACTCCATATTTCTAGTCGTTCACTTACGCCAATAATGACACATTCTTTTTTTATATTGGCGTAATGAACTAACGGTGAGGTAATATTAATTCGACCTTGTTTATCGAATTCAATTAAAGAAGCTCCACCTATGAATGTTCTTTCAAATGCTCTAACATTCTTTTTAGTAAATTGTAAAGATGATACTTTTTGCATTAATTTGTTCCATTCAGTTTCTGAATAAACAAATAAGCACTTATCAAGACCCTTAGTGATTACGAATCTTTCCCCTAGTTCACTTCTAAACTTAGCAGGAATAATAAGACGACTCTTTTCATCAATATTATGATGATATTCACCCATTAGCATTGATAAGTCACCCCACTTTCTACCACTTTGTTTCACTTCCTACCACTATATTACTCTTTTTAGAGTAATTTGTAAATACCAATCATAAATTTAATTGTAAAAAAAGTGTAAAATTTTGCAAAAAAAATAACCATATGGTTATTTCTTAGTTTTGTTTGATAGAATAAATAGCAAAATAGCTACCGCTAAAAATGTTGTCATAAATATATAAAATATATTAATATTTATTATATAACTGCTTTCATTCATAAGCAACATTAACTTTTTTTCTAAGATAAATCTTTCAAATAAAACAAATATCAAACTCGACGCAGCTAAAGCACAAAAAGTATAAGCAAAAGCTTTAAATTTTTCTGTCTTATTTATCAAAAGCATACTAATAAACGATATTACTAGCAATATACTAAATATATATTTATATTTATTCGTAATATTATAAATTTTCAAAATTGGTTTAACAAGACCATTGTTAACCACGCTATCAAAAGAATACTCATAAATAGAATTAAAGTCTGAATTATTAATTTCCTGTTTAATCTTAAACAATTCTAATTTACTAAATTCACCATCAAGTTGGGATAACATTTTATCAAGTTCATTGTCTATATTTACTCTACTTGCTTGGCCAGTTTGTATGTCTTTAACCATAGCATTTACATATTTTTTAGAAATATCATTCATATATGGTGATGATTCTATAGATGATTGAATACTCCCAAGTTTTTCAATTGGCATATTGGGTATCTTATTATATATTGCAGTAATCACATAAGAAGAAACTCTTTTACCTGTAAATGCACTACTAATAGTAGAATATAAATTTTTATTAATAATATAATTTCCAGTTAAAAATAAAAACGAAATTACTATTACTAATATAATCAAAACATTAAAAACTTTCTTCATAATTTACCTCAATTCTATTTGATAAGGATCATCATATGTTCCTTTACCAGACTTATATACCACATTATTTTTAAGACTCACAACAGGTCTTACTGATAACTTACTTCTAACATCCGAAGCATAAATTCCTTGGCTTCCAGATGCAACAAGAGTTGATGTTTTATCTGGGTCATTAGGATCATTATAACTTCCTGCAGCATCCATTAACCATCATGGTTCATCTTCATTATATAAATAATAATTTCTATTTAAAGAATTATACTGAGCACCAGCAAATATTGCTTCATCTACAGATAATAATCCAACAGGGTATTTAAGTGCTTTATTTCCATTATTATTAGACACTGTATATAAATCATTCTTATTAGAACATTTAAACGATGGTTTTGTTTTTTGTTGATACTTATAATATAGTGAATATAAAGTAAAATTATTTCCATAGCCAAGTCCCGTATCAACCACTTTATTTGATTCATCAGTTATTCCATATGCTGTTGAATCAAATTTAGGATAACTATCTAAGGCAAGAGACCTATCTGCACAAAATCCTGAATCAGCAAGATATGATGAATATTTAGAAAAACTATTTTGAGAAAAAGCATCCATTTTAGTTTTTATCAAACTATCATTTATATTCGCATGAGTATCATTATAATTATTACTTTTAGTTTTACCATACATATATCCTACATATGCATTATCGTCATATAAATTATTGAATGGAGAATTAAATACACCTTTATTAGTAATTATCCTTATAGAATAATCATCATTAAACCTCACTATTCTCCACAACACGCCACCAAAACTCAAATAGTTGTTAATCACATTACCTCTAAAATAGTATATTTTATTTCCATCATCATCATTATAATATAACCCATTTCCATTATTAGTTCTTTGATTTGGTATAGTAGTGATTTTAATAACACTAAGTTCACCGCTTGGCTTAATGCTAGATATCTTATACATCTCATCACATGAAGCTCTACTTTCACAAAAAATACTATTTCCAGATTTAAAAGATTGAATTAAATCAGAGGAGGTACTACTATTAATAGGCGTTAGCTTTCCAGTTTCATAATCCATCTTAAAATCATTTCCACAATAATATGTAATATTATTCTTAACTGAATATGAAATTTCTTCAGAACCTATATTCAAACTATATTTATCAGAAGAATAGTTTTTAGCCATAAAGTCAATTTTATCATCAGAATATATTTTGTTATCACTTAGAATTTTGTCTGTGAAATAAACACCATTTGTTAATTTATCTCTACCAAGAACTCTATCTAAATCATTGAAATTATCACAGTTTCCATCATTAATATCATCAAGAGTAATAGAACTTATATTTTTATTTGAATCTATACAATAATTACTATCACTTATGATATATGATAAAACTTTCCCATTATCATCAAGTTTAATTTCATATTTTAATTTATTATTATTTAAATTCAATTTAGTCTCATCAAGAGAATTAATATTATTTAATTTATTTCCTTTCATATTTTCACTAATATATTTATTAGTTGATTCATTTAATGCACTTTTAACTTCAGTTAAAAATATATTTTTCTTAGACTGATTATACATCTTTAGTACGTTAGGAAGTGCTATTATTACTAGTATTGCTAATATTGCTATTACTGCTAGAATTCTACTAATGTAAATCCTTTATTTTTCATTTTGTCTTACTCCTTCTACTATCATAGTAAGATTATATCATTTTAAATTAATAATAGTCAATTTACAAATGATTGACATTTTCTATTTCTTTTTAACAACTTCCCAACTCTAGGAAATTGTTCTAGAACATTATAACCACTCTGTTTACAAACTATCATCGAATTTTTAATTACATTAGAAAATCTCTCACATTTTTTATAATCCAAAACTTTTTGTAATTCATTTATTTTCTTATCCCTTCTAGAACTTATTCCTCTATTATAATAATCAGTGATAAGAATAAAAACACTTTTTCTCCATAAAAAAATAGAGATTCCTCTATTTAAGTTTTCTTGTATACTCTTTTTGATTTTCTTCTACTTCATTAAAATTATCTTCAATATCTTGTTTTAGAGATAAATATTGACTCTTTAACTCTTTTATTCTTTTTAACTCTTCACTTTCATTAATAACTACTAAACTTTTTTCTACAGGGATTTCTTTATATTCTTCTTTTTTCTTATCAAAAGCTAAACATAAAGCATTAAAAGTAGTAGGTTTTCTGCTGTAAGCATTAAATTCTTCATCAGTCATTTTTCTATAATAGCCAAGATATTCCATATCTTCACAAATAGCATATTGATTTTTAGCAATCAAATATGAAAAATTCAAAGATGTTATTAAATTTAATAATGGAAATACTGTATATAAATCAAACTCTGGTGTATTTTCAACAATTACTCTAATTAAATCAAAATACATGTTATCATTATTATGCTCTTTATTAATTAAATATCCGTTATTCGCAGCAATACCCGCCATTTTATATAATGCTCCATACTGCATAACTAAACTTGTTGGTATAGACATTGCCCAAAATGCTAATAAACCTAACATATTCCTTCACCTCGAGTGCATATTATATCAAAAAATGTAGTGAATATCAATCACTACATTATCTCATTAAGTATTTCATTACTAATATATAATTTATCTTCATTAATTCGTATAAAGCCCTCATCAAGAATCAAGTCTTTTTTATCAAGAGCATCTTCTATTTTAAACATCTTAAACATGCTTATACCAAATCTTTCTTCAAATTCTGATAAACTAACTCCTTTAAGCTTTCTAAGCCCTAAAATAAGCTCATTTTCCATCTCTTCTTGTGTTGAGATTAATAGTTCATTCAATCTATATTCTTCATTTAAATATTTATTAAAGTTTCTTGTATTTTCATATCTCATATTATTAATATAACCATGTGCTCCTAAACCAAAACCATAGTATTCATTATTATCCCAATATGTTAAATTATGTTTGCTCTCATGACCATCTAATGCAAAGTTACTTATTTCATAATGATTATAATGATGACGCTTTAACGTTTTACATATATATTTATACATTTTAAAATCTAAATCTTCACTTATAGGTTTAACTCCTTTATTATGAAGAAGTGTATGTTCTTCTATTATTAAAGAATATGTACTTATATGATCAACCTTAAGTTTTAAAGCATACTTAATATCACTTTTTAATATAGACATATCTTCAATAGGAAGAGCATATATAATATCTATATTTATATTATCAAAGCCTATCTTACGAGCAAGTGCTATCTTAGAAAATATATCTTTTTTATTATGTTTTCTATTTAAATACTTAAGTTTATATTTATTAAAGCTTTCAACACCAATGCTTAATCTATTAACACCATTCTCTTTTAAAAATATCAAAAACTCTTCACTAAGATCATTAATATTACATTCATATGTAAATTCATAATCAGAACTTAGTCTAAATACTCTAATAATTTTAAATAATTTAATTAAATTATCATATGATAAACAACTAGGTGTCCCACCACCAATATATAAAGTTTTAACCATATCTTTTTCATAGTATTTATCTATTTCTTTTTTTAAATAAGTTAAATAATTACTTGCCCAAATATCATTATTTAAAAACTTACAAAAATCACAATAAGAGCAAATACTATTACAGAATGGTATATGAATATAAACACTTCTCATAATTTTACCTCAAGTTAATTTTAACACAAAAAAATCAGTATTTCTACTGATTATTTTAAAGTAAGTTTAGGTCCAGATACTTTTTCACTTTTACTCTTTATATCTTTATATTTTTCTACTATTGCATTTACTTTAAGTACCTGTTGCTTTATTTCTTCTTTAGATGCATTATTCATAACCATCATATCATATATTCTTTTTTCTTTGTTGTATTCACTTCTTAAATAGTCTAAAGGACTCATTTTAGGATTACTTTGAGCATATGCAACTCTTCTTGGTGGTAGTGGCTTTTCAGCTATCTTTTTATCTGGTTCAATAACATAATCATCATTTTTAGTAGCCACTCTTCTAGCAGGTAATGGTGGTATTTCTCTATCATTAGTTGTATCAGGTGTTCTTGTTTCTTGTACCGTTTCAGTTGGTTTAATAGTAGATTCATCATCTAATTTTTTATCTAAATAAAAGTAACTTTCTAAAGTATCTTTTTTCCATTTAGAATATAATGAATCATTACTAGTTCTAAGATTTTTAATAGAATGAATAATATTAACAACAGGACATAAAGTTATAAATATATTTTTAATATTACTCATAATCTTTGCTTTTGTACTTAATTTATTAAACTTACGTATAACCTCATCATTATTATACTCCATCTTCTTTTTTATATACATTGACTTACTCACATTAATAATACCACTTACCAAAGTAGTTATTAAGTATAAATTTAACCACATAATATTTTCCCCCTTATCAAATAATGCTCATTATGATACTACAAAATAGATGATTTGTCAACTAAAGAGCCAAGTATTATAAAATAAAAAGAGAACTAGGTTCTCAAATTATTTTATAATTCATTTACTATTTCTTCTAATGTTTTAAAATTATCTTTTTAAACTCTCTTTCACCTTTTTTATCTAACTAAAGTCAATCATAAGAAAAAAACTGCCTAAGCAGTTTTATATTCAATATGGTGTCCTCGGCACGATTCGAACGTGTGACCGACGGCTTAGAAGGCCGTTGCTCTATCCAGCTGAGCTACGAGGACAACTTGAAATTACTAATAAAGTATACAACATTATTCAGTATTTTTCAAGTATTTTTAATTATTTTTTGTAATAGTTGCTATATTATTTTTTTCTTTAGTACTAAAAACTACTTCTTTAACATTATAATTATCAAAAATAGACTGTGCTATAGCATACTTAACTTCTTCTAAAACAACTAACTTTTCTTTATCTAAAATAAATTCATTAAATATTAAATTCATCTTATCATCATTCACGTCATGACTAACAACTTCCAAATCATTGGGTATATAACTATTTAAATTATATTGTGCATTAACTATACTTTTTAACTCTTCGATAATTATATCAATCTTTTCACTAGTAGTATTCATAACCTTAGTAATTGGTACTAAATATTCAACATCATCATAACTTTTATTAAAATAAATAGTAGTCTTTGTTATATTATTCAAACTATCTAAATCATACTTTTTATTTATACCATAACCTCTATTTAATGGATAAGGTATTTCTTTATTACTTTTAGGAAGAATCTTAAGTGGTTCTTTATTAATTGATAAGTAGATATTATCTATACCATTAATATCTGTTATTGTATAAATAATACTTTCTATCATTAATTCTTCATTATACTTACTTACATTTAATATATCTTTTGAAAAATCAATATATATATTATTCTTATCTACTTTTATACTATTAACTTTTGTATTCTTTGGTATTATAGGACTAAAACTATTAAGTTCATCACTTCCATTAATAAGAATATCTAACTTTTTATTTACTAAATCAACTATATTATCATAACTTGCATACTCTATCATTCTACCTAAATAATAATCTTTATCCATTAAATACACTACTACTTCTTTCTTATCACCTATACTTTTATCTATTTTAACTTCACTTTCTGGAGTACTCGGTACTAAATAAAACATCAAAATCAAGAAAAGAGAAACAGATGTTACACATAGCTTATTTATTGTATATTTCTTTATCATACTAAATATTATTCTCTATATATAAAAAAATGACTTTAAAAGTCATTTTTATAATGATATTTCTCCTAACTTCAAAAGTTCAATAACAGCTCCAGCTCTTCCCTTACATCCAAGTTTTTGCATAGCATTAGATACATGATTCCTTACTGTTTTTTCACTTATTCCTAATATAGTTGCTATCTCTTTAGTTGTTTTATTTTGAACTAATAACTCAAAAACAGCCTTTTCTCTTTTAGTTAGTATATTTCCTGTCATATTAACCCTCTCTTTAACATATATTTTATTCACTATCCTAAAGTAATGTATGAATAATTATAAAATATGTGAAAGAAAAAAGCCTATTTATGACTCAAACTTAATAGTTATATTTTTCTTTTCTTTAAATTCTTCTTGTATACTTCTCATTATTTTATTAGCAAGTTCACTATTATGTTCACTAGATGATATAGTAACTTTAATATTATCATTATTTATTTCAACAAAAGATTTAATCTTAAAATCATTTAATATTTTATCTTCAAGATAAGTTTCTTTTCCTTTTGCTAAATTTAATAATTGTAATTCTTCAAAAGCACTATTTTTCTCTTCACTAGTTAATGATGATGATGTTAATTTATCTTGAAGTTCACTCATAGTAGTCTCTATCTTCTCATTTCTTTTAACTCTTAATGCCACTAACTTATCATTTTCACTTATTTTAACATCTATTTTTTTATTTACCTCTTTAGTTTTATTATCACTAAATATTTCACTTGGAAGTGTTATATAGTAAATACCCAACACTAATATTAAAGAAAACAAAGTTAAAAACCATAAATTCTTTCTATTTATCATATTTCACCTCTATTATATATTATTAAAAAGAAATGAAAATTATAACAAGAAAAAAACACTATTTATAATAGTTTAGTGTTTTCTCAATTATTCTTCTAATATCTCTTTCATTAAATGGCTTAGTAAGTAAATCAACAACTGGATAATTAAATACATTCTTAACTGAATCAGCAGTATCATTACCAGTTATTATAGATACAGGCATCTTATAGAATAAATTATTCTTTTGAAAATAATCTAATACTTCAAATCCATTAACATTTGGCATATTCAGATCAAGTAAGCAACATTTTATTCTATCAGCATTACCTCCATTAATTATTTCAATAGCTTTAGCACCATCATTAGCAATATATACATCATATTTATTATCAAATATTTTTTTAATAAAGTTAGCAACAAGATTAGAGTCATCAATAACTAATATTGCCTCATCTTTAACTACGCTTGTCATATCTTCCATAATGTCTTCAGTAGTATCCATGCCTAAATATTGTTTAGATATTTTAATAATTCTTTTGGCTTCATTTAATAATGTTTGATAATTATTGTAGATGTACATTAAATCATTAGCTTTTGCTTTTAATTCAAATTGATAAGATAAATCAGCTAAAGCTGTAAAACCTAAATAACTTGCATCACTTTTAAGTGAATGAACTTCATTAGCATAATTTTGTAAATCAGCTGTTTCTCTATATCTTTTTAAATTAGCAAGTTTAGCATCTACTAATTGTAAAAAGTCTCTTAAAGTCGCATCATACATTTCCATATCACCAAAAAGTTCTAAACTTTTACTTACATTTACACCATTATTAGTTAATAAATTAACATCATTCATATTATCACTCTACCCTTGATTTAATTATACCATATATTAACAAGAGTTCAAGTTTTTTTTACACTCAAAATGTTAATTTAATGTCATTGTAAGTGGCTTTTCATCACGATTTATATAATTCTTAATTGTATTAACATTATAACAGAATATTATAACGTCTTCATCTTCAAGAATATATGTAATACCTGCTTCATCACATAAGTATTTTAGTAATGAATAGTTAACATTCTTAACAGACTTCTTGCATTTAGCAACACCGGTAAAATAGCTTGATTTTACCTGTTCTAACAAACTTTTTGATATATCCCCAAATAAAGACATTGTATTTGCTCTTATAAGTTGTAATCCATAATTATCATTAGTCATTACATTATGCAATAAATAATTTTTAAAATTAGAATTATTTTTATCAGTTAACTTTTCAAGATTATATTTAAAATATAATCTAAATAATCCCCTTCCATCATCAACAAAGAAGTCAAAAGATAATTCTATATCATCCTTTTTACATAACTCATTTAGTAAACCTAAATCTATATTATTTGATAAACAAATATTTTCATAATCAATATATTTTCTATCCTCATTAAATAACATACATGCATCATATTTTCTGGCTAATATTGACTTTGTTTCTTCATATAATCTAATTGTTTTAGTATTGCTTGACTCCTCACTTTTATTCTCTTCTAATGCTTTAATTTGTTCTAAAAAACTCATTAATATCTCCCCTTTCATGTGGCTTTATATTATAACATAGTTTATTCAAAAAATAAAGAAGTATTAACTCAAATACTTCTTCATAACTCTATTTAGTTCTAATTTTTCAATTGGTTTAGCAAGGTAATCATCAAATCCCTCACTTAGATATTGTTCTCTCATCCCAGTAATTGCATTAGCTGTTAGTATTACTACTGGTGTATTGAATCCTTCTATTTCTTTTAGTTTAACAAATGTTTCTCCACCAGTCATTTTAGGCATCATATCATCTAATAATATTAAATCATATTTACCCAAATTAACTTTATCTAAACATTCTTGTCCTGACATAACACTTTCTATTGTTACATTATATTTTGCAAGTAATCTTTCTGCTACTTTTATATTAAGTAAGTTATCATCTACTACAAGAACTTTCTTTCCATGAGCATCTATTATTTGTTCTGTTTGTACAGGCTTTTTATTCTTAGCTTTTTCTAATTCTTCACCTTCAAGAATCTTTTGATCTACTCTAATTATAAATTTACTTCCTGAACCATACTCACTTTGAACATTAATATTTCCATGCATTAACTCAACTAACTTTTTAGTAATCGCAAGGCCAAGTCCAGTTCCTTCTACCGAAGTTTCTTTTTCTACTCCCAATCTGTCAAACTTACTAAATAATTTATCTATATTCTCTTTTTTAATACCAATACCTGAATCTTGTACTGTTATTACTAATTTAACTTTATCTTCTTTAATTTTACCTGATATATTAAGCATCATGTATCCAGTATTAGTATATTTAACTGCATTTGTTAATAAATTTATTATTACTTGTTTTAAGCGTATCGCATCTCCATATAAATATTCAGGTATATTTTTATCATATGAATATTTAAAATCAAGTGGTTTATCACCTAATCTAGCTTTTGTTAATAACACGAGTTCATCAAACATATCCCTAAAATTATATGGTGTCTCTATTATCTCTAGCTTATTAGCCTCTATTTTAGATATATCTAATATACCATTTACAAGTTCAAGTAAGTTTTCACTTGCCATTACTATATTTTTAACATCACTTTTAGCCGCATCATTTATTTCTTCTTCTAAAAGTCCATTACTAAATCCCATGATTGCATTTAAAGGCGTTCTTATTTCATGTGACATGCTGCTTAAGAACTCACTTTTAGCATGATTAGCTTTATCTGCTTGTTCTTTTGCTACCTCTAATTGTTTTATCATTTTAACATCAGGGTTCTCAATAGTGAAATACATTAAGAAAGTTACAAATACTTCCATCGATGTTGTCAAAAGTAACCCAGGATATATTTTTTGAGCAATGATTACTAAACTACCAAATATTAAATATAAATATAATGGTAAATATTTTTTCAGGGTTCTCGATGGTATGATACATTAGAAAAGAAACTAAGGATTGAACAAAAATATTTAAAATTATCTCAGGATGGCATTTTTGTATTAATGCTGATGTTGCAAATAAAGCAACACATAAAATAATTGGTGTATATTTTTTAATATTTTTATTTCTAATAGACTTTAAAATTATATATACATTTACAATCATAATAATTAAACAAGTAAGATATACGTAATTAACAGATGGACCAAAAGTATATGAATAATAGTTATTTTCTGGCTTAAAGTAAAACTCTATAGGTAGAGCAAATACAATAAAAATGGATGCAAATATAAAGTAAAATGCTATTTTTTTAAAACGATTATATTTTTTAATGTACTTTTTCGGTAATGAAATATAAGCATTGTACAATGTTAATATTGTAAACCATAATATAGTTAATAGTAAAAATACTTTTGCCACAATTATATTAAGTACATATAAACTAGAAAACTCATCAGATAATAGCCTCATAGATATTTCAAAAAATATTTCAAAGATTAGTACAATCAATAATTTAGAATATAGCTTAGTTTCTTTGTTACTTGTTCTTTCCTTAGAATAAAACAAAATAGTAATAATTATAATATAAAACATACTTGCCACTGACAAAAGCAACATATTATTCATGTTTTCCACTTCCCTACTAAATTATACAATAAGTACATAGCTTATTATATATATAATACAACAAACAATAATAAAAATAAATGTTTTAATTGACTAAATGTATCATAATTGATACAATATTAATATGAAAAAGAAAAATATGTATGATTATATAAATTATATTGAAGTAGATAAGACCACTAAAGAAATTGAAGAAGATTTTGTTCAAGATTTTATAAGTTTTAGGAAAGAAAATAACTTAACACAAGAACTACTTGGAATATATTCTAACGTAAGTAGAACTAAAATAGCTAGAATAGAAAGTGGTATGCACTCTCCTACTATTAGAAACCTACTTCAAATACTAGGGCCTATAGGGTATACAATAAAAATAGAAAAAATAAAGAAAAATAAATAATTTTATAGTATAATTAAAAATAGAGGTATAAAATGAATATAGAAAAAATTGTAAAAGAACAAAGAAAATATTTTAATGAGTTTAACACAAGAGATATAAACTCAAGAATTAACACATTAAAAACTATTCGAAAATGGATATTAAATAATGAAGATAAAATATATGAAGCTTTAGAAAAAGATTTAAATAAATCAACAGTTGAAACATATATGTGTGAAATAGGAATGGCACTTAGTGATATTAGATATCAAATTAATCATTTAAAAAAATGGTCTAAAAGAAAAATGGTTTTAACATCTTTAGCACAATTTCCATCTATTGGTTATAAATATTATGAGCCATATGGTGTTACTTTAGTTATGAGTACATGGAACTATCCTTTTTTATTATCAGTACAACCCACTATTGCTAGTATTGCTGCTGGTAATACTGTTATATTAAAACCAAGCGTATATGCCCCTAATACTAGTTCGCTTTTAAATAAAATGTTTACTGAAACTTGCAATAAAAATTTAGTAACTGTTGTTGAAGGTGGTAGGCGTGAAAATGAAGAAATATTGAATCAAAAATATGATTATATTTTCTTTACAGGAAGCAGTAATGTTGGAAAAATAGTTATGTCAAAAGCAAGCGAACATTTAACACCTGTTACACTAGAACTAGGTGGTAAAAGTCCATGTATTATAGATGATGATGATAATTTTAAAACATGTGTAAAAAGATGTATATTTGGTAAATTATTAAATTCAGGTCAAACTTGTATCGCTACAGACTATTTATTTATAAGAGAAGACTTAAAAGAAAGGTTTATTGAAGAAGCTAGAATTATTATAGAAGACTTCTTTGGAGATAATCCATTAGCTTCAGATCAAATGGTAAAAATAGTTAATAAAAAACATTTTGATAGACTAAATGGATTACTTAAAGATGCAAAAATATTGTTAGGTGGTAAAATTGATTTAAAAGCTTTTAAAATAGAGCCAACTTTAGTTGAAATAAAATCAAAAGATTCTAAATTAATGCAAGAAGAAATATTCGGCCCTATTCTTCCAATTATGACATATAAAAATATTGATGAAGTAATTAAATATATTAATGATCATGAAAAGCCTCTAGCTTGTTATATATTCTCAAGTGACAAAATAATTCAAGATAAAATAATTCAAGAATGTAGTTTTGGTGGCGGATGTATTAATGGCACAATAATGCATGTTTTATCACATAGCCTTCCATTTGGTGGGGTTGGTAAAAGTGGAATGGGTTCTTATCATGGTAAATATAGTTTTAATACTTTCTCACATGAAAAAAGTATATTAAAGAAATTTAAATCATTTGATTTCTCTGCAATATACTATCCATATAATAAATTAAAATTAAAAATCTTTAAAATAGTTATCAAATAAAAGAGCAATCTAATGCTCTTTTTATTTGATATTAATTTGTATATTTATCAGATAATGATTCGCAGAAGTATTGTTCATCTCCATAATATCTAGAACCATTAAATGGTATTGATGATAATGAAAGACCACTATTTTCCTCTGCAATTATATATCTTTTATTTGCTTCATCTATTCCTACTATTAAAGCTATATGTCCTGGACATGAAAGTGCATCTCCTATTTTACATACAGCAGTGGACTTTCCAGATAGTTCAATTCTTGGTTTATCATCATACCACACAGCAGTCTTTTGCATCCCTTGTGATACTGCCCAGTTAAAGAAACCTGAACAATCCATTCCTCCATAGTAGTATGTATTGCCACCTCTTGAAGTAGCAGAAGCTCCTACATTAGCACCCCATTTTGGATTAACACCCATTTTTTGATATGTTCCACCCCAATAATAAGGTAATTTATATCCATATTCAGCAACTGTTCCAATAAGAGTCATTGCTGAATAAACAGCTGCTTCTCTACTCCCCACTCCAGCAGCACGTACACCAGTTAAAATTTTATCATTTAATTCACTAATACTTGAACCATTTTCCTTTAATAAATCTTTTAATGATTTACCCTCTAAAGTTTTAAGATTTTGATATAATGAATCATCAGGATTAACAGGATAATTACTTACGTTAAGATTCTTGTTTTTAATCACATCCTCATATATTTTAGATATTTTATTTTTTATATCTGGATCGGTAATTGAGTCTATCTTACTTTCTATTGATTTAGATTTACTTATAAAGTTCTTTTTATTTAAAGAATCTATTTCACTAACAATATCAACATATACTTTATATTTCTCTAATCTTTTTATTTGGACTTCTTTATTCACTTTTTTGTCATTAACATTGTTTATATATCTTAACGCCTTATTATAATCAGTTTTACTAAAAGATGATTCTATTCTTTCGATATACGCATCTATTACGCCCATCTTATTTCCATTTTTAAAACAATCAACTATATCATTTGAATTACTTCCAACTATATTAAATATATTTTCTACTATAGTAGGTATTAAAAATATTGAAGCAGCTGCTATAAGCATATTAACAATAGTTTTATTTGCTTTATTTATTCTATTATCATCAGGATCAAGTATAGCTCTTATATATGTAATCATACCGAATATAATTAATATAATTGGTACTGCTATTTTAATAATAGTAAGAACTATCTTAATAATTCTCATAACTTCTAATACTTCAGGAGCACTACATATTCCTAATATCATTATATCACCTACAGTCTATTAAAATTATATCATAAAAAGAAAAGACACAAAAGTGTCTAATTAAATTTACTGTATCTTTTTATCATTTTGTCTTTTCCAAGTAACTTCATAATATGATATAAGTCAGGTGTATTTGATTTAGTAGTTAATGCAACTCTAAGTACAGTTGATACATCCGCTACATTACCTTTAAAGTTCTCAGGATTTTTCTTATATTCTTTAATATTAGATGCATAACCTAATAATTCACACATCTCTTTAATTTTGCTAAACCAAACATCTTTTTCATCATTTTCATCATAATATTTAGTTATATAAGTATTTAATATATTTTTAATTTCATCTTTATCAGTTATATTTTTCCATTCATATACTTTATCTTCTTTGTCAAATAAGTCATCATACATATACCATATTAAGCTCTTAATCATTTTATAGTTATATATATCTTTTCTTGGCTTTTCTTGCTCTCTTTCAATATTTAAAATACTTGTATAATAATTTTTATCTCTATCAATTAATTCTTTGAAGTCAGTATCATATATGCATGCCCATTCATAAGACTTATCACATAAATCACTTGCCTTCATCTTAGAAATTATATCCTTAGATATATTATTTAATTTTTCAAGGTCAAATAATGCACCTGATGCTGACATCTTATCAGCAGAAAATTTAAAATCAGTAAATAATGCATCGGGGTTACTACGTCTCCATTCTTCATAATTAGAGTTTATTATAGTCATTACTGCTTCAACTACTGCATTTGGAACATACCCATTTTCTTCATAAAAACTCATTGAAGCTTCAGGATCTTTTCTCTTACTAATCTTTCTTTTAATATCACCATCTTGTTTTAATATTAATGGGTATTGAATATACTTAGGTAATTTAAAGCCAAATGCTTCAAATAATTCAATATGTTTTGGTACAGAACTAATCCATTCTTCTCCTCTTACAACATGAGTAGTATGCATTAAATGATCATCTACTAAATGAGCAAAGTGATATGTTGGTAATTTATCACTAGATTTCATAATAACAAAGTCTTCATCGTTTGATGGAAATTCTATTCTACCTTTAACTTCATCATCAAAAGGTATTTTGGTTTCAAAGTCACCCATTGATTTAAATCTAATTACATAATCTTCACCATTTTTAATTTTATTACACATTTCATCTATAGATAAGAATCTACATCTAGCATATTTACCATAATATCCAGTTCTTTGTTTTTTTCTTTCTTGATTAACCCTCATAGTATCTAATTCTTCTTTATTACAAAAACATGGATATGCCCTTCCAATCTCTATTGCTTTTTTAATATAAGCATGATAGATATCTATTCTTTCGCTTTGAATATATGGGCCATAATTACCAACCATTTTACCATCATATTCATATTCAGTTGGTTTTAAACCATAATGATTAAGTACATGAGTTATTTTTTCAACTGCATCAGGTATTTCACGTGCTTTATCAGTATCTTCATTTCTTAAGAAAAATACCCCATCACTATTCTTATATATAATATAGTCTATTAAAGCACTCATAAAGTTACCTATATGCATATATCCAGTAGGACTAGGAGCAAATCTAGTAACATATTGTCCTTCTTTTAAGTCTCTTTCTGGATATAACTTTTCATAATATTCAGTATCATATTTTAAATCAGGAAATATCAAATTAGCTAAATCTTTGTTTGTCATAATACACCTCTTTTTAACAAATAAAATTATATAATATTTTCCAAATTAAAACAAGACTATTCGTCTTGTTATCTAACAGTAAATATAACATATATGAACACAGAACTAATTGTCACTATAAGAGAAAGTAACATATAATCAGTAACCCTCATCATTTTTTTCTTTTTAGTGACATGCTCTTCTTCTTCAATAACCGTTCTTTCAAGTATTGGTTCCATCTTAATAGTATTTAAAAGTTCTTCTTCTTTTAATGCTTCTTCTCTTTTTCTAATTTGTTCATCTATATCTATAATCGCAGTTGTTTCAAAACCTACTGTATCTTTCATATTTACACTTCCTTATATCTTTATATATCAATAATATCACAAATGTAAAACATATTACAAGTTTTTTTGCTTATTTTCTAACTTTATTATTTTCTCTTGACTTATCCAAAAATTTATCGTATTATTTATATGTGCTTATGGAGACATACTCAAGAGGCTGAAGAGGTGCCCCTGCTAAGGGTATAGATCGGGAAACTGGTGCGAGAGTTCGAATCTCTCTGTCTCCGCCATATGAAAATTAACTCAAGATTTCTTGAGTTTTTTTGTTTTTAATTTTATAATTGTATTAGGAGGAACTATGATAGATTTTAAAAATAAAACATTTTTCAAGTTAAAAGCAATTGATAATAAAGAAGGAGAAAAAATAGTTAGTGACATTTTAATACCTAATGAAAAAGTATTCGCATCATTCGGAGCATTAAGAGACAAACTAGTATTTACAGACAAAAGAATAATTTCAATTAATGTGCAGGGAATTACAGGTGCTAAAAAAGATTTTACATCTATTCCCTACTCTAGAATACAAACATATTCAGTAGAGACTGCTGGTACATTAGATTTAGATGCTGAACTTGATATAACTATCAGTGGACTGGGTACTGTTAGATTTGAATTAACAAATTCAAGTAATATAAAAGAAATATGTGCTAAAATATCAGAAAAGATTTTAAACTAAAAGCAAGATTTTGAATTAGTCTTGCTTTTTATTTGTTTTATTATATTCATTACATTTTTCTTCTAATAATGTAAAATTGCAACATCTTTTATAAATGTTTGAGTCTAAAGTTCCATTTTTGAATTTATTATATAATTTTTTAGATTTATTATAAAGTTTTTCATCATTACGATTAAGCCAATAAATCTGTTCCTGCAACATTTTTGTATATTTTAATTCACTCGTTGTAAAACACTCTTTATCTAAATCGATTTTTTCAACATTTTGACTCATTACTGGAATCATATTGTTGAAATTAACAGCACCAAGTTTACCATTATCTATTTTTAAAAAGTCTAGTGTAGTTCTCATTGTCTTATGTTTAGACTTTGGACTTGATAAAGGAGCAAAATAACTACAATTATTTACTTTAAATAAAACTCCAATAAATGGTCTTAATTGTTTTTTATCAAAATTATATGGAATCCTTTTATCAAACTTTCTTAAATAATCACAATATTTTTGATCTAATCTAACTAAAATTAAATTTTCCACTTTCATCACCTCCATTTTATAAGTGTCGTTTTATTTAGTTGATATAACATTTATATCATGCAAACAAAAGTTTGTCAATTGCTTTTTTATCATAATATTAAAAAACTAGAGTTTGCTCTCTAGTTACTTTTTTAAGTTCCATTTACGGCTGGAATCACCGCTTTTTTAAGTTCCTATCAAAGTTGGAATCACTTCTTTTTTAAGTTCCTATCAAAGTTGGAATCACTTGCTTTTTTAATATTACACACTTACAATATTATATGAATATATACTCTACTGTTTCGTGCATATTAAGTATATCATAAAAATATATGTTTGTCTATTACTTTTTTTGTAAAGAAATTGTCTTAATAATTAAAAATAATATCTTATTATGATAAAATAAATAAGTATGATTAAGGAGTTAAAATGAATAAAGAAATAATAGATGAAATATCAAATAATTTAAATATTAAAAATAATCAAATAGAGGCAGTATTAAAACTACTTGAAGAAGGAAATACTATTCCATTTATCGCACGTTATAGAAAAGAAGCAACCGGTGCTTTAGATGAGGAACAAATAAGACAAATAAATGAATATTATGAATATCAAATTAGCCTACTTAAGAGAAAAGAAACTGTAATTAAGCTTATTGATGAAAAAGGAATGCTTACAGATGAAATTAAAAATAATATAATGTCTTGTAAAAAATTAGTTGAGGTTGATGATATATATGCACCTTATAAAGAAAAGAAAAAAACTAAAGCAACTGAAGCTATCAAAAACGGTCTTGAAGGCCTTGCTAAAATAATAATGAGCGAGCCTGAAAAATGGAATGAAGAATCAGTAAACAAATTCTTAAATGAGAATGTTAAAAATATAGAAGATGCTTTAACTGGAGCTAAGTATATAATTGCTGAATGGATAAGTGATAATGCTTACTATAGAAAATGGATAAGAAGTTACTTTTTTAAAAATGGTATACTTACTACTAAGTTAAAATCAAAAGCAGAAGATACAAATAAAACTTATGAGATGTATTATGAGTTTAGTGAACCAGTTAAATACATAAAACCACATAGAGTTTTAGCAATAAATAGAGGCGAAAATGAAAAGATATTATCTGTATCAATAGATGTCAATATAGAAGATATATTATCATATATAGAATCTAAAAATATTAAAAAAGAAAGCCCTGTTAACTATTTAATAAAAGATGCTATTAAAGACAGTTATAAAAGACTTATTTGTCCTTCAATAGAACGTGAAGTTAGAAGTGAACTTACTACTAGAAGTGAAGATAAATCTATAGAAGTATTTAAAGAAAACTTAGAAAATCTTTTATTAATTGCACCTATGAAAGAAAAAACTGTATTAGGCTTTGACCCAGCATTTAGAACCGGTTGTAAACTAGCTGTAGTAGACCCTACTTCTAAAGTACTTAATATATCTGTTATATATCCTCATGAACCTAAAAATGAATGGGAAAAGTCTAAACAAATATTAAAAGATATAATTAATAAATTCAAAGTAGATATAGTTGCGATTGGTAATGGTACTGCATCTAGAGAAAGTGAAAAATTGGTAAGTGAAACAGTTAAGGAATTAAATCATTGTAAGTTTGCTATTGTATCAGAAGCAGGAGCAAGCGTATATAGTGCAAGTCCTCTTGCTATTAAAGAATTTCCTGATTTACATGTAGAACAAAGAAGTGCTGTTTCTATTGCAAGAAGACTTCAAGATCCATTAAATGAACTTGTTAAAATAGATCCAAAGTCTATAGGCGTTGGTCAGTATCAGCATGATGTTTCTCAAAAGAAATTATCAGAATCTCTTGATTTCACTGTTACAAAATGTGTTAATAATGTAGGTGTTAATATTAATACAGCTTCCCCTTCCATATTAAAATATATATCTGGTCTTACAACTGCTGCGATTAATAAAATAATTAAATATAGAGAAGAACATGGTAAAATAACTTCAAGAGATGAAATAAAAAAGAAAAAATTATTAAATGATAAAACTTATGAACAAGCAATAGGTTTCATGAGAGTAATAGATGGACCTAATAAACTTGATGAAACAAATATTCATACAGAAAGTTATGATAAAACTCTTTCTTTATTAAAACATATTAATATGTCAGTAAATGATATTGGTACTAAAGAATTAATAAGCAAGTTAGATACTCTTGATATTAACGAAACATCTAAATTATTAGATATAGATATTTATACCTTAAATGATATTATTGATTCATTAAAAATGCCTAATAGAGACTTTAGAGATGATTATGAAACACCACTATTAAAAAGTGATGTCTTATCACTCGATAACTTAAAAGTTGGTATGAAACTCGAAGGTACTGTTAGAAATGTTGTTGACTTTGGAGCATTCATAGATATAGGACTTCATGATGCTGCTTTAGTACATATATCAAAAATAACTAATAAATATATTAAACACCCTAGTGAAGTATTAAGTGTTGGTGATATAGTTACTTGTTATGTAATAGATATAAATAAAGATAAAGAAAAAGTTTCCCTTTCACTAATAGATCCAAATAATTAGTAAAATAAAATAAAAAATCGTAAAATTTACGATTTTTTTCTTGCTATTAAAGTACTCATCCATAAAAATATAATTGATATAAATATAAGTATTACACTAACTATAATATTATAAAATAAATAAGGGATACTTATTACTAAAAGACTAAGACATATACTTAATAACGCTGAAGTAATAAAAGTATTTTTAACATATCCTAGTAACATTACTTTCTTATTTAATTTCTTCAAATTATTAAGTATTAGTAAAATACCAAACATACTTATTACAGTTAATACTACTCTACTAATCCATAATAATATCTGATTGTTATTTGATAACTCATCTAGTATTTCTTCGCCTGTTTTAATACCATCAACTGTTTTATTAATAACTGTTCCATTAGATGAATTATATGACTCAAATGTATTAGATTTTTGTACTGCTAAAACACTCATTTCTTTATAGTCATTATATTTAAATGTTATTCTTATATCCCCTATTTTAGGATTATTAATATCACTCGAATTAGTTATATATTTACCATGAATAACATAACCTAATGAACTAATTATATTTTGATTAAACTCATCAAAATATTTATTAGTATCTAAATTATTTAATTGTTCAAATGATAGTTTGAAAGCACCTATCATAACCTCACTAGCATAATATGATGTAGAACTATATGGCATAGATATTGGATTTTTATATTTTTCATTATAAGATGTATCAAATAATTCATTTGACCATACTTTAGTATATTTATTACCCACTGGTTTATATTGGTACATTTCTACAACTCTAACAAGTTTAGGAGTTTTTACTGATACTCCAAATTTACTATCACTAAGAGTTTCATTAACACTAACTTTTCCGCTTACACAAACCAAACTATCTTCATATAAATCATTTACCATATCATTTTCAATGTTAGATAGGTTGTCTCTCTCTATTTGCGTACTTTTATAAATATTAATATATTTATTCTCATTTAAATAAAGTAATATAATTGAAACTATAACTATAATTATTCCAAATATTATTCCTTTTTTCTTTCTCATAACACCTCCATAATTTATTTTATTATAACATAAAAGCGACATAAAGTCGCTAATATTATTTTGTAACAATTTCCATTGCTTTTCTCATAAGCAAATCATATTTAAATAATTCTTTATTACCTATTTCTTTTAAGAAGTCTTCAACACTCATCTTATATTGTTCACTAGTTTTCTTTAATTCACTTTCAAGTTCTTCATCACTTACTTCAATTTTTTCATTTTCGATAATAGCATCCATTATAAGTCTATATCCAACTCTCTTATTAGCATCATCTTTTAAAGTAGCTTTAAAATCATTTATATTTGAATTGATATATTTTAAATAATCTTCTAATTTTAGTCCTTGATAACTTAATTTTTCACTGAATTCTCTTACTAATCTATTAGTTTCATCTTCAGTCATTTCTTCTGGTATATCAAATTTAGAATTTTTAACTACTTCATCTAAACATTTAAATAAATATTCATCTTCAATTTGTTTAGAACGTTCAGCAGTCATATTTTCTTTAATATATTTCTTTAAGTCTTCTAAACTTTCTACCCCACCTACATTTAAATCTTCAAAGAATTCCTTATTAAATTCTGGTAATACTCTTTCTTTAACAGCTTTAACTGTTACTTTAAATATAACTGGTTGTCCTTTTAAATCTTCTGAATGATAATTTTCTGGGAATGTTACATTGACATCTTTAGTGTCACCTTTCTTTAACCCAACTAAAGCCTCTTCAAATCCAGGGATGAATGTATGAGAACCTATTTCTAATGAATAATCTTCTCCTTTACCACCTTTGAACGCTTTTCCTTCTTTGAAACCTTCAAAGTCAATAACAGCAACATTTCCTTCTTTTATTACAGCATCATCATCTAATTCTTTTACTTCAACAAATTGTTCTTGTAAATGATGAAGCTCATGTTCTATTTGAGAGTCAGTTACAACTACTTCTTCTTTCTTAATTCCAAGTTTAGTATGTTTACCAAGCTCAACTTTTGGAGCTGATACTAAGGTAAATTCTATTTCTATTTCATCATGATTAATATTTTTAATATCAATACCTGGAGTTGCTACTGGAATAATAGTTTTTTCATCTTTTAATAATTTAGCATATAAAACATCAACTGCAATATCAACAGCATCCATATATAATGCTTCTACTCCCATCTTTTTAACATAAACATCATATGGAACTTGTCCTTTTCTAAAACCATCCATTTTGATATCTTTTTTCTTTTTATCAAATGCATGTTTTAAGCAATCTTTCCATTCTTTTCCCTCTAATTTTACATCATATTTTTCTTTCATAACTTTTCCCTTCTATTTAATATCACAAAAGAAGATATTTCTATCCTATTGCAACGATCTTAACATTATAAACACCATCTGGTGAAGAAACTTCAACTGTGTCCCCAACTTTTCTACCCATTATTGCAGCAGCTATTGGACTTTCATTTGAAATCTTATTATTAAATGGATCAGCTTCTTGACTACCTACTATTTTATAACTTTCAGTATCATCATCATCTTCGTATTGTAATTCAACATTACATCCGATTCCTACTTTACCATCATCACTAGATTTATCAATAACGGTTGCATGTTCTAATGTATATTCAATCTCTAGTATTCTTTTCTCTAAATTTGCTTGTTCTTCACGAGCTTGATCATATTCAGAGTTTTCTGATAAATCACCTAAAGCACGAGCATCTTTAAGAGTTTGAGTCACTTCTTTTCTCTTTTCATTTCTTAAATAATTAAGTTCATTTTCAAGTTCCAAATAACCTTCACCTGTAAGAAAAATTTCTTTCTTTTTCATTACGTTAAGTCACCTCTTTCTTGTACCAACAAATGATACTATAAATTTGTTAGTTTGTCAATATCTTTACTCTTAAAATATCATTTTCGTGTACCTCAAATGGTATTTTTATTTTAATAATTTCTTGTGGATGGGAAGCACTATCCACACTTTCATTCCTATCATTAACTATATTTGTAACAGTAAATGTATTTAATAAAGTATTAGGTCCAAATACCTCTATTTCATCCCCTACACTAAATTTATTTCTTTGTTCTACTGTAGCTATCATATTATCTTTATCAAATGATTTAATAAGCCCTAAAAAGTCTTGATTACTCGCTTCTTGTCTACCAGTAAAATATTGTCCTTCTACAAGTGGAACACTATCATAAAATTGAGGAGCATTCTCACGATTAGATACACGTTCTAATACTTTTTTATAATATTTTATATCATCTTCAGTTAGAGTATTATTAATCTTTTTATCCATTATTGTTCTATAGCTATTAGCGACAGTTGCAATATAGTACATACTTTTCATTCTACCTTCTACTTTATATGACTCAATACCCATATCCATCATATCACTAATGTTATCTATCATATTCAAATCTTTAGAAGATATACAATATTCATAAGGAGTATTATTATCAAATGTAAATCTACATACTTGACTGCATCCACCTCTATTTGAATCTCTTAAAGTTACATAATTTGACATAACACATCTGCCACTATAAGAAGTACACATCGCACCATGAATAAATACTTCTACTTCAGTATCTATATTTTCTTTTATAAACTTCATATCTTCACGTGAACATTCTCTTGCAAGTACTACTCTATATGCGCCTAAACTCTTATAGAATTTAACTGCTTCTAAATTAGTAATAGATTTTTGAGTAGATATAAAAAATGGTGTTTTTAAGTTTTGTCTATGAATTGACTCTATAACAGCAAAATCACTAACTATATATGAGTCTATTCCAATCAGATCAAGTGCTTTTAAATATTCATCAAGTCCATTTAAATCTTCATTATGCATTATCATATTAACTGTTACATATACTTTTTTATTTAATTTATGGGCAAACTCTACACCTTCTTTTATTTCATCTAATGTAAAGTTATTAGCATTAGCCCTAAGACTATAATATTCTCCTCCTATATAAACAGCATCAGCACCATATAAAAATGCAAATTTAAGCCTATTTAAGTCCCCAGCAGGTAATAATAATTCATATTTCATTTTAAATCACCCACCTTATATTTAATATCATTTTCTAAAAAATAATAATCACTATCTATTAAATTACATAAGGAATCACTTTCACACTCAGATAATATTATTTTTTCACTAATATCATCTATATCAGTAAGATTAATTATTAAATTAAAGCATTCTAATTTATTAAGATACTTTGATGCACAAAATATTCTATCATTTAGAATAACACTTCCTGTTTTTTCTTCTTTAACAATAAGCTTATGATGAGAAGATTTTTCATTAAGATTATAATAGTTCTCATTACTATCTATATTATAATATTTATTAAAATTACTTACTAATGCTCTTCTTGAATACATAAGTGTATTTTTAGAAACATAAAAATAAAATATATTACTCTTACATTCATTATTTATTTTCATAAGTTCATCTATTGTAAGATCATTATTAATAACAACACTATTAATACCAAGAGTATTTAAATAATTAACTGCTTTATAATTTGATAATATATGATGCTCATATAAAATTATTCTTTTTTTTGGTATAAAGCTTAAAAGACCAATATCTTCAACAATAAATTTAATGTTATCATTAAACTTACTTAAGTCAAAATCATATACTTGTTTATGTAGTAATCTATTCATAATAACATAAACTGCATTAGACTTTGCAATTTTATTTATTTCATCAATCTCAAAATAAACATTAAATCCTATAGAATAATCTTTTAATGGTAAGATAAAAGTATTGAAACCATACTCTTCATATAGTTTCAATTCTTTTCTTTTTGGTAAAATTATAAATTCTTTCTTTTGCATACCCCTATCGTATCACCTACTTTTATAAATTCAACTGAAAACTCATCTTGAGTCTTTAAATATGTTATAAACTTTTCTATTTTACGAACCATTTGTCTTAAATTTCTACTTTTAATAGAAGAACTATTAAATACATAACCATGGAAATCCAAGTTATCGATTATTATAACACCTTTTTCATTTAAATTATACTTATATTTATCTAAAAATCTTTTGTTTTGGCTTTTAGCAGCATCTATAATAATTAAATCATACATACCTTCAATATTTGTATTTAAAGCATCATAATGTATTAATTCTATATTTGATAAACCACTTGATAAGACATTATTATAAGCAATATTATATCTTTCATCATCTCTTTCAATACTAGTTATCTTTTCAATATTTTTATTACTAGCAAAACATAAAGTAGAGTATCCAATAGCACTACCTATTTCAAGTATAGATTTAATATTATTTTCATCTATTATTTTATTAATTGTATCAATAGTATCTTTACTCATTATTGGTACATTATTATTAATACCATATTTTCTTATTTCATCTATTAATTTTGATATTCTATCCATAATCCTTCACTCTTTAATTTATTAACTGTTTTAATATGACCACTATCTGTTTCATTAAAATATGTTTTACCATTTTTATCAGCAACAAAATAATAATATTTATGTTTTGTTGGCTCAATAGACGCCACTATTGAATCTATACCAGGGTTACACACAGGAGATACTGGTAACTTACCATTCATACATGTACTACGAGTATTATATGCATTACATTTATTTAATTGACTTACTTTTAAATCAACAGACCAATTATCTAACTTTTCTGCATAATAAGTAGTAACATCACTACCTAAACTCCATTTATTATTAAGTCTATTATAAAATACTCCAGATACACCCTTTCTATCATTAGAAGTACCTGCTTCTAACTCAACTATTGATGCTAAAGTAAGCATTTGATGAACAGTATAATTACTAGTTTCTATCTCACTTTTATATGGGGTTAATTTCTTATCCATATTATCAAGCATACTTCCAAATATATCTTCTAATGAAGCAGTAGAATAAAACTCATATGTATCAGGATATAAATATCCTTCAAGAGAATAATAAATATCTTTATTTTTAATCTCATCAGTTAGAAACCAATATTTATTAATTAATGTGTCTAAATAGCTACTATCAGATAGTTTAGTTAATATTTCTTTTTCACTGAAACTAAAATTTTCAATTAATTTAGATATAACATATCTCATATTTTTGCCTTCTACAAAAGTAATTTTTTTAGTTTCACTATTATTTTGACCACCTTTTTCAAAAGCATTAATTAATTCACTTAAATTATATGATTTTTTAAGTTCATATTTTCCATAAGTTAGATCCTTAGGCTTATTTAATTTAATATATATTTTATAACATAAAGTAGATTTAATAAGCCCCTCACGCTTTAACTTATCAGCTATAGTATTATAAGTATCTCCGGAGTTAATAACAATACTTACAGTATCACTACTTTTACCATGAGAATTAACTATATAAAAATAACTACCTACTAAAATACCTAAAACTATAACACACAAAACAAATATAAAAGCTATAAACTTTTTTACATTGAATACTTTTCTTTTCATAATACACCTCTAATTCTTTTTATATTCCAGTGAAGACAATATTTTACTAATAAAATCAAACTCTTCTCTATTAGTAACAGGTTTTAACTTAGTCATATTCCCTTTCTCACTCAATACATAACTAGATGCATATGAAATAATTTCTCCACTTTTATTCTTCTTATCTTCTGTATATATTACATAATTAATATCATCACACTCTATATTAAAGAGTATCCTACACTTAATTTTATTTCCGTTTTTATCTTTAAGAGTCAATAAATTCTTTTCCATTACCTCTCCTGTCTAAAAAAGTCTGAAGTATAATAGTCGCTGCTATTTTATCAATAACCTTTTTTCTATTTTTTCTAGTAGTGTTATTATTTATAAGCATTCTTTCTGCTTCAACTGTAGATAATCTTTCATCTTGCAAATATATGTCGAGTGAAAATCTTTCTTTAAGTAATTCCATAAACTTTAGTGTTTCTTCACTCCTTTTAGATAAACTCCCATCAAGATTTAATGGGTTACCCAACACTAAAGCATCGATTTTTCTTTCATTAATTATAATTTCTAATTTATCTAATAATTCATCATAAGTACTATATCTTAATACTTCAAGAGAAGTTGCTATAAGACCTGTCCTATCACTAATAGAAAGTCCTAGTGTTTTACTAC
Source organism: Clostridium sp. CAG:1000 (assembly GCA_000436975.1). Lineage (GTDB taxonomy): Bacteria > Bacillota_I > Bacilli_A > RF39 > UBA660 > CAG-1000. The sequence goes on from HG000341.1 coordinate 56,476, forward strand.
CTAAATCAAGTCCTAAAAATGTCATTATTTAATATAACTTTCTAACATTATTTCAAGTATATCTTCTCTTTTAAACTCAAGTATTCTATTTCTACATTCCTTATAACTTGAAATATATCCAGGATCCCCACTAATCAAATAAGCAACTATTTGTTTAATAGAATTATATCCTCTTTCGTCTAAATCTTCACATATTTTTTGTAAAGTAGTTTTAATGTTTTCACATGTAATTTCTTCAGTGTTCACAATGGTAGTTTCACTATTTTTCATAAATTTCACTCCTAACATGTATATTCTATCAAAAAAATGCTTTATTCTCAACCTCAATTTGATATAATATGTAAAGGTGATATAATGATAAAGATAATTACAAAAAATGAATTTGAAAGTAAAATTAATGATTTTGATATTATATTTACTGATCAAAAATTAAATAATAAAAAGGAAATATTAATTAAAACTTCAAAAGATTTATATCATAATTTAGATAAAGTTACTAAAAATAATAATGTTGCATTAATAATGATGAATAAAAATCAAAGAAATGAATGTTATCAACTACTATATTTCTATCAAAATTATCTTAGTAAAATTGATATATTTAAAGAAAAAATAAATGAAATTAATAATACTTTTCATAAAGAACATGACAGTAGATATGCATATGATGCGATAGAAAAACTAAAGTACATGAATTGTGATGGTAAATTCTTAAGAGCATTTCTTATTACAGTTGGATATGAACTTAAACATAAAAATATTGATTATATAATCCCTCTTGCTATTGCATATGAAACATTTCAAACATCAATACTAATTCACGATGATATTATTGATGATGCAGACACAAGAAGAGGTAAAAAAACAATACCCGAACTTTATAAAAAACAATTAAATGTAAATAATAGTGTTCCTTCTTCACTAGCTATGTGTATTGGGGACTTAGGCTTTTATTTAACTAATGAAATAATATTTAATTATTATAGAAATGATAAAAAATTAGTAAAATACTTAGAATATTTAAATAAAATTATAATTAACACTATAAAAGGTGAGATTGCTGATGTATACTTACCTGCTAAAGAAACTTTTGAAGGCGAAAAGAAATTTACTGAATTAGAAATAATGGAAATTGCTAGACTTAAAACATCATGGTATACAGTAGTTGGTCCTTTCTGTTTAGGAGCAATTGCCGCTGGTGCAAAAGATGAAAAAATTGAAAAGTATGAATACTATTTAGAACCTATGGGAATGGCATTCCAAATTAGAGATGATATCTTAGGTATCTATGGTAATAGTGATAAAACTGGTAAGCCAAATACATCAGATATTAAAGAGAAAAAATTAACACTAATGTATTCTTATCTAAGAACTATTAAAACTGAATATTTTAAAGAGTTTGCTAAATACTATGGAAAAGAAGATGTAACTGAAAAAGAAGTAGAAAAAATAAGAGAGATAATAAAAGAATCTGGTGCTCTTGAATATGCTGAGAGTTTTGTAGAAGAATTATTAAAAATAACAAAAGATGAAGTAGTTAAATATAAAAATAAACATATTAAAGATATATTAATTGGTTTAATGGTTTATATCAAATTAAGAGAAAAATAGTTTTAAAATAAAAACTATTTTTTAATTTGTTTATAAATAAGTCACGACCAAAACGCTACTTTTAATTCTTGAGATTGTTCATTAACAATATTTCTTAAAGTATTCTAAGTCTTTCTTTGGTCTTCTTCTCTATCTAGGATGATTGTTTATCTTTGAATTTATAAGTTCAGTATTTGTCTCTATATACAAGTCCACTACTTTACCTTTAGTATGGGCACTATTCTTTAAAAGTTCTTTATCTTATAATAGCTCCTCCTTTCTAGAGAATGTTTATCATTCCCTATTATAATAATTAGCTATAAAAACAAAAAAATTCTTTTTTTAAAAAAAATAAACAAATTTTACTTTGTTTATTTAACAGTTCCTTTAGTTATATTTCTTTCAAAATATGAATCAAGCGCTTTATCAAATTCATTTTCATCAAAATCAGGGAAACATGTATCTGTAAAATATAATTCAGCATAACTGATACTATAAAGCATAAAATTACTTATTCTAACTTCTCCGCTTGTTCTTATCATTAAATCTATAGGTGGTAGAGGATTATATAAATAATCATAAAAATTGTTTTCATTAATATCATCAATATTAAGTTTACCTTCGCTTGCGAGTTTAGCTATTCTTTTACTAGCATCAACTATTTCAGCTTGTCCACCATAATTAAGACATACATTAAAAACTCCTTTTGTACAATCACTAGTTAGCTTTTCTATTTCTTTCATAGTATTGTAAACTTTATCACTTAAAGGTTCTTTTCTACCAGAAAATATTATTTTAATATTATTTTTTACAAAGAAATCTTTTTCTTTCTTAAACGCAGTTACAAATAAATTCATTATATAATTTACCTCTTCTTCACTTCTTTTAAAGTTCTCAGTCGAAAAAGCAAACACTGATAAATATTTAACTCCTTTGTCTAGTATATATATAGCTGTTTTTTTAAGTCTATTATAACCTGCTAAATGTCCTTGCGTTCTTTTCATACCTTGTCTTGTAGCCCATCTACCATTACCATCCATTATTATTCCAACATGATTTGGTATTTTATTCATTTTATTCACCTCATATTTATCTATTATACAAAAAATAATTAGGATTTATATTGTTTTTAAAACTTTTTTACACTTTTTTTATACTTTTGTAGTATAATTTTAAAAAGAAAAAGAGGTGGCTTATGAAACAAAATATAGAAAAACTTATTAAAGATAAAAAATATTCTAAAATTAAAGAAATATTAAACAAGATGAATGAATATGACATAGCTAATATATTTGAAGACTTACCTCAAAATGAAATGGTTAAGTTATTTAGATTACTGAATAAAGATATAGCTGCGGATGTATTTTCGTATTTAGAAACAGATACAGAAGCTATGATAATATCTTCCCTTAGTGATAATGAGGCTGTATCAATAATTAATGATATGTCTGCAGATGACGCGACTGACCTGATGGATGAAATGCCTGCGAATGTAGTAAGCAAATTATTATCTAAAGTTGATGTTGAAACTAGGCGTGATATTAATACACTACTTAAATATCCTGATAATTCAGCTGGTAGTATAATGACGGTAGAATACTTAGATTTTAAAGAATATATAACTATTAAAGATGCTATTAAAAAAATAAAGAAAGAATATGATGAAAAAGAAACCATAGATACTTGTTTTGTAACTGATAAAAAAAGAAAACTAATTGGAACTGTTAAATTAAAAGATTTAGTTATCAATGATGAGGATACTCCTATCGGCGACATTATGGATGATAGTGTTATGTCAGTTGACACACTAACTGATCAAGAAGAAGTAGCAAAAATAATACAAGATTATGATTTAACCTCTATTGCAGTTGTTGACTCTGAAAGTAAACTTGTTGGTATTATTACAATAGATGATGTTATTGATATTATTGAAGAAGAGACTACAGAAGATATAGAGAAAATGGCAGCTATTCTTCCTACTGAAAAATCATATTTAAAACTATCCACATTTGATTTATGGAAAAGTAGGATACCTTGGTTATTACTTCTTATGATATCTGCTACATTCACTGGTAAAATAATACAACATTTTGAACAGTCTCTAGCCGCTTGTGTTATTTTAACATCGTTTATACCAATGCTTATGGATACAGGTGGTAATGCAGGTGGGCAATCATCTGCAACTATTATACGTGCACTATCACTAAATGATATTGAATTTAAAGATATATTTAAAGTAATATTTAAAGAATTTAAAGTTGCCCTTGTAGTAAGTTTAACACTTTCAGTTGCTAACTTCATAAAACTTATTTTTATTGATGGCATTACTACAAACGTAGCTTTTGTTGTTTGCCTTACTTTAATACTTACGGTATGTATTGCTAAAATAGTTGGTTGTTCTTTGCCTATACTGGCTAAAAAAATAGGATTTGACCCAGCTGTTATGGCAAGTCCATTTATTACAACCATAGTTGATGCTATTTCATTACTTGTTTATTTTCAAATAGCTAGTCAAATATTACATATATAAAAAACACTTTCAAAAAGTGTTTTTACATTGCATAATTATTAGCTCTATTTCTCATTATTTGACTCGCAAGTGTACATGAACCTTTCTTTTCATTTAAAGCTCTAATTTTTTCTTCTTGTTTCTTTAAACTAGCTTCACTTCTTTGTAGTCTTATATTTTCTATATTTAACATTCCTCTTTGGACAGTTGCACCTATACCTTTTTTACCTCTTAAGTTAGCTAATTCCTCTTGCGTGCTTTGAATATCTTGCCTTATTCCTTTTTGAGTTATTTGATTTTCGCTCATTTGTGTTTGATAGTTACTCATATTTTCTGCTTCTTCAAAAAGAACTTCAAATTCTCTTTTCTTTATTTCAATATATTTATCACTACCCTTATTTACTATTCTAGTTTGCTTACTTTGTAATTTACCTTTTTTGTTATTTAGTTTATTTAATCTTTCCTCTAGATGCCTTTTTCTATTGTCAACTCTTCTTTGTTTAAATTTAGAAGTAACATTCATTTTATTTAATTTATCTAATTCTTCTTCTGCTTCTTGTATCTCTATTTCTGTTTCCCCAACTTTTCTATTAGTGTTTTTTAATGTATTTTTATCAACATTACTTAATACACTAGAATTAAATCCTAAATTATCACTAGTAAGACTTATTCCTTTAATAACACTATCATATGATTGTTTTAATTTATTTAAAAAATCAATTTGGAAAGTTAATGAGGATACATCACTTTTAAAATAGTCTTGAAAGTCTTCAATATTAATATTATCTAAATCTATTTTCTTTGATGGATCTTTTTGCATTTTACTTAAAATATCAGTATATTTATCAATAAGTAAATCATATCTAGACATAAGAGCATTATGAGTAGTTTTAATATCATTGTTTACCTCATTGTTATATTTAGAATAGTTTATACTCGCATTAGCTATTTGCCTTACTCTATCTATTAATTTATCGTCTATATCATAATCTTCAGTTCTTTTGTTCAAAGAAACTCTAATTCCTAAATTATCTAATATTTGAAATATAGTACTCACATTAACTTCAGGTAATTTACCTTTTTTTATAGCATCTTTAATCTTCATAGTTATTCGCCTACTATTCTATCTATTTCAGAATTAATATATTCTATTTCTTTATTATCAGTTATAGTGTCTAAAGAAAATGTTTCCTCTTTCTCATTTAATATAGATGCAAAAATATTTTCATCATTATCATTGACAGTATATATCATAAAAGTTTTATTAAATTCTAACGAATCAATTATATCAAGCACATTAACTGTTACTTCACTGCCATCTTCAATAGTTACCTTTAATTTATTATTTTTCATGTTTCCTCCTTATTACTTTGGAATATTAACTCTACATGAATCAATTATATTATTCAAAGCTGATTCTATCCTGTCACATCCTTCTATATCAGGGCAACTCATAATATAGTTATTAACAGCTGCAATTAATTCATCATAACTATATTCTGATAGCTTATCTCTATAATTTCCATTACTATTTGTTATATAGCTTAAATTATTATGTGATATCATTCTTATAGCATGGCAGGCTTGAGCTGCTCCATATTTGGCTTGTGTTTCATATATTGCTCTTACAAACAGTGAAATTATTTCATCATTATTATTTTCTTTTATATTAAATAATTTATTAATATAACCTTTTACATCATTATTAGTTATTCTTAATATGTCATATGGTGTTAAATTTTTAACGAATAAATCACGAAAATTATTATCTCTTGTTATAGCATTTTCATTACCATCTAAATATGAATTTATATACACTATTACATTTGCAGCACCATATTTATTTTTAGCATACATTAAATATTCATTAAATAGTTTTCCCTTGTCATTATTTGTATAAGTACTACTAGGAAGTTTTTCTTCCATATTACTAAAATATTCAGATAATTTATAAAACCTAATATTATCTTGACACATACGTACATGATTAAAAAAGTCTTCTAATTTAGTTTTACTATCAAGCGCCAATATTATAGTATGAAACACTTGATAAAAATTAGCCATTCTATCAGAAATTTTAGGATAGGTATCTTTATAATTTAAAAATATATCGGAATTACTAAAGTTTTCATATTCATTGCCGCTTGCGAATACATTATTATGATAATTAATCACAAACCTTCTAAAATCTAATAAACTTACTTTATCATAGTCTTCTACTTTTTTAAAATACTCAGCCATTATAAATGATAATGTATCATTATAGCTAAGAAATCTATCATTAGCAAGGCCTGCTACTCCAGACTTGATTAAGAAAGGATTTACAGGCTTTGCTCTTGTTGATAAATATTCATTATTATTAATAAATTCTAATAATTTTTTAGCATCCTCAACATTACTCATTCTTAAAACTACTTCGTCGCTTCTTCTTACATCTGCTACTTTAGATAATGTACTTAATTCATTTTGATCAATATAGTCAAATATCATATTTACACATTCAAATACATCCTCTTTAGAAAACGATAAATATATTTTCACATGATCCTTTTTTTCATAAGCATTATAATGAAATTGTAAAAAACGAGGCTGTTGAAAAGAATAAAACACATTCACCTTTCTCCCTCTAAAACGATATTGCCAATCATCAAAATACTTTGCTAGACTTTGATCAACCTCATCATTTTGAAGTTCATAATTCATTAAATCATTATAAATAGTTTCTTTTTTGATTTTTAAACCTGGATTTTGTTTATAAAGTTTAGCGTGATATTTTAAAAATTCTTCCATTTGTACTATTCTACTGTTCATTTATATCAATCTCCATAGTTTTTTCTATCTCATTTATAACTGGTGTTAAATTAGTAGTGTCATCAAATTTATTTATTTCATCCTCTGTAGGATTATCAATAACATCATTGTCTAATTCTAATACAACTTCTACTTTTTTTCCATCTACAAATACTTCTTCTTTCACGCTATCACCTACTATAACAATTATAGCATTAAAAAAGTTAAGAAGCAATCTTAACTTTCTCCTGTTTCTAACATAGTAGTTATAAGTATTCCATATCCAAGTGTAACATTATCTACAAGCACATTAGTAACAGCGCCAACTAACTTATCGTCTTGTATAATTGGTGACCCACTCATTCCTTGTACAATACCACCTGTTTTATTAATTAAGTCTTTATCTATTATTTCAAAACTTATAGCTTTAGTAGTATTTTTCTTACTAGGATATTTGTCTACTATGTTAATTTTATATTTTTTTAATTCAGTATTATTAGTAACTGTATATATGTATGCATGCCCTTTTTTTATATCATTAAAATTAGCTATTTCTATTGTATCTTTTCTAGGTAATGTAGATGTATAATCTCCATATATACCATTTACAGTGTTTTTATTAATTGTCCCTATCTTTTTATTAAATAAAATATTTGCGTTTTTACTTCCCACTTTTCCATTTCTACTTTTGTTAATGCTAGTTACCTTGGACATTAAAATATTACCGTTTTTAACCTCTATTCTTGAGTTAGTTTCACTAAGCAATATTTCATGTCCAAGAGCCCCCCATATTTTAGTAACTGGATCTATATATGTTAATGTACCAAGGCCAACAACATTATCTTTTACATAAAGACCAGTTTTTAATAAATTATCTTCTTTTACTAGTTTTAATTTAGTATTAACTTCTTTATTTTTTCTCAGTAGTTTAACATCGACCTCATCAGTATTGCTCTTTTCAATAACATTTGAAAGCTCACTAATAGAATATACTCTCTTATTATTTATATGTGTAATATTATCTCCTATCTTAATATTATCACTCGCTATATATTTATCATTAACCTTATAAAATCCAACAACTATTAAACCATCAGATTCTATTTTAATGCCTATACTTTCTCCTCCTGGTATAACACTTTTAGAATATGCTAGTATATTTAATGGGCAAAATAAAATAATAAAGAAAGTAAGAAGAATCTTTTTCATATACTTCACCTCTTTATTATTATTCTCATATTATTTTATATGATATATCCAATTTATTCTTGAATCTCAAAATCTGTTATTTTGCCATTTTTTTCCACTAGTTTATTAATAGTTTCAGTCGCACTATTTAGTTTACTTTCACAGTTTTCTATCAATTTCATAGCTTCAGTATATTTAGATATAGATTTATCTAAATCAAGTTCACCACTTTCAAGTTCGCTTATAATTAGTTCTAATTTTTTAACTGAACTTTCAAAAGTTTCATTTTCTTTCTTTTCCATTATTAACTCCTTTTACTACCGCATCAATATTACCATTTTTAACCACTATATTTATTAGGTCATTAATACCAATACTATTTATATCTTTTATTATTTTATTATCTTTATATATTATAGAATATCCTTTATCTAGAATATTATCTGGATTTAATAAATCAAGTTTTACTTTAATAGTATCAATTCTATTTTTATTATTATTTAGTATATTTAATATTTCTTTATTTAAAGTTGTATTTATATTAGATAATTTATCTTTTTCTTTTTCATATAAAACCTTGGGATTATTTAGTATATAGTTTGATTTAATTTTTTCTAGTCTATGTTTACTATTATCAAGTTTTACCCTAATATTAGTATTTAATTTTTCATATAGAATATCTAGTTTTTGCTCTTTCATTTCATATAATCTTATAGGATTATTAATTATATAGTTCGATTTATATTTTTTTAATAGTTCTGAATAACTATCAAGTTTATTTGATATAGATGTATTTATTCTATCTTTAGCATTACTGAAGTATCTTTTAACTTCAACTATATCAGGAACCGCTATAATAGCTGCGCCTGTTGGCGTTGGAGCTCTTTTATCAGCAACAAAATCGCTTATAGTAAAATCTATTTCATGGCCTACACCACTTATTATAGGTATTCTACTATTGTATATAGCTCTTGCAACTATTTCTTCATTAAATGCCCACAAGTCTTCTATTGAACCACCACCACGGCCTAATATTATAGTATCAATATCATCAAATGTATTTGCAAGTTCTATCATAGAAACTATATTTGTTGCTGCACTCTCACCTTGCACAAGCGTTGGAAATAAATATATCTCGGTCATTGGAAATCTATTATTAATAGTAGATATTATATCCCTAACAGCCGCGCCTGTTGGTGCTGTTATGACTCCTATCTTTCTTGGGACTCTTTTAATTCTTTGCTTATGTTCCGAATTAAATAACCCTTCTTCACCAAGTTTCTTCTTTAGTTTTTCAAAAAGAACATATAAGTTTCCAAGACCATCTAATTCAAGTGAATCAACATATATTTGATAGCTACCACTAGCTTCATATACAGATATCCTACCATGAACAAGTACAGAATCCCCATCTTTAGGTACAAAGTCAATACCACTATTCTTATAATTAAACATAACTGCATTAATCTTACTATTCTCATCTTTTAATGAAAAATATAAGTGCCCTCTTCCATGAAACTTTAAATTACTTATTTCACCTTTAATATAAACACTTTTAAGTACCGGATTTAATTCAATAGTGTTCTTAATAATTCTATTAATCTCAGTAATAGAAATATATTCTTTATTCATTTATATCCTCATTATCTCTTATTTTATCAAGAACAGCATTAATTAATTTAACTATTTTATCATCACTATATTTCTTAGCTAACTCTACTGCTTCATTTATTACTACTACTTTAGGAGTATCATAATAAAGCATTTCATATGTTCCAAGCCTTAATATAGCCTTATCAGTTTTACCAAGTCTATCTAAATCCCAATTGTCTAAATATTTAGTAATAATCTTATCAATGCTTTCAATGTTTTTAATTACTCCATAAACAACATCTCTGACAAACTTATTATCAATTTCTAGGTTTTCTTTAATAACTTCATCTATATCATAAGACATACCCTCTTTTACATAAAAATCTATTTGATATAATATAACCATTATTTTTTCCCTAGCTTCAGTTCTATTTAGTTTCATACTTCCTCCGAAAATCTATTAAAATTATACCATTTATTAATATAAAAAGATATTATTTTTTTAAATAATATCTACTTTTTTATCTCTAATGTTTTCTTTTTATCACACACTAACTCACATTGTTGACTTTTAACTAACAATTCATCAAGTATATAGCCATACTCATAGTCTAGTCCAGCTTCTTTAATTCTAGATAAATGTAATTTAATTTCTAATGAACTACTTTTTTTAAAATTAGAAAAAGGTATTTCTACTCCTCTAGGATAATCTACTTTATAACTATCTTGATCACTCTTAATAATTAATATACCACCAGTAGTAATTTCTTTAAATATACCGTTTGGCAATTCTTCAAAAAAGACTGTATCTAATAGTTCTCCTTTAGATTCATAATTTTTATTTATATATTCATTATGATTATCATGCTGCCAAAAACGACTTCCTACTAAATTCAATTTAAAATATCTTCCCATGAGTTACACCTCCAAAGCCAATATATTTTATTATACATTTTATTATATGTCAAGAAAAAACTAACTTGACACTCAAATTAGTTAAATGTTAATTAAATCAAAGTTAGAGACATCTTCATTTATTAATTTAATTATATTTTTTTCATTGCAAGAAGCAAATGCTCTTTTAATAATTGATGAACTTATATAGAATAATTCTGTTCTACATCTTATTATTTCTTTTAGATTAGTAATGCCTATTGATTTAAGATAATTTAATATATTAATTATTCTATCTTCATGAATTATTAACTCATGAACATCCTCTTCATCTAAATTATTATATATGTCTTTTATATCTTCTTTAGTAAATCCATAATTTTTAAGATAATCCATGAGTTACACCTCCTTCAAATGAATATGAAATATCATTTTTTATTTTTGATAACACTTCTTCATTAATATAGCTGCCCTTTGTTATTGCAAAGAATAACATTTCCTCATTAAATTCATTTAAGCATTTATTTAGAACACTAGATATTCGTAATACTTTTTGTCTTGATATAATTTGTTCACCAAATTTATACACAAATTCATTCTTCTTATTTTCAGTTTCTAATTTATCTATAAGTGGTAATGATAGAACATTTTTATCATAACTATCAGTATTTATCGCTGAGACTAGAGATTCATATTTATAATAGTTTGGTATTTCTTCTTTAACATCAACAAAATTATTATGTTCAAACTCTTCTATTTTTTCATCATTACAAGATGTACCTAAACCTTGTAATTGCATTTGACTAGTTATAGTATTAAATGCAAACGAATCTTTATTACTACATATAATTCCATAATATTCATGAGGTCTAGAATTTAATTTTAATTTAGCAAGATATTGAAAGAACCCTTTAGGAGAATTTACTAGTCTTGTTGGTGAATATTTTATCAAATTACATTCACGTTCATTTGTATCAACACCATTTAATATACCAAGCTCAACACATAAATCACATCGTTCTAATAGTCTACATGCACATAACATACTAGGTGGAGTTTTCTTTGCAACTTCAAAGAAACCATATTTTCTATATATTTCATAGTTACTTTTAAGTTTATTAGGATTAGTCTTTAATATCTTATAATTAATACTTTCATTTAATGACACAGGGAAACCTTTGCTTTTTAAAAACCTTTCATTTTCAATCATATCATCATAAGAAATAATTTGTGAATCATATTTTAATGTTCCAACATCCGCACTTCCTGGTGTATGAGTAGAAGACTTTCTATTAGTTTTAGACTCACCCTTATTTAATGTTTTCATCCATACACTAGATGTATCAAAGAATATTTGATATAGTTTTCCATCCATACTTAACTGCTCATATCTTTGCATAATAGTTTCTTTATTGCCATAAACAAGCAATGTAAGTAACGTTGGATTACTAAAATAATCTATTAGGGATAATGATTTAATCTTAACACTTTTTAAATACTCTATTATTTCTAGTGCATTAGTTAAATTAATTTTCTTTTCTATTTCATTCTTATGTTTCTTACTATTCTTAATGAATCCTTCAGAAAGGCCATTATCTTTAAAGAACTTAACTATATCTTCAAAAGGTATAATTTTCCCCTCTTTAGTTTCTTTATTCGCTCTTTTTTCATTATATTCTTTAAATTGTATAAGCATTTGACTTCTAGTATTAAATGATAAGTCATCACTACTAGATACTATGTCATAAACAATTTGAAAATCATTTTCATCTAATAAATCCAAATTATCTGGATCCTTTATCTTTTCAATTAAACATTCAATTGAAAGGTATTTTTCTGCTAAAACGTCGTACTCATTCTTTCCTGAATTAATTATTATTTTATATTCATTCATCTTAACATTCATTTGTTCTATTAAATTTTTAAGATTAGATATATATGTATTTAATTCATTTTTTTGTTCATGAGTAAGTTCAACTGGTAAACCATTTTTAATAGCATTTAAAGTAACTATTATATTATTTAAATTATTTTTAATATTACCATACCCATATTCTAATAATAAAGAACACACTGAATCAATATTAAGTCTAAATGAACTATCAATCTTTCCCAGCAAAACATTTAACAATGTTTCACAGGCATGTTTCTTAGGCATTAATTCATCATATTTTACTTGACTAGCCCTTCTATTTTTAATTATAGATTCTGACTTATCATAATATTCTTTTGCCTTTATCTCTAAAATATCATCTAATTTCATACTCATCACCTACCACTGCGTTAAAACATCATACATCTTTAAGTAAATAGAAAAATCTTCATTTTTATTTTCAAATAAATCATATATTTTTTCTTTATTAATGCCTAATTCAAAAGACAAATCATCTAAATCAACTTTCTTCTTTGATATAAGGCTCAAGCACTCATTTTTAATTTGATTAAATAATATATTTAATTTTTCATTCATAGTACTGCCTCACTTTCCAAAAGCTGCATATTAAATCTAAGTTCGTCTTGCTGTCTAATCATTGTTTCTTTTTCTTCTTCACTTAATTTCCTAAAATCTTCTTTTAACTTTTTAATATATTCTATATTTTTCTTTTCTATTGAAAGTGTCTTATTATATATTTCTTTTAATGTATCACATGTAAGTAACATTACAATATCATCATCAAGCCTTATGTATGAGCAAGCCATTCTACCGGATTTATTAATAAATATTGGTGTTATGCTTCCATTAACTTGCGTTGACTTAATTCCACCTTTTAAATAATCATATTGACCATTTTCAAGTTTATTTAAAAGTGTTTCTATATTTTTTCTATCATCACTATCAAAATCTGAAATATTAAAAAGTGTTCTTCCGTGTGTATCTGTAAAATAAAGTATATTAGATGATGATTTTTCTTTTTCTTCTGTAACTTCATCAAGATAAGATCCTATTTCATGCGAAACTCTTATAACGTCTTCCATTTCCTGCAAATATAACTCATATATTTCTCTATCAGACATATTGCCATTTGTATTAATTGATTTAATATCTTCAACTGTCTTAGCTATATAGTATAAGCACCCTATCATAGCACCCTCTTTATATGAGAACTTTTTAGCATTTTCTACAAAATTATCACCATAAGCTTTTACTGCCTCAAAGTGGTAACTTAATTGGCTAGTTGTCTTACCTTCGAATAAGTAATAATATTTGTTTTTAAGTTTATTTGCTTCATCAGTTAATTCTTTAAATCTAGTTTCCAAATCACTAAAATCAATTTTTTCTTTTTTAGACTCAACAGAAGAAATAATACTTTCTATTGATGGAGATATCTCTTCTTTTTTAGTCATCTTTGTACTTTCAAATGCCTTCAATGCAAGTAAGCTAAGTTTATCTTGCTCATGTAAATCACTTGATGTTAATAATGACACGTAATAATCAAAATCGACTTCAACTCCATCTATTATATTTTTAACTTTAGCAATTTCATCTAATAACTCAGCTTTTTTAATATTATTATTTTGAAATCTAGTAGTATTGTTTAATATATCACTCTTTTTAATTTTATTTATTGCATCATAAACTTGAGGTGCTTCATATGCACCAGCATTCAGATAGTATTCTATTACTTTAAATTGTATTAAAAGAGATTCATCAAATCTTATAATAGTATCTTTATATTTTAACATTTCTCTAGCAGTCATCACTTCTTTAATTTTAGAAAGATCACTTTCAGATTCAAGTTCCATAACTACAGCATCTAAAGAACTTTGAAGCTTAAACAAATAAAACTTCAAATATTCATTAAAATTATTAACAGCAGCATTAGAAGATTCAATATTATACATACTACTACCTCACTATTCTTTAATAATTATATCACAATATGAATTTTATAACAAGAAAAAAACTTGCTAAATACTAGTAAGTTCAGTTTCTTTTTCTTTAAATTTTTCATCTACTGTTTTATTATATTTATTTATTAAATCTTGTACAATTTCTAAACACATTTCTTTTTCATCATCAGTCATTTCACTCTTTTTAATTTTATTATTTTCATCTTGTCTTACATTTCTAAGAGCAATTTTAGCCTCTTCTGCCATAGCTGATGCTTGACGTACATAATCTTTTCTTGTTTCACCAGTAAGTTCAGGAACAGTAAGCATAATCACTTCTCCATTATTAGTTGGTGCTATGCCTAGATTTGCTTCATATATAGCTTTTTCCATATTTTTTAAAGATGATTTATCAAAAGGTTTAATACTAAGTACTCTTGCTTCAGGAATGCTTATAGTAGCTAAAGTTTGTATAGGAGTTGGCGTTCCATAATAGTCAACCATAATACCATTTAAAATATTTGGGTTTGCCCTACCAGCTCTAATAGTTATAAATCTATTTTCAAGATTTTCTATTACTTTATTCATCTTATTTTTAACATCATTTTCATCAATCATAGTTTTCCTCCATAAATATTATATAAATAATTAAGTTTCAAATCAACTAAAAAGTACACATTTGTGTACTTAAATATCAATCTTTTATTATTAGTTTTTCGCCTTCATTTAAATATATCTTATACATACCACTTTTGTTACAAATGTATTCAAATAATGTATCATCTATTGTAGGATTAACTTCTTCTTTTACAGGTTCATTTTTAATAGGTTCTTCCACTTTAATGTCCTCACTTTCTAATAACATAGGTTTATATTTATTTAATGTGTTTTTACCAACCACTTGATTTTTAGTATAATATGTATACTTTAGTGGATTAACTTTCGTACCATTTATAATAACCTCATAATGACAATGAACTCCGAATGAATAACCAGTGTTACCCATAATGCCAAGAATGTCTCCTGTTTTTACTTTATCTCCTACTTTTACTCTTATACTGTCATACTTTAAATGAGCAACTAGTGTAACAACACCATTACCATGGTTTATTTTAATATAATTACCATATGTCTTACTTGATGTATTTCTTGTCCTAATACTATTTTTAACATAAGTAACTACCCCATCGTATGGTGCTAAAATCTTGTGATTGGGTCCACCATTGCCAGTACTCCACCCCATATCTATTGCTTTATGAGAAGATTTATATCCTTGAGTAATTCCAATATAATCGCATGGAAATATTAATTTCATATCTAATCCCTCTTGATCTCTGTGATTCCTTGTAATTTAGAATATGATGCAAATATTTTATCCTCAAATGCTTTATATAAAGAATCTGCTCCAAGAAAACTAAAAAGTCCTACCCATAATGATTCTAAGATATCATACTTAGTAAATGATAATGTAAAAACAACACCAAACAGCATAGATACAAAAAATGAAATATATAATAAACATGAGTTACATTTTATTATAGATGCAGTCTTAATCTTTTGAACAAATGCTGTGCTTAATATACTAGATGCGCAAGCTATAACAAGTAACATTTTAATCAAATCAATATTCATAATTTCTTCACCCATTATATTTTATTATAAAAAAAGATTATTGAGTATTACAGACAACTAATAATCTTTTTTATTTGGTATTACACCTCTTATTCCACCTCTAGGATTTTCAATATCATTATCATATCTAGGTATTATATGCATATGAACATGCATTATGCTTTGACCTGCAGAAACGCCACAATTAAAGCCAATATTATATCCGGTTGGCTTATACTTATTATCAATATATTCTTTGCACTTAGAAAGAAGATCAAACATAGCCTCTTTCTCTTCATAAGTAGTATCAAATAATGTTTCTTTATGTTCTTTTGTTATGATAAGCATGTGTCCTTCACTAACAGGAAATTCATCAAAAAAAGCAATTGCATTTTCATTTTCGAATATAGGTTTTATTTTATTACAAAATATACAATTCATTCTTCCTCCATTTATATTTTATCAAAAAAAGAAAATCCCATCAATGATGGAATTTCATCTATTTCTTTTAGAAGATAAAGCATAACAATAAATATCATCTATTACGCCATATTCTTCACTAACTTCACCTAATAATTTATCTTTTAACTCTTTCATTTGTTTTAATCTTTTATTAATATCATGGTCATAAATACTACCATATACACCAACAGCAATATTTTTTCCACTATTATGTAACATCTCCCAGTTTCTTATATCACTTTGAGTATAAGGATTATGAGTTATAAATCTATTAATATTTGAGTCAATTAACTCTAATTTACCATTAGTTACCATAGCAGGGCCATGTCCAAATCCACGAGCAGAAAATTCTCCTTTAATTACTTTACCATTAGTCTTATTTTCTAAACCCTCTGAGTATGGCGTTATAATATTAGTGCTAGTGCACTCAGCAAGTGAATCATACATGCCTTTTCCAATTTCTACTGAAAAAGAATCATACGTTTGGCCATTCATATAATCTAATAATGTTATAAACTTCCAACTAACTAACTTATTTTCTTTTATCCAAGAACAAAACTCATTAACAAATTCCTCTGAATTAACATTAGCGTGTCTAATACCTCTGGCTTCCATAAATTGTTTAAGTAATTTATCTAAATATTTTTCCATTTAAACCCCTCTTTTTAACAAAAATAAAGACCTACTAATAAGAGTAGGTCTCAAAACAGTTATAAGTTACCAAAACCCCTATGTCTCATAACTGCCCATATTATACCTCAAAGAGCTATAAAAGTCAAGAAAACATCACTAAATGTATTTATCTATCACTATTGTTTATGATTGAATTTTGATTTTTAAATTCAAATTTTAATGTTTTATCTTTTTCTATTGGCATACTCATATCTATTTCTTCTTTATTAGGACAAAAATCATTTACTTGGATTGCTCTATTAACTATTTGTAAATATGCTAAATAATTACGATATTGTTTAAGCTCTTCGATACTAGCATTAGCAATCAAATCTTCAAAATTTATTTTAATTTCTTTTTCTTTTTTATCTACAATTTTATATGAATGTTCTAAAAGCAAAGAATCTTTTTCTATTAATTCTTCTTTAATAGCATCTTTTTGTTTCTCATATCTCGGAGTCATTTTCTCAATAAGTTGATTAATTCTAATACAATTATACCTTTGTAACATTATACAGTATATATTCATAACCATAGCTGGCAAAACTATAATAGTAGTAGATAAAGATGCCATCCCCATAATTATTTTTATAAAACTAGGAAGAAATGCTAATAATGCGAATATATGAATACCAGCATTTTTAAACAACTGTTTTTTAAATTTTTTAATATCTTCTAAACTTTTTGCCTTTCCTATATTATAATTACTAGCTGTGTTATATAAAGATTTTTTTCTTTCTCCCTTAGGCATTTTAAAAGTCAACGGGAGTGTTACTATATCACGTACGAAAAAGGCCATTTTTCTAAAAGCTTTAATGCCTAGTAATTCATAAAATTTCATTTCGATACCTTTGTCTTTTTTAAAATAATTTTCAGTCTTATTCATATAATTTTTTTCCTTTTTAAAATATGCATATTCTAATATAAAATGATATTTTTGTCAATTAATACTATAATTAATTTCATTTTCCCCTATACATAAAACATTCTTTATCATGTGAATAAATAACGCCTATTGCTTGTAAATAAGAATATATTATTGTTGAACCGACAAACTTCATACCTCTTCTAATCAAATCCTTAGATATCAAATCAGACAAATCATTTGTTACTTTGCCTATTTCATAAAGTGTTTTATTATTAGTAAATGTTATTAAATAATTGTTAAAACTTCCATATTCTTTTTGTATATTCTTAAATATTTTAGCATTATTTATACTAGCTTTTATTTTAAGTTTGTTTCTAATAATCTTTTTATTTAACAATAATTCATTAATCTTATCTTCATCATAATTAATTATTTTATTTATATCAAAATAATCATATGCAACTTCAAAATTATGTCTTTTGTTCAAGATACATTCCCATGACAAACCTGCTTGAAATGATTCAAGTATTAACATCTCAAATAAATATTTTTCATCAGAAGAAGGTATTCCCCATTCCGAATCATGATACTCTACATATAAAGGATTAGTTTCATTACACCATTTACATCTCATGATTATCACCTTTACTTATGAATAATATGTAGTACCACTTGAATAATTTATTCCAGTAAAACTACCTCTAAGAACATTATAAACAAATATTGCAAGGCCACAACTCACTATTATTGGTACAACAAGTAATATAGCAGTAGTTGTTTTTATTGGATAACATGATTTTTTAATAATTTTATATACAGCAAATGATAGTAAAACCACTAATATAATAATATAAATTGATTGTTTCATATAGACACCTCTGTCGTAAGTATATCAAAAACTTCTCAATTATACCATAATAAAAGACTAAATAATTAGTCTTGGTTTTATTTCAGTTAAATTAAAGAAAATAACTATAATTAAAATTAATTCTTGTCCAATTCGATAGTAGAATATATGTTATATCCCTCATACTGATAGCTTGAATCTATTTGTTTCATAAATACCTGTTTCCAAATCTTTTACAGGACTTCTTTCCATGTTTCATTAGCTATTGCCTTCTTAAACGAATGAACTAAATTCATTTCAACATATTTTTTTATCAATACACAAAAAAACTAAAACACAAAATGTTTTAGTTTTAGTATTTAATTAGTTATTTTTTTGATTTGATTGCAGCTTGTGCAGCAGCAAGTCTAGCAATAGGAACTCTAAATGGACTACATGATACATAAGTAAGTCCTACGCTATGACAAAACTCTATAGATGATGGATCTCCACCATGTTCACCACATATTCCAAGTTCAATATTAGGTCTGGTTTTCTTACCTTTTTCTACAGCTATTTCAATTAGTTGTCCTACTCCTTTAGTATCAACTCTTGCGAATGGATCACTCTCAAATATTTGTTTTTCATAATAATCATTTAAGAATTTACCAGCATCATCTCTACTAAATCCATATGTCATTTGAGTTAAATCATTAGTACCGAAGCTAAAGAACTCTGCATCTTCTGCGATTTCATCAGCAAGTAACGCTGCTCTTGGTATTTCAATCATAGTACCAATCATATATTCAACTTTATAGTCTTGTTCTTCAAATACTTTTTCTATTGTTTCAACAACTATATTTTTAACATATTTTAATTCTTTAGGATCTCCTACTAAAGGTATCATAATTTCAGGTTTAACTTTAATACCACTCTTTTCAACATTAATTGCAGCTTCTATTACAGCTCTTGTTTGCATAACAGCAATCTCTGGGAATGTTATAGAAAGTCTACAACCTCTATGTCCCATCATAGGATTAAATTCGTGTAAACTCTCGATTTTAGTCTTTAATTCTTCAAATGTTACGCCTAAGTCCTTGGCTAAATCTTTTATTTCCTCTTCTGTATGAGGAACAAATTCATGCAATGGTGGATCTAAGAATCTTATTGTTACTGGATATCCATTCATTTCTTTAAATAACTCTTCAAAGTCACCTCTTTGCATTGGCAATAATTTAGCAAGCGCTTTTTGTCTTTGCTCTTTAGTATCAGAAACAATCATTTCCCTAATAGCAAATATTCTATCTTTTTCAAAGAACATATGCTCTGTTCTACAAAGACCTATTCCTTCTGCGCCAAATTTAACTGCTTGATGAGCATCACGTTTAGTATCGGCATTAGTTCTTACTTCTAATTTTCTTACCTCATCTGCCCAAGACATGAATGTTTCAAAGTCTCCACTAATTTCTGGTTCAACAGTTTTAACTTGAGTTCCATATACTTTACCAGTAGAACCATCTATAGAAATATAGTCACCTTCTTTAAATACAACTCCCTCACTTGTTGTTAATGTTTTATTATCCTCATTTACCGTTAGTTCACCACATCCAGATACACAACATCTACCCATACCTCTTGCCACTACGGCAGCATGTGATGTCATACCGCCACGAATTGTTAAAACTCCGCGAGCAAGATTCATACCTTCAATATCCTCAGGTGATGTTTCTAATCTAACTAGAATTACATCTTCGCCATCTTTAGCATGTTTTGTTGCATCGGCAGCTGTAAAATAAATCTTACCACAAGCAGCGCCAGGAGATGCAGCAAGTCCAGTGGCTATAGGAGTAACACTCTTTAATACTTCACTATCAAAAGTCGGATGTAATAATTGATCTAATTGTTTTGGCTCAACTTTTAATAAAGCCTCTTCTTTAGTAATCATTCCCTCATTATATAAATCAACTGCAATTTTAATAGCAGCAGAACCTGTTCTCTTACCATTTCTAGTTTGTAACATAAATAATTTACCATTTTCAATAGTAAACTCCATATCTTGCATATCTCTATAATGGCTTTCTAATATTTCACAAGTCTTAACAAATTCGTTGTATGCATCGGGCATAACTTCTTTTAAAGTATCAATGCTCTTTGGAGTTCTAACACCTGCAACAACATCTTCACCTTGCGCATTCATTAAATATTCACCATAAAGTTTCTTTTCACCTGTAGCTGGATTTCTAGTAAATGCAACACCAGTTCCACAATCATCGCCCTTATTTCCATAAACCATTTCTTGTACATTAACAGCAGTTCCCCATGAACTTGGAATATCATTCATTCTTCTATAATATATGGCGCGTTCATTATTCCAACTTCTAAATACAGCTGTAACTGCCTCTATTAATTGTTCTTTTGGATCTTGTGGAAAATCATTATTAGATAATTCTTTATATATTGATTTAAACTTCATAGCTATATCATACATATCATTTTCATCTAAATCAGTATCATATTTAACACCTTTATCTTCTTTATATTTATCTAATACTCTTTCAAATGAGCTTTTTGAATATCCTTTTACTACATCAGCAAACATCATAATAAATCTACGATATGAATCATATACAAATCTCTTATTATTTGTTTCCTTTGCAAAATTAATACATACCTCATCATTAAGTCCTAGATTTAATACAGTATCCATCATACCAGGCATACTTGCTCTAGCTCCACTTCTTACTGATACTAATAAAGGATTATTCATATCTCCCATTTTCTTACCAGTAATTTTTTCTAATTCAGATAATTTATCGAATATTTCATTTTTAATATCTTCACTTATCTTTTTACCAGACTCATAATAATTAGTACATGCTTCTGTAGTAACAGTAAAACCTCTTGGTACAGGTAAACCAATACTTGTCATTTCTGCTAAGTTAGCACCCTTACCACCTAAAAGGTTTTTCATATCTTTATTACCTTCACTAAACATATATACATATTTCATGACCATTTCTCCTTCCTATTTTTACCTCTTAATTATACCATATAACTCATTTATTACATAGTAAACTTGATATTTTCTTTACAAAATAAAAGAAGAGATTACTCTTCTAATGATGTTATACTAAGAACTTTCTCTAAATAACATTTACCACATAATGATTCATACGAAACTTCATTCTCACCATCTATTGCTACTTGAGAACCACTTGATGTAAACTTTCCATTAACAACTCTTCCATTAAACTTAGCTCTCTTACCACATCTGCATATTGTATATAATTCTTCCATAACATCAGCTATTTCAAAAAGTCTTAAACTTCCAGGAAAAGACATTGTTTTAAAGTCACTTCTAAGTCCGTAGCAAATAACTGGTATATCTTTAAGTTTACTAAACATAAATAACTCATCTACTTGATCTCTTGTTAAAAATTGTGCTTCATCTACAAGTACACAAGCAATACTTTTATCAAGAGTATTTAAATATTTAGATAGTTTTTCTTCTTTATCTATTAAATGATCTACTTGTCTTTTAAGACCTATCCTAGTGATAATTTTATCATCACCCTTAGTATCAATAACTGGTTTTAATATAACTACATTCATACCTCTTTCTTCGTAGTTATGAGCAACTTGCAATAATAATGTAGTCTTACCAGAGTTCATCGCACCATATCTAAAATATAACTTACTCATCCTTATCCCTCCTTGGAAAACAACTATAATATACTTTTTTTAATTGTTCATTCGTAACATGCGTATATATTTCAGTAGTTCTAAGCGATGAATGTCCTAAAAGTTCTTGAACTACTCTTATATCACATCCATTATTAAGCATATCTGTTGCGAATGTATGTCTTAAAACATGAGGCGTTACATGCGTTTTAACAGATAATCTTTTCATAATATTATCTATTATATATCTGATACCTCTATCAGTTATTTTACCACCTCTACTATTCATAAACAAGTAATTATGATTTCTTTTAGGATGCGTTTCTAAATATTTATATAATGCTTCACTAGCATAGTCTCCATAATAAACTATTCTTTCTTTATTGCCTTTTCCACACACAACTATTCTTTTATTATCAAAGTCTATATCAGATAATTTAATATTTATAAGTTCACTTACTCTTACCCCAGTAGCATAAAGCATCTCAATTATTAATTTATCTCTGGTTGAATCTTTATCAAACGATGACTCATGTATTATTTCAAGCAAGTCATTATAATAAATAAATTTAGGTAATCTTTTCTCGGCCTTAGGATAAACAATTCTGGTCAAAGGATAATCTTTTTTATCCATATAGTTATTAGTATATAAAAATTTATAAAATGATTTGAATGTACTTATTTTTCTTCTTACAGAAGATGATTTTTCTTTGTTTTTATTTAACTCTTCCAAATAATTTCTTATATCACTCTCAGTAGCATTAATTAAATCAATATTTACAAACTCATAAAAATAATATAAGTCATTTATATAAGAATCAAGTGTATGAACAGAATAATTCTTTTGATTTATATAGTCAATGAATAATTTAATATATTTTTGTTTTTTAAACTCTTCTTTACTCATATATTAATTATAATATATTTCATATCAAAATTAAAGAGACACATTTGTGTCTCAATCTATATTAACACCATTTGGTGGCTCATTAATATTCTATGGATTATATGTTATTAGTTGCATACTTTTTTAAAAAGAATAATTTATTAAAAGGGAGGATACATAATATGTAATTTATATAAAAGATGATTTATTTATATTAGCCCGATAATCTTAATGATTATCTATTATATATTATGATTATACTTTTTATTTAAGTAGTTAATTTATATTATTTTCTTTATAACTATATTTATTAATTCTTTTTAATACTTTAAGATTCTCTTTATTTAAGTCTTCACTTAATAATTTATCTTGTGGATTATGCTTATATTCAATTTGATTATAGTATTTTGCGATAAGTAATCCTAAGTCCCTATCAACAAAATAACCATTTTCAGTCACAAATCCCTGAGGTGCAGTTCTTAAAACACCAATTTCTTCCATAGTAAATATATCATAATGTCCCTTATATGACATATAGATACAATTATTATATATTAATGCAGCACAAACTATTTTTCCATATTTTTCTATATCCATAATACCTCACAAAGATAGTTTATCTTCATTCATAAATTCTTCGAATATTTTATCATAATCATCAGCTAGAGAACTATCAAATGTTTTACAATAATTAGATAATTTATAGAATGTTTTACTTTTATTTTCCTCATCTATAAATTCTAAACTTAAAATAGAATCAAAGACTTCACTTATAACTCTTTCATTTTTAATGTTATTTTTAATTATATCAAGTACTATATTATCTAGTCTTTTTAATTCATTTTCTGAAATTATTGATACTTGTTTAAATAACTCTAATAATTCTTTATCCATATTATAATTTCATATTAGATGATATTTCTTTCTTTATTTTCATATCATAATCTTCTAAAGATTGTACTATGTTGTTATTTTCATCTAATACATAGTATTCTTTAAAAGAAGGCGTATCGTTAGTTAAAAAATTAACATCTAAACTACCATCTTCTCTTTCGCCATAAATTATTAAATATCCATTGTCACATGCACAAGAAACAATTCCCCATCCTACATCCATTTGATAAGTATCATCTGGTAATATTTTTAATTTATCACTTAATTTATCAATAATATATTGTGGCATATGTTGTGTAACTCTTATAGCTTTATTTGGTTTTGGTATTTCATAAAACACCCCATTTTCTTCTCTAGTTGTTTCTTTCCAATTTGATTTATTCCATACATTCGTTTTTCCATCTTTTAACTTTTCATATGCAATTACAGAACCTAAAGGTACTCTTTCTTCTCCTTCAAGACAATCAAGGATTAATGTATCTTTTTCTATCCTAACTACATCTTTCAAAAAATCTTTTATATCATTTTGATTATTAATTCTCACACAATTTTTCACTCCAGGTTTTTTAACTATGGTTATCATTTCTTCATCCATTTTAAATCTCCTTATTTTAATATTTTTTTAAATCCGATCTACATGATCAATATATAATCTAATACTCTTATTTTTAAATATATCAACTCCATACATTAATTTATTTTCATAATCTATTATATCTATTTTATCATTTTTAAAATTTAAAAACAAATAAGTAATGTTATCAATATTTTAAGTACTATAAGCCTTTAACATTTATATTTTCTTTTCTTATTTCATACTTTCCAACTATATACATTCTATGTGTGCCAGTATTTTCATGCTGACTACCTTTAATATAATAATTGTCAAATGATTTAATTACTCCATTATTTATAAAATCTAAGAATTCTTCATTAGTTAATGCTCCTATAAAAGGATAATATGCATTTACACTACCATCTTCTTTATATGATACAACTGGAATACTATAATCTAATAAAGCATAATCATTTTTTCTTTTGACTATGTTGAAGCAATGGCCTTCTTGTCTATCACCTAAATCAACACATCCCATGCAATAATATGACTCTATTCCAAAAATACTCAATACTTGTTGAACTAAAGCTCCTCTTTCTGTACATTCTGCTGCACCCTTGCCTTTTAAATCACCAAGTTTATTGTTTTTTAGTGCTTCAAAATATTCTTCATCAGTAGTAGTTGTTTGCCACGCAATATCATTAAATATAGTCTCTCGATCTGTATTACTTGAATATCCAAAATAACTATTAACAAAAAATTCCAAACTATGTATTAATGATGATTTGCTATTAATGTTATATTTTTTAATAAAATGTGCAAATTCATAAATAAAATCCGTAGTTTCCATTCCATAGTCTTCCATATTTAAAGAAGCATATTTTATTCTTGCTTTTAATGGTATAAATCCTTTAAATACGTTATACGTTTTTCCATATTCTAAAAAACCAAGTTTTTCTACTTTTTTGGCACTTGCATTTGCATTATTTATTGCAGTTTCAATAATAGAGTCAACCTCTTCATCACCACACTCTAATATTTTTTGAAATAAATCCATATTTTATCACCAATTATATTTTACCATTATTTCTGTTTATGTGCTATATGTTTAACTTCAATTTGCTATTCTTAATTTTATCTATAATATTGCTATTTTAATATATCATATATTTTTTTATATTTAATACTTATCATATATATCTCCTATAAGGATTATATCACACCAATTTATATTCTCTAGCAATTATTCTCTCATCAGAGCAATATTTAATTACATATTTATTATCTTGTTTACAAATAATAATTCCTACTGTATCATTTTCTTCAATAGTTTTTATATTCTTATCTATATAATTCATATAAGTCATAATTTGTCCAGTATGCTCTTTCTTAAGTTCTGTTATCTTTAATTCTACGACTACATAACACCTATATTTAATGTTATAAAGTAATAAATCAATATAGTTGTATCTATTACCTAATTTAATTGGATATTCACTTTTTATAAAAGTAAACCCTATTCCTAATTCTTCTAAAAAATTTTCAATATCTTCCAAAATTAATTTTTGTAATACTTTCTCTGAAAATATATCATACTTATTGCTATTTTCAATCAAAATTGGATTCTTGATAAAATCAACTATATCGGATTCTTTTTGTTCTACTGATTTATTTTTAGTAGATTTTGGAAGTCTTTCATATTCATTAGATTTTATTCTTTCTCTTAACTGTCTTATTGATAAATTATTTAATTCAGCTATTTTAATATAGTATTGAAATTTATTATCATCAAACCAAAGAATTTCACAATAATGACTCCAACTTAATTTGGCAGACACTGTCTGCCATTTCTGAGATACTTTATAAAACTGTCTCATATTTCTTAAATTTCTTTGACTATATCCTGAACCAAACTCTTCAGTTAATTTTATTGAATACTCTTTAATAATACTTTCTCCATATTGATTACCAGCTTCACTTAACATTCTTCCAACATTGTAATATGTATCCAAATCACTCTTATTAATTGAATAATTTTTAACTTTCCGATTTATCTCATTATTTACTAATTCATTTTTTATCTCATTGTAGTAATTCATATCTACTCCTTTCTACGGACTATATGTCTCAATTCTTAATTTATTTTTTTTAATCTTAAACATGATACTACCATCTTGATCTGTTCTATATATTTTTGAATTATTTAGATTATTTAATACTTCTTTATTTGGATGGCCAAATTTGTTATTCTCACCTACACTTATAATTGAATATTTTGGTTTAATATGACCAATAAAATTCTTAGAAGAAGATGTATTTGAGCCATGATGTCCTACTTTCAAAAGATCAATATTATTAAGATTATTTTTTTTAATTATTTGTTCTTCAACATTTTTAGGAGAATCCCCCATTAAAAGAATTTTATAGTTATCAATTAAAAGTAATAAAACCATACTCAAAGAATTTTCATCATTATAGTTACCATTATTTAATGAATGAACTTCAACATTATCTATTTTAAGATAATCTTCATATAAAATATTACCATTAGCTTTCTTCTCACAATTATTAATTTTTCCTTTATTTAAATAAACTTTTTTTACATTAAAACTATCAATTAAACTTTTAGAGTTACCACAATGATCCGCATCACCATGTAGCGACATACGTTTATGCATATGAATTTAGACAAAGAAAAAAGTCTTTATTTTCTTAAAGACTTAACTCTAGATAATGCTTCTTCAGGTGAATATCCATCATATTGTGGAGCATGTTCTATTTCTTTAATAGGAAATTCATCCCAATATTCTAATTTAAAGTGGTATGTTGCTACACCATTGGGTGTGTTTATACCGACAATAAAGCAACCATTAAACATTGGATCATTTTCTTCATCAAAGTGTTTTTTTGATTTCCATGATAGTTCTGGATAACAACTGCAAATTACACTTAATAAATTCATTCTTTGGAAATATAAATCAGCAAATGTATGATTTCCATCACTTATATTTTTAACACTTGTTCCTGATTTCTTCAAATTTAATATTTCGTTGTTAATATTATCTATATTTGACATAAACACCACCTATAAATTAATTGTTATTATATCACATATTTACTATTTAATTTGTATTTTTTTATTATCTTTTTCTAATTCTTTTAAACTTCTATTTGGTGTCGGAAGATTTTCTGGCATAGTTCCACCTAATTTCTTGATACTATTTCTTACTTCTTTTCCCACTTCATAATGAACTAAATTAGCAGTATATTCATTATCCACATTATCTCTTTTTAATTTGGCATCTGTTTGAGCAATTCTAAATATATTATCTGCAAATTCTTCACTACCCATGTTATCTAATATATCTTCTCTATATCTTAGTTTCTTTCTTTTAAAAATATCATCTGCTGTTTCGCCATTATATAATCCCTTATAACCAGCATTATGAAATCTAGCTAAATCTTTTACTCCACTATTAACTGCAGTTTTATTTAAATTAAAATTACCTTTTCTTGCTTGATTTCGTCTATATATTCTTTTCTCATCTTCAGTAAGTTCACTATATTCTTTTTCAGTTAATTCTTGTTTTCTGGTTTGAATAGCAAAATATGTTTGTCCTAATGCTATTATTTCTTTTTTAGGATTACCATTCATTACAATTAAATAACAAGCATATCTAGATAATTTATAATCCAGAACTTTTCTTTTTGTCTTAGAACCTATTTCAACCATTTTGCGTTGTACCGCAAAATGGTCATCTATATTGTGTTTACTCTCTTTACACGCAGTTTTAGCTCTTTCAATCAAATCATCTATACTTCGCCATTGATGATATCCTAAAATATCCTGCAATTCTCTAGCCAACCAATATTCATTACCATTTTCATCTATATATTTAATATCCTCAAACATTTTATTTGTATATTCTTTTATTTCATTCATTTTTATTCTCCTTTCTATGGTGAACAAGTTTCAATTTCCAATTTATCATTCTTAATCTTAAACATAATACTGCCATCTTGATCTGTTCTATATATTTTTGATTCATCTAATATATTTAATACTTCTTTATTTGGGTGTCCATATCTATTATTTTTACCTACACTTATAATTGAATATTTAGGTTCTATCTCATCAATAAAAATTTTACTACTACTTGTTTTTGAACCATGATGTCCAACTTTTAATACATCAATATTGGAAATGTTATATTTTTCTAATATGTCCTTTTCTTTTTCTATTCCTGCATCTCCCATAAACATAAATTTATAACCATTTAATTCAGTATAAATAACTGATGAATTATCATTTTCATTATCATATTCTTTTGTTTGCAAGAAATATAATTTGTTATTATCTATATTTAATTCCTTGATACAAGAATAATATTTAATTTTCTTTTTATCTAAAACTTTAATTAAAGCTTGTTCAAGTTGATTAAATTCCCCACAATTAAATATAACTTTCTCTACTTTAAAATTATTTACTAAATTAATAGTTTCTCCCATGTGATCGTAGTCTCCATGTGTTAAGAATAAATAATCTATTTTATTAATACCAATACTTTTAATAAATGGTATAATAGTATTCTTTTCAATATCAAAGTTTCTATTTTTAAGTTCCCACTTTTCTTTTTTATAAGTCAGTTTTCCACCAGTATCTACCATTATACTTTTATTGTTTTTTGTTCTGATAAATAGAGAATCTCCTTGTCCAACATCCAAAAAATAAAGAATAGTATTTCTATTAAACATTGGTTTAATTTTCAAAAATAATAATATAAAAAGTATTAAAAATAAATATCTTTTCTTTTTTAACTTAATAAATAATATTAAAAATAAGTAATAAAAAACAATTGATATTTTATTAAAATAAGGAAAATAAATTGTTATATTTACTATATTAGAACTTACATTTGACACATACTCCATAAAAGTTGTTAAGATATTTAATACATATGAAATCTTAGGAAAAATAACACTTATAATTGATACTGGAAATACTATATTAGTAACAAAAGGTATAAAAAATATATTATTTATAGAACTTATAATATTTATTTCATATGACATATTTATTATAATTGGTAAGCTTGAAAAAAAAGATAACAAACTAATTATTAATATTGATTTTAACCCTGATTTAACACTATTATATTCATTAAAAAGTAATATAAAAAATGTTATAGTAAAAGATAATATAAAACCAGTATTAAATATATAAAATGGATTAATAACAACTAATATGATAAATGTTAAATAAAGAATATTTATAGGTTTAATATGAAAATAATATATTTTATTTATACTTGATAATATAAAAAATATTACTGCTCTTAGAATAGATGGCGTATATGAAGCAACAAATGAAAAAAACAATAAAAACAAACTTGTAATTATAAAGGATAATTTTTCTTTTAACTTAAGTCTCTTCATTATATTTAAAAGTATTAAAGAAAATATAGATACATGAAGACCTGATAAAGCAAATAAATGTGTCACTCCATTTATCTTATAATTTTCATATTCTTCTTCGTCTAAATATGATGATTTGCCAAGAATAAATGCATATAAATAATCATTATATTTTATATTATAAATTCTTTTGTATAAATAATTTTTAATTTTTAAAAAAATATTTTTATTAGAGGAATATACTTTAAAAGAATCTATTTTCAAAATATAATTAATCTTTTTATATTTAAGATATTCTTTATAGTTAAATGTATTAGGTGTTGTATTATTCTTAGGAATTTCTAACGTTCCTTTTAAAGATAATGTATCACCAAGAGAAAAAGTTTTATTAAAGCTTTCTTTCTCTTTTAAACTTTCAAAATAATACTTACCAATCACATCACTATCAAAATCAAGTGATAATTGATTACCATCTATTTTATAATCTATTATTTTTAATTTAAATGTAGTATCATCCCGCAGGTGTATATAGTTTACTTTATACATAGATACATATATTATAAGATAAATAACTACTAAAAATAATAAAATAAGATAAATATAATTACACAGTAATATTTTCCTTAATCTTAGCAAATAAACTCTCACTTATACCAGAAACTTTAGTGATTTCTTCTATACTTTTAAAGTTTCCATTTTCTTTTCTATATTTTATTATTGCTTTAGCCTTAGATTCACCTATCCCATTTAGTGATGTAAGTTCTTCTTCTGATGCAGTATTAATGTTTACTTTTGTATTTAAATTACTGTTTTCATTTTTAATATTATTTTCTATACATGCACTATTTACATCTTCACATATACAAGGAGTAGTTACTTCTACTCTTTCTTCTTTACTAGCATCTTCTATTTCTTTATTACTGTAAATTACTATAGCGTCCCCATCTTCTAGTATCTTTGATAAATTAATATATCTTGTATTAGCATCATTAGTAAGACCTTGCGCTTCATTTATAACATCTATAACACGAGAACCTTTAATAAGTTCATAAACTCCAGGAGAAGCAACTTCACCTTTAATATCTACTATTACATATTCTACATTGTCTTTCTTTTTTTCTTTTGAAATATTTTTATTTAACACTACTTTATCATTAATCTTCTTATCAAAGTTATTAAGTTTGTATATCACAAAATAACTAAGCAAACAAAAAGAAATAATTATTATAATGTTAAATAAATATTTCTTAATATTTAAGTTTTCTAAAAAATCTTCTATTTCGTCCATATCATTTTCCTTTCTATATCCCTCTATTATATTTATTAGCTATAAAAAGAAAAAACACTACAAAAAAAGAAGTTTTTTTAAAAACTTCTTAAACTTCTACAGGTTTATTTTTATATCCTAGTACTAAATATCCAATTGAGAATGATACTAATGTTATTACTAATAATATAGCAACATTTTCAACTCCAGTAGCAGGTCCTATGTCTACATTTAACACAGCACTTGCATCTATTTCAGTAGTCATTCTGCCTGTTATAAAGCTTTGATTTAATACTAAATATGGTGAATATTTTCTAGCAGAAGATACATCATATATTTCACCCTTAGCATAAGCATTAACTACTACTTTAGTTATATTTGATTTTCTAGGAACTGATATTGTAAATTCTTCTCCACTTTGAAGTTCATAAACGCCATTAACTAGTGTCATTTCTTTCATATCAGAATCTAAAAGTTTAACATTTCCATCTTCATTGTTTTCTATTGAAACAACAATTGTCTTAACAAGAGATGAATCAGTACTAAAAGAATATTTACCAGAAGTAATTTCAGTACTTGTTTCTTTCTCTACTGGTTTCTCAGGCTTATTAACATTAATTTTTATTGTACCAGGTGAATACGTATCATGCTTTTTACCTTCAGTAATTAAATATGAGTATAGTTTTGAAAGATTTGGTATAGATTTAGATGAATCAACAGCACTTAATTCCACTCCAATAGTTTTTCCTTGATCATCTTGACTACCAGTTACATGCCATACAGCATATTGAACTATAGAATAGATATATTTATCAATTAAATCATCAGAAACAGTTCCCTCTAACACTTTAATATCATCTTTAATACCTTCTAAAGTTAATCCACCTACTTTAGATAACATATTATCAATTGTAATCATTGGATATGTATTAGATATAATCCACATTGCTTCTTCATATCCTTTTACATTAGCAGTACTTGCCTGTTCTACCTTATATTTTTGATATAAGGCTTTTTCAAGTGTTACATCAATAATTTTATTAATTTCCATAGAGGATACATTAATTCCATCTTTACTTTTATACATATTATTAATCTTAACACCAGTTGGTAAAGCACAAGCAGCATTAGTTCTACATGCTTCTAAAGCATTAATAATTTCTTCGGCAGTTGCATTTTCAAACTCAACACTACCTAAATATTTAAATCCAGAAAGTTCACTACTCTTATAGTTAAACTCACTATTAAATACAGTTGAAATTAATGCTTGATAAGTTTTAGCTTCTGCTGTTGTTCCTAATTTACTAACATATTGATATCCTTGATCCGGATATAACTTGCTTGCATCTAAACAATAAGCAGTAAAACTATCTTTTAGATTATATGGGTTAGTAGAATCATAGTCTCCTAAGAATATTTTCTTAAGTTCACTTGAACCCACAGCCTCACCAAATTTAACTTTACTAAAGTCAAACTTTTCATCTACAGTTACATATAAATCTTTATTAACTGTAGGATTACTTTTAGGATATGTAGCTTTTGCTTGAACACTTATAAATGAAATACAAAATACTAATAATCCAACTAATAATAAATTAATTTTCTTATTCATTTTAATCTCCTTCTATCTTATGTATTAATTTTATCACTTAAAATTAATTTTATCAATATATAAAGAAAAAAAGATTTGCTTTTAAACAAATCTATTCTTCACTTTTAATCTTTTTAACTTTTTTAGCTTCCTTTTTTTCGATTTTAGGTAATAATTCTTTTCTAGAAAGATTTAACTTTCCTCTCTTATCATATCCAATTGCTTTAACAACAATTTCATCACCGACTTTAAGAATATCGCTTGGATGTTCTACTCTTTTATTATCAAGTTGAGATACATGAACAAGGCCTTCACAACCAGGCCATAATTCTACGAATGCACCAAAGTCTTCGATTTTAACAACCTTTCCAGTATATACCTCACCAATCTCCACTTCTTTTACAATATCTTCTATCATAGAAATAGCTTTATCAAGTACATTCTTATCCATATGGTAGCATACTACATTACCATCATCATCTATATCAATCTTAACTGCATCTTTATGATTTACTGATGTTACATTGCTTGATTCTAATATGATCTTAGTAATCATGTCTCCACCTTTACCAATAACATCTTTAATCTTATCTGGATTAATTTTCATAGTTCTAATTTTAGGTGCATATGGAGAAAGTTCACTTCTAACCTCAGGTATTGCATCAATCATAACATCTAATATTTTCATTCTAGCGTTATGTGCTTTTGCTAAAGCTTCTTTTAATACATCTTTAGTTACACCTTTAATTTTAATATCCATTTGTAAAGCAGTAATACCTTTTTTAGTACCTGCTACCTTAAAGTCCATATCCCCCATGTGATCTTCAAGGCCTTGAATATCAGTTAATATAGTGTATTTAGAATCACAAGTTCCATCTTCAGTAATTAATCCCATAGCTATTCCTGCTACTGGAGCTTTAATTGGTACACCAGCTGCCATCAATGACATGCATCCAGCACATATACTAGCTTGACTAGACGAACCATTACTTTCTAATACTTCAGATACAACTCTAACTGTATATGGAAATTCTTCTTGACTAGGCATTACTTGTAATAAGGCTCTTTCTGCTAAAGCACCATGTCCTATTTCACGTCTACCTGGAGCACCATATCTGCCTGTTTCACCTACACTAAATGCGGGAAAGTTATAATGAAACATAAACTTTTTAGAATCTTCAAGACCTAAACCATCTAATATTTGTTCTTCATTTTGTGCTCCTAATGTTGTAATAGCAAGAGCTTGAGTTTGACCTCTTGTAAATAATGCACTACCATGTGTTCTAGGAAGAATATCTACGCTTGCTGATAATTCTCTTATTTCATCCATACCTCTACCATCTGGTCTAATATGTTCATTAGTAATAAGTCTTCTAACCTCATTACCTTCTATCTCATCAGCAACTTTCTTAACTAGTTTTAAGTTTGCTTCTAAGTCTTCTTCACCATCATGGTTTTCAGCATAATGTGTTAATGCAAGTTCTTTAACTTCATCGATTCTTGCATATTTTTCTAATTTATCTTTAATTTGAATAGCACTAATCATATCATCTTTAATATCATTTGTAACTTCTTCTCTTAATTCATCAGGTATATTAGCAAGAACAACTTCTATTTTCTCATCACCTATTTCAGAAATAATATCTTCCTCTATAGCACATAATTCTTTTACAGCCTCATGTCCAAACATTAAAGCTTCTAACATTTCATCTTCAGAAACTTCTTTAGAGCCACTTTCAACCATATTAATAGCATCCTTAGTACCTGCAACTGTTAAATTAATAGTACTTCTTTCCATCTCTTCTGTTGTAGGGTTTATTTTAAGTTCACCATCTATTTTACCAACCATTACTCCTGCAACTGGTCCTTCAAATGGTATTGATGAAATACCTAAACATAATGAAGTACCAAATAATGCTGTCATCTCTGGTGTTTTATCTGGGTCTACGCTAAGAACTGTGTTTACAACTTGAACCTCATTTCTAAAATTTTCACTAAACATTGGTCTAATAGGTCTATCTATTACCCTAGCAGTTAATGTTGCTTGTTCAGTAGGTCTACCCTCTCTCTTAATAAATCCTCCTGGTATTTTACCTACTGAATATAATTTTTCTTGATATAAAATTGTTAAAGGGAAAAAGTCAGCAGTTGATACATTATTACTCATAACACATGTAGATAAGATTACTGTGTCATCATATCTTACAAGAACAGCTCCTCTTGCTTGTTTAGCAAGTTCTCCATGCTCTACTACTATTTTTCTTCCTCTAAATTCATATTCAAATACTCTTTTCATTTTCTCTCCCTTCCAAAAAATAAAAGACACTTAAAATAAGTGCCTACTTTCTTAAATTTAATTTTTTGATTAACTCACGATATCTTTGAACATCTTCATTCTTTAAATATTCAAGTAAACTCTTTCTCTTACCAACCATTTTTAATAATCCACGATTAGTATGATAATCATGAGTGTGTTCTTTCATATGTTCAGTTAATTTATTAATTCTTTCAGTCAATAAAGCAACTTGAACTTCAACACTACCTGTATCATTTTTACTTCTAGCAAATTCTGATACAATGGCAGACTTTCTATCTTTAGTTAAAGCCATTTTTTTTAGTCCTCCTTCTTTTAATTATCCGTTAATTCTGAGTATTGAGTTAGAGGAACATCAAAACCAAGAATAAACTTCCCATTAATAATACTATAAATATACTTAAAAATCAAGCATTTTTGACTATATCTCTAAAGAATTGACATTTTTTCTTACTATATATAGACCAACCCCAAAGATAAGCATTGTTATAGCAAGTAATGTTGTAAAATCATTCACACCTGTTTTAACATTATTTATAAATGTAGACTCAATTATTACATCATTACTAGGCATTTCAAATGTCATATTTGTTTTATTAAAATTAACTTTTTTAGTTATATCTTTTCCATTAGAATCTTTTATTACCAAACTATCAAAACCATATTTAGCATTTGATTTAGATGACAAAGTGACAATATCTTTACCATTAATATTTTCTATTTTATTAATATTAACTACCCCACCAGTAGAGTTTTTAATTGATATTTTTAATATAGGGGCATCATTAATAACACTATTAACATTATATTCAAATGAGTTCAATACAGTCGGTACATAATATTTTTGATTATTTACATTGACTTTATCAATACTACCATAATACAAGTTAATACCAGATGTAGACATTGATAACAAAGCATCATTTTTACCTGTCTCGACTATATATGAGCCTAAACTATTAATACTTTTAATTCCTTTATCATTTAAATATGAAAGTAATATACTTAATGCCATATACTCATCATCTATATCAGTATTATTATTAGTTGTAAATACCTTTATAGGTCTTACTAAGGATAAAATTCCTGTTTTAACATTATAATTTAAATCAACAATAGTCTTATTACTCGATGTTTCACAATTACCTTTGCAAGTATATAACGATAAAACATTATTATTAAAAGCTACATCTAATTCTTCATAATTCTTTACTTTTTCTTTCAAGTCATTAACAATCGTTTCAACCTTACTAGTTTCAGTAACTTTAGAAACAGTTACATTTATTTTTTTAGTTACTTCTTTATATTTAGTTACATCTTCAGGTTTAAACAATACTGTTACACTAGTTTTTCCTTCTTTTAGGCCTTTAATATTCATACCTTCAACGCTAATAATACTTTCATCATCACTGGTAAGTTTTAGTGAACCAATAATATCATTAGTATTAATTTCTGCTTCTTTAGTATCTCCTACATACATAGTAATATCATTAACAGTTATATTTGGTTCTATAATATTTCTAACAGTAATATTCATTGTTTTAGTAGCACTCTCATATTTATCAGGCATTTCAGGAACAAATGTTGCTTTAAGTGTATAAGTACCTTCCTTTAATGCAACTAAACTATAGTAACCATTATTTTCTTCTATTTTAAATGCACTTTCATCATAAATATATTCTGCTCTAACATCAACACCATTGGTATTAGGTAATAATTTATATGTGTCATTTATATCCATTGTTAATTCATTTGGAAAATTAGTTACTACCATCTTCAATTTAGAAACATTAACTGTGATTGTTTTTTCATCTAACACTTCCCCTGCTTCAGTTTCTTTATATTCAATTTTGATTTTAGCACTACCACCACTAATTGCATATATATTGCAATTAACAGTCTGAGCTACTTCTTCATTATCACTACTACAAGTATAAACACCATCTACATCAAATAAGTCATTTAAGTTAACAGTCTCATACACTTTAGTATTTAATGTATCTCCTATCTTTATAATATTATTTGGAGCACTAAGTGATGGCGAATTAACATCATAAATAAGCGTTCCAACCCCAATAATAATCATAGACGCCACTACAAATATAGTTCTAAAATTATCTTTTATCAAGTTCATTTTTACCTCCTACTACTATCCTAAAACAATTCTAACATAAATATTT
Source organism: Clostridium sp. CAG:1000 (assembly GCA_000436975.1). GTDB lineage: Bacteria > Bacillota_I > Bacilli_A > RF39 > UBA660 > CAG-1000. Next base: position 94,094 of record HG000341.1, read on the forward strand.
TACATTTAAAAGAGTAAAATTAATTATTTTTAAGAAAAAGTAATTGACAAAGAAAATCATTTTTGATAATATTCAAGACATGCTGTTAATTATTACTATGATGTGACACTTAATAAAGGAGGTAATATGAATTTAAGTGAACAAGACCTTCAAGAAGAAAACAAACATCTAGAATTAACTATTAATCTTTTAAGGAAAAATATTTCAGAACTAGCACAAGACTTATATGACAATGAACAAAAGCAACAAGAATTTAAAAAATATGTATGGGATACAAGAAGTGAACTAGATCCAACGGAAATGAAAACAATAATGTCTAATAATGCTAAAGAAATTGATGACTTAGAAATGAAAGCAAAATATTATAAAAAGCTTTATAAAATTCAAAACTCACCATACTTTGGAAAGATAACATTCGAAGATGAAAATGGTAATAATAATAATATTTATATTGGTCTTACCTATCTAACTAAAGATAATGAAAATATTATTTATGACTGGAGAAGCCCAATCGCAAGTGTATTCTATGACTATGAACATGGAGATGCACAGTATGAAGCACCAGGTGGAATATACAAAGGATATTTACATAACAAAAGGCAATTCACAATTGAAAATGCTAAAATTAAAAACGTTTTTGATAGTAAACTAACTATTCAAGATGAAATGCTTCAACAAGTATTATCACAAAAAAATAATGATTATATGAAAAATATAGTTAATACTATTCAAGCAGAACAAAATACAATAATAAGAAATACAAAAGATAAAAACTTAATTGTACAAGGAATCGCAGGATCTGGTAAAACATCAGTAGCACTTCATAGGATTGCATTCCTTCTATACAAAATAAAACGATTAACAAGTGATAAAGTATTAATATTCGCACCTAATCAAGTATTTAGTGAATATATATCAAACGTACTTCCAGAACTAGGAGAAGAAAATACAAAAGAAACCACATTCAGTGACTTTTTAGAAACTTACATAACAGAATATAAAGATATCGAATCATTTACATCATTTATTGAAAGATATTATAAACATGAAGAATTAATGACTGATTTAATAAAATTCAAGCAATCAGATGAAATAATACCAATCATTGAAGAATATATAAAAAATTACACAAGTAAAGCAGAATTTACTGATGAAATATTTAATAGAGATCTCTATATAAGAAAAGAACAATTAAATTATTATCTAAAGGAAAGATATTCATCCATTCCTTTACTTGAAAGAATCGATGAAATATCAATAAAAATATCTGAATTAGAATTCAGAGGCAATAAATCAAAAGCAAAGCAAATAAAAAAATGGTTAAAAGAAAGACTAAATATTTCAATAGATATAAAAGAAATATATAAAAACTTCTTTAAAAGCGAAGAATTCAAAAAAGCTTATAATAAAGAAATACCAGATTCATATTTAAATAAATTAGATTCAAAAGAAATAAGTTTTGAAGATGCATGCTTATTTGTATATATGAAAAGTCTACTTACATTCTTAGGCAATGATTACTTAATAGAACAAACAATTATCGATGAAGCACAAGACTATAATAAACTACAATATATACTTCTAAAGAAAATATTAAGAAAAAGTAAATTCACAATCCTAGGAGATATTAATCAAACAATAAACCCATATTATCAATATAAAAGTCTAGAAGATTTAAAAAGTGTATTTGATGAAAGTGTAAATTATATAGAACTTAACAAGACATATAGATCAAGCCCTGAAATCATTGAACACGCAAATAAAATATTAGGATTAAATCTAGTATCTGCGATTAGACGTGATACTAAAATACCTGTCGAATTTAAAAAAGAAAATAATCTAAAAGAACAATTATTAAATGATATTAACAAATTACAAAAAGTTAACAAAAGTATTGCTATTATAACTAAAACTAATAAAGAAGCAATTGATATTTATAAACTACTAAAAAAAGATAATGAAGACTTAACTCTAATTATAAATAACTCAAAAGCATTCAGTAGAAAATTAGTAGTAATCCCATCATATATGGCAAAAGGTTTAGAATTTGATGCAACTATCGTATACACAACAAAAGATGATAAATTCAATCATGATGAAAGATACTTATATTATGTAGCTTGTACAAGAAGCCAACATCATTTAATTATTTATAATCAAAAAGAAAATGACAACTAATCATTTTCTTTTATTTTACTTACATAAGTTTTATAATCAGAATCACTAAAACATATAAATGTAACTTTAATATGAGGATTTATATTTTCTTTTACAGTCTTGTATGCAATAGAACAAGCTTCATTAAATGGATACTTATATACTCCTGTACTAATACAAGGAAATGCAATCGATACACTATCAAGATTATTTTCCACCCTATACTTTTCAGCAAGTCTAAGACTATTTTTATAGCAATTTGAAAGCAATTGTCTTTCATTATGATTACCATCTTTATAATAAGGTCCAACTGTATGAATAACCCTCTTAGCCTTAAGATTGTATCCAAAAGTCATCTTAGCCTCTCCTACCTCACAACCACCAAGAGTTTTGCACTCTGAAAGTAATTCTTTTCCAGCAGCTCTATGTATCGCACCATCAACGCCTCCACCACCAAGCAATGTTTTATTCGCAGCATTCACAATAATATCAGCATCAAACGTAGTTATATCTCCTTTATAAACCTCAATCACTATTTACCTCCCATAAATATTTATAATAGTCATTTTCAAGTATTAATCTAGAAATCCTATGTTTTAAATATATTTCGTTTTTTAATTCATCACTTGATATATTACTTTTACCTTCAAATATTCCATCCAAACTAATATACCTATAATCACGACTAATGACATTTCTATTGCCAAAAACAGCATAACCATCACTACCAGATAGTATATCTCTTCCCATAAGCAATCTAGAATCAAAATCATATCCAAATAAATTAAGTAATGTTGGAAGCATATCTATATTTGAACAATAATTATTACTCTGGTGATATTTATTTATCTCTTTATTATATATAACCATGCTAGAATGATATTTTTCAAATTCATCAAAAACATTATATTTCGATAATTCATTCATTTCTTTTTCATTAAGTCCATAAGGAATATGATCTGGTAATAAAACTATAACCGTATCATCAAGTATACCTTTTTTTTCCAAACTTAAAAACAAATATCCGATCATCTTATCTAGTTCAATTTGAGTACTCATATAATATTTAACACCATCACTATAGTTATAGTTCTTTAATTTATCATAATTCTTTTTAGCTATTTTATTATCACTATTATATAAAGCATGTCCTGAAATAGTTAAATAATAAACCAAAAACTTAGAATCATTAATATAATAGTTAATACTTGATTTAGCCATATCATAGTCACTTCTAGTGTCTTTCATTAAACCATTACCTACTCCTAAGTAAATATCATATCCCATATTAGGATAATATTTATCTCTTCCATAATATTTATAATCATAATCATGAAAACTATATGTTTTATAATTCATACTCTTAAAGACATTACCAAGAGAATAAGGTATATAGTTATTATTTACTTTTTGAAGGCTATGTACCGCATCAGAAGGAAACAAAGATATATCTGTTAAATATTGTCCATCCGCAGTAGATACAGGATACAAAGGATTATAATAATTATTAAATGTAAATCCCTCACTAAATAGTCTATATAGATTAGGAGTTATTTCTTTATTAATTGATATTGTATTGAAACTTTCTGCCAAAATAAATATCAAATTCTTATCTTTAAGAACACCTGTATATATATTTTTACTTGACGGAATAGAATTCTTAATATAATCATTTATCTCATTAATTTCAGAATTATCACTTTTTTTAAACTTAGTATTTAAAATATTATACTCATCCTTACTATATGCATTATTATTCACTTTAATCTTAGAAGTACAACTATTATATCCAAACAAATACTTTTCAGTATCAAGTCTAATGCTAGTAAGTAATCCATAATTATATAATGTTTTACTAGTATAATTCATATTAAAATATAGCTTTTTATTAGAATATATATCCTTATTATCAATAAGTATCATTGACATAGAAATAATATAAACTATCAATATAATACATATTAATTTAGTCTTATTAATAACAAAATCATAAGTATTTTTATTAATTAAAATAATAGAAGTAATAAAAATTATTATAAAGCAAAGTAAATAGAATATATTATTAAAAATAATATTTAAAATATTTTTCCCAAAACTAAGAACGCTAAATGATTTTAAAAACACATCTAATGTAATAATATTATTATATAAACTATAGTATACAAAGTTACTCAAAAACATTAAAAGTATAATAGAAAAACAAATATAAATAATCCATTTCTTATTAAATATCTTATATAATAAATATATAATAAGACTGTATAACAAAGTAAATGAAAATATATAAAATGTAAAATGCTTATACAAAAACACAGAATAAAATAATTCAAATAAAAATATAAACATAAATATAATTACTATAGTTTTAAATTCTCTTTTCATATTAAAGATTATAACACAATAAAAGTGACTTTAAAAGTCACTCATCTTAAATATTCTTAATTGTATGTCCACGTATCAGAGCCTTTGTTATGTACTAAGACCTGAATATCAGTTACAAAGTAATTATGATTACCTTCTATTGTTAAATTATATGTCTTAATTGGTTTATCATATTTTTTATATTCTATTTTACTAATAGATACTTCTTTTCCATTAACATCTAATAATTTATCATTAACATTTAGATCGTATGCCCTTACCCATCCTTTATCTATTATATAAAGTTCATGTCTAGGAGTTACCTCAAATGTTTTTTTATCTATCGTTACTAAATAAGTTTCAATAGTTTGACTAATAATAGCGTCAGTAACTTCATTAAGCTCAAGTTGATTTGTATTAAGGTTATAAGAATAAACCATATCACCTATTTTAATATCTTCTATATTTTTAAACCCATCTTCTGTTTTTACTTTAGTACCTGCAACAAAACAAGCAGGACCAATAGTTTTCTTATCAAATTCTTTTCCATTTATTATAACAGAAACTTCAAATCCAGAAAATGCTTCTTCATAAGTAAAATCATTAAATTCTAAATAATATTTATTAATATAATCAATAGAAGATAGTTCAATACTTTTATCAATACTTTTTATAATAATTTTATATTTTGCTTCTCCTAAATCTTGATTTGAAGTATCAAGCGTCATAGTTAATACTTTTCTAACAGTATCACCCAACTCAAATTTAACCTTACTGTAGTCTATTTTCTTTACCAAACCAGACGCTTCAAGAATATTATCACAT
>HG000342.1:0-119808 GCA_000436975.1 Clostridium sp. CAG:1000
TGGTCTTTTTTTAGACTGTCTACTTTTATCATATCACTTCATAAAGGATTTTATTTTTCAAACAATTTAACTATTTCATTAATATCTTTCTTAAATACAATAGTATCTATTATATTTGAAATAGCATAAATTATAATAATTATACCAATAGTAGTAGTTAATGCTATTGTACCAATAGTTGGATTTATAATAATAAATAAACCACAAATAACTGATATAATCGAACATATAAATAAGAATAATGAATTACTATATTCATTTTTATAAAGTAATAAAGATATTCTTAAATCCAATACTGATTTAACTATCATAACAATGCCAACAACTATAGGGAATAATACTTTAATAATATCAGGATTTAAAATCATTACAAGTCCTAATAAAATATCAATAACGCCAATCGTTAAAAAACTTGAAAAAAATATACTTTCCTCTTTAGTAGCAATAAAATAAATACCATTTATTATAAGTAATATCGATAAAATATATGTAATAGTTGTAAATGATATATCAGGATAAACAATAAATATAATTCCCATTATAAACATTAAAATAGATATTACTATAGATGAATATATAAATTTGTTTATTTTCTTTACCATAATAATTCTCCTTTCTATTATAATTTTATAAAATTTTTAAATTTTAGTAAATACTAGATTTATTATAATAAACATATTTTTAAATTTGTAGATTAAATTACTTTTGACATTTATAATTAATTCTACACTTTTCTAAAACTTCAAGCGCTTCTTCCTTAGAATAGTATTTTCCTATTTCCACCTTTACATGTTGCAACTTTTTATAATTTTCAAAAAAGTTTTTAATTTCTTTTAATGTGAACTTTGATATATCTTCCAAACTATTAACATCATCATATCTCGGATCACAATCTACTACTGAAATAATTTTATAATCTTCTTTTCCATCATCTATCATTTTTAAATATCCTATTATTCTTGCTGGAACAATACATCCAGGATATGTAGGCTCAGTTGCCATTATTAATATATCAAGAGGATCTCCATCTGATGCTAACGTCTCCTCAATTGTTCCATATTCTGCTGGATATCCCATTGCTGAATATAAGACTCTATCTAATTGTATTTTCCCAGTTACCTTATTAATTTCATATTTATTTCTACTCCTAAATGGAATTTCAACAATTGCATTTACTACATCTTTTTTCATTATATCTCTTCCTTTCAGTATTAATTATTTATTATATATATTATATCATGAAATATAATTGTAATTAAATAAAAAGACTAATTATATTAAAATTAGCCTCATTTTTTTGAAAAATTCACATAATTATTTAACCACTCTTCAAATTTATTAACATCTTGATATTTTTCTAAATCTATATCAGAATTAGCATCTAAATAAGATATTATATTTCCATTTTCAATTATAATTACTGACGGAGCATATTTAACGCTTTTATAAAAGTCAGTTTTTTTAAATTCATCAAATGGTATAGATAAAAAATCTATTTTATATTTTGACATAAATTCCTGAAATACTTTTTCACAAGATACAGGTAAACTACAATAATTATTATATGTATATAATATGTAATTTCCATTTTTTATATTATTTAAGTCATTTTTATCAACCTTTATAAATTTTCCTTTATTATAATATTTATTATTCAAATAAATTTTGCTGTTATCATTTTGGCTAGTTCTGTTAAAACATCCTGTCATTAATATTGAGAGTATGCAAATTAAAATAATAGATATTTTTTTAATCATTGTTAGATACCTCTGTTAAATCTTCAAAATCTATATCATGATAATTTACTTTCCAGAAATCATAAGATGTTTTATTATTATTTGTTTTCTTTATTTGTATGTTGTTTTTACCATTATAATACCAATAACCACCTACATTATAAATTTTATTTTCATCCCAACCAAGTGATACTAATAAGTTTTTAGTCATTCCAGCGTAACCACCACCACCGCACATTAGAAAAATATATTTATCTTTTGGGAAATAATACTCTAAATATTCAATTGATTCTTCATAATTTGCTTTATATGTTCCATTTTCATCTTGAGTAAATAAAGTTTTTCCTTTATAACTATCTCCAACTGCTTCTGGTAATCCTTTAACCTCTGTCAACAATGGATATGGTACAACTTCAAATCCGGAAACCAATCCCGATAAATAAGAATCCCCTCCAATCGCAGAATAATTACCTGGATCAATTAACATTCTCATATCTCGATATACTGAGTCATCACGCCCTAAATACTTATCTATTGTTTCTTCATTAATATTTTTATCAATACCAAGCATTCCCCTTTCTCCACCTGTTACTTCAGGTTTAGGTAATGAATCATATTTTTCGGTTGGATTAAAAACTAAATAACTTATAAAACCCCCAAATAATAAACATATGATTGATAATATTAATATCATTATATTCTTTTTCATATTTACTCCTTTCACATTATTATTTTATCATTATTAAAAATAAAATCATATAACCTTATAGTTGAAACGACTCAACAAATGGTTGAATTTACTCAGAACAATTATTTTTAAGTTCTAATGGTATTTTATAAGTTATAGTTTTATCATTTTTATCAATGGCATTTATTTCTAAATAAAAACTTTCATTATTATAATATTTACAAGTTTTAGTATAATTATCTATATTTAACTCTACATCCTTTAGATATTCTTCTAAAGTAATTTCTTTTTTATTTGGTTTACAACCACTAATCTTTGTACTAGTACTATCATTTCTTTCATAAAGATTACATTCTATTTTTTTATAAATAGTTTTATCATCTCCTCCACAATATGTAATATGAGAAATATAAATAGAAGATTTATTTTTATCATAAGCAATACTTCCAGATACTTTAAACTCATTACAAGTTGTTGATAAAGTCTTAAATTTAAAAGTATTATCATTATTTTTTAATATTAAAATTATTCCAAGTATTAAAATAACATTAATAATTATTATAATACTAATTAAATATTTTCTTTTTCTCTTCTTAGTTAGTTTGCCATCTAATATATCTTCAACACTTATGTCAAAATCTTTACTCATTTGTCTTATTAGGGTAACTTCCGGAAGATTAATTCCATTTTCCCATTTACTTACTGCTTGATATGTTACACCATATTTATCTGCTAATTTTTGTTGTGTTAATTTATTATCTTTTCTAATTTTTTTTATAAATTTACCTACTTTTTCAGGATTCAAAATCATCACCGCCATTATTAATTGATTATATCACTCATTTTCATATATATTATATCACGTATAATGTTGAACATAAAGATTTTACAAATCATTAATTTAATAAAAAATATCTAGATTAACCTAGATATTTTAATTATTACACTATTTAGTTAAACTACCTGTTATAACATCTTTTAAATTATTTTTAACTGTATTTAAATATGTTGACTTCTTTACATCCTCTCTTACTATTAAGTCATATTCATATTTTTTATTTTCATATGTCACAATTAGTTTTCCCACTTTAGAGTTCTTTTTTAGAGGTGCTTTTACATTATATAATTTTTTATCTATTTTATAGTTTACATCTTTTGTACCCTTCTTAACAACTAATTTTACATCATCATTTAAATAATATTTAACCTTTCTTTTTTTAGCATTATTTATTTTAATAGTACCACTATATTTATTTTTATTTAAAATAGTATTTGTTCCATAAGAGCTATAACCATATTCCATCATTGATATAGTGTCTGTACTTCTATTATCTTTTGTATCAGCACCCATCACTATTGATAATAATCTCATATTATTTCTTTCCATAGTTGCAGTTAAACAATATCCTGCCTTATCTGTATAACCAGTTTTAAGACCATCTATTCCTGTATAAAATCTTAGTAATTTATTTGTATTAACAAGCCAATGATTCTCTCCTGATACATCAATATAGTCTTCATATGTACTAGTTATTTTAAGAGCAAAAGGATATTTAATAAGTTCACGTGCAATTAAAGATAAATCTCTTGCAGTCGTTAAATGTCCATCTTCATCAAGACCATGTGGATTTTTAAAAGTAGTATTTTTACACCCTAACTGACTTGCTCTTTCATTCATCATTGAAACAAAATTTTCTTCAGTTCCTCCTATATATTCAGCAATAGCAACTGCAGCATCATTTGCTGATGCTATACCTATTCCTTTAATAAGATTTTCTACAGGAACTTTAGTGTTCTGTTCGACAAATATTTGTGTTCCACCCATAGAACTAGCATTTTTAGATATTAATACTTGATCATCGAGTTTAATTTTACCACTATCAAGTGCTTCCATAGTAAGTAATAATGTCATTATTTTGGTCATACTAGCAGGACTTCTTTTTTCATTAGAATTCTTTTCGTATAAAACTTTACCAGTACTTGCCTCAACAAGAATTGCTTCCTTACTATATTTAGCTAAATCCACACTTGCATTTACTCTAAAACACATAAATATTAAAAGAAATAAAGTAATTATTTTTTTCATTATATCACCTATTAAACTATATGATATTAATAATTTTTTATAATTAAAAAGTAGTATTTCTACTACTTCTTAGTGATTTTTTTAACTACTTCATCTGGATTCTTAGCAACAGCTTTAAAAGCATCTAATATTTCCATTGGTAAACACATTAATATTGTATTTGATTGATCGCTACTTATATCACTGATTGTTGATAAAGTTCTTAAATGTAATGCTCCTGGTGTACTAGCCATAGTATTTGCTGCTTCAGCTAAGTTTTTAGCAGCTTCTACTTCGCCTTGTGCTTTCGTAATAACAGCAGCTCTTTCACGTTCTGCTTCTGCTGCTCTTGCTATTACTCTTTTCATTTCTTCAGGAAGAGATACATCTTTAAGTTCAACATTTTCAACCTTAATACCCCATGGATCAGTTGCCTCATCAATTATCTTACAAATAGACTCTGATAATTTTTCACGCTCTGCTAATAATTCATCTAAAGATACACTACCAACTACATTTCTCATAGTAGTTTGTGCAAGTTGACTTACAGCATAATAGAAATTCTCAACTTCTAAAATAGCTTTGCTAGCATCAAATATCTTATAATATATTACAGCATTAATTCTTACTGATACATTATCTCTAGTAATCGCATCTTGTTCTGGAACATCCACTGCTTTTGTTCTAATATCAACTTTCTTATAAGATTGAAAAATAGGTATTACAAAATTCCATCCTGGATTCATAGTTTTATTAAATTTACCAAAGTTGAATTTAATACCCCTTTCATATTCATTTACTTGTACTATACTTTTAAGAATTATTATTAAAAGTATTATTAAAATAGCTATAACCATATATTACTCCTTTCTAATAAAATTATATCACAAAAAAAGAATAAAAATACTTTTATTCCTTATTACCAATCATTTTTTGATTCATATCCTTGTGAAGTATACTTAGGACACTTAATATATCCAACATAAACAATACCTGAGTTAGAACTAATTATCTTAGTATACCCACTGCATGATTTACCATTTTCATCTAATAGGTCACTAATATATCCATTATATTTTAAAGTAGATAATCTAACAATCATCTCAGTATCGTTCATTTCATATTCATAATATTCACTAAAATATTTTTTAGTTGCTTCAACCATACTTTTTTCAAGAACTGTGTAATCAAAAGTTTCTCTATCAACATTTTGTATAGGTGCATTAGGATTCTCACCTAATAACCCAAGTCTATTAAGTCCAATAGAAACAATAACTAAGCAGATAACAAATAATAATATTATTACTAACTCAACTCTTAGTCCCCATCCTTTTTTATTCATAACATTCACCTTCTTAATTATATAATATTTTTTTGTCTAGAGCAATTCTTCTATTTTATTTTTAATATCCTCTGGCAAATCTTTTATTAATTCTTTTATTTTAATACTTTTTTTATTAAGTTCTAGTAATGACTCATATTTTTCAAGTTTACTTACTATTTGATTTAGATATTTACTTGCATAAGCTTTACTTACCTCATATAAGTCAGCTATTTCTTGCATAGAATAATCTTCAAAATAATAGTACTCAAAATAATTTTTTTCTCTTTCTGTCAATAATTTATTATAAGTTTCATATAGTGTTAATATATATTCTCTTTCTATCATTAGAACTCCTTAAATAAACCATATATGTATTTTTCAATATCAAATGGTATCAAGTCAGTTTCTTTTTCACCTAGTCCTACAAATTTAACTGGTATATTTGTATTTTCTTTTATAGCAAGTACTATTCCACCTTTAGCAGTACCATCAAGTTTAGTTAGTACAATACCTGTTATATTAGTAATCTCTTTAAAACTTTTTGCTTGGCTTATACCATTTTGACCAGTAGTTGCATCAATAACTAGTAATGTTTCAACTGGATTATTTGGTACTATATCAGAAATAACTCTATTCATTTTTTCAAGTTCTTTCATTAAATTAACTTTATTTTGTAGTCTACCTGCTGTGTCAATTAGAACAACATCAACTTTTTTCTCTTTTGCTTTTAATAAACCATCATATATAACAGCAGAGGGATCTTTTCTATCATCTCCAAAGAATAATAAATCTAATTTATCAGCCCACTCTTTTAATTGATTAACTGCTCCTGCTCTAAAAGTATCTCCTGCTATTACCATAACTTTTTTATTATCTTTTTTAAGTTTATTGGCTATCTTGGCAATACTAGTCGTTTTACCCACTCCATTTACTCCAACAAATAATACAACATTAAGTTCATTATCTTTAAGACTTAATTTAGATGTTAATATATCATTTCCAACATATATCATTAATAGTTCATCTACTATAACTTCTTTTAAATATTCAAAATCAGTTATATTTTCACTCTTAACTCTTTTTCTTAATCTTTCAGTAAAAGACATAACTGTATTAATTCCAACATCTGCAGTAATAAGTATTTCTTCAAGTTCATCATAAAATTCATCATTAATCTTTGTATATTTAATACCTAATAATGAAAGCTTATTTACAAAATTATCTCTTGATTTAGAAAGTCCACTTATATATTTTTCAGTTTCGATCTTTTCTTCCTTTTCAATTTCAGTTAATTTTTTATCTTCTTTTTCTTCTTGTTTTATAAAAGCATTTTTAATTTTGCTAAATAATCCCATACATAATCACCTATTGTTATTATACACTAACTATCTAGACAAATCAAAAAAAATTTGATATAATTATAAGCACTAAAGAACTTTTTTGAAGGGATGATATAATGAATAGTAAAAATAAAGAGACTTTAGTCTGTGCTTTAGGTGGCTTAGGCGAAGTTGGTAAAAATATGTATGTTGTTATGCATGAAGAAGAACTTTTTATAATTGACTGTGGCGTAATGTTTCCAGAAGATGATTTAATGGGAATTGATTATGTTCTTGCTGATTATACAGTTCTTAAAAATATGCAAGATAAAATAAAAGGATTAATTATTACACATGGCCATGAAGACCATATTGGTGGTATTCCTTTCCTTTTACAAAATATAAATATTCCTGTTATTTATACACCTAATATCGCAGGAAAATTAATTAAGAATAAATTAAGTGAAAGAAATGTTCCTTGCCCTAAAATGGTAACTGTTAATGAAGAGTTAAATATAAAAACTAAATATTTTAATATTGAATTCTTTACAACTACTCACTCTATTCCAGATTCATTTGGTATGGCAATTAAGACTCCTAATGGAACTATAGTTGAAACAGGTGACTTTAAATTTGATTTAACACCTATTGGACCTGTTGCAAACATGGGTAAAATGGCCGCTATTGGTAATGAAGGTGTTACTCTTTTATTAAGTGATTCTACCAATGCTTTAGTTCCAGGATTTTCTAATAGTGAATCTGTTGTAGATGAGGCACTTGGTGAAATATTCTCTGCTAATACAAACGCAAGAATAATACTAGCAACATTTGCAAGTAATATTTATAGACTTACTCATATAATTGAAACTTGTAAAGAAAATAATAGAAAAGTAGCAGTATTCGGAAGAAGTATGAATACAAGTATAGAAATAGCTATGGAATGTGGGTATATTAAAGATAAAGATATATTTATAACTAGTGATGAGGCTAATAAATTAGAACCATCTAAGGTATGTTTACTTTGTACAGGTTCTCAAGGTGAACCACTAGCTGCATTGTCAAGAATTGCAAATGGTAATGACAGAAATATAACTTTAATGCCAGATGATGTAGTAATATTCTCATCATCTCCTATCCCAGGAAATGCAATGTCTATTAATAGAATAATTAATAAATTATATTTAAAAGGTGCTAAAGTATATACAAATACCAGCGAATATGATGTTCATACAAGTGGACACGCTAAACAAGAAGAATTAAAATTATTATTAAGGTTAATTAGGCCAAAATATTTTATGCCAATGCATGGTGAATATAGAATGCTCGCATCACATGCTTCTTTAGGACACTTATGTGATATACCAAAGGAAAATACATTTGTATTAAAAAATGGTGATATACTGGCTTTAAAAGATGGAAATGTTTATAAAAAAGGAAGCATTCCAATAAATGATATATATGTTGATGGTAATAGAATCGGAGATGTTGGTCTTTCAATAATCAAAGATAGAAAAATAATGTCAACAGATGGTGTATTAGTAGTAATATTAAATATTGATTTAAAAAACAAAAAAATGTTAATAGAACCAAATATAACAACAAGAGGTTTCGTAGTAGTCAATGAAAATCAAGAATTAATTAAAAAGATCCAAGATAAAACAAATATTATTACATTAAACGAATTAGAAAAAGATTATTTCAGTCTCACAGATTTAAAAAACAGAATAATATTAGAAATAAATTCATTTGTGATAGAACTTACTGGAAGAAGACCAATTATTATCCCAATGATTTTAATATCAAATGAAAAGTAGAGATTTCTCTACTTTTTTAATGTCCTTTCAATAATAATTTTTCTATCTATATGCTCAAAATCAATATATTCGCAACTAAAATTATTAACTTTTAAATTATCAGAGTTTATACTACAAACTAGAAATCCTTTATTAACAATCATATTACTTCTCATATCTGATAATGTTGGTATCCTAACTCTAGTATTGGTTTTATTATAATTACATCTATATTGATGAGAATGTCCAATAAAATCTATAAGAGTTAAATAATCTTTTAAATTATTTTTTAGCCTTGAAATTTCATGTTTTAATGAAATATATCTATCATTAATTTTTATATATGCGCATCTATATCCAAGTATTTGAAAATCTTCTCTTTCTTTTAGTAATGGGGCTATATCAACTCCATAATGATAAATTGAATATGCATCATGATTGGCAAGTAATATCATATTTTTAATATTTTTATCATAAGAATAATCTTTAAATACATGTTCTATTTGAGAGTCGATTGTCTTATACTCTTCTTTACATCTAGCAAAGTTATCATATGACCCTTCTATTAAATCCCCTGCATGTAAAATATAATTTATATCATTTTTAGATGCATATTCATAAACATAATTTAAATACTTTATATTTTCAAACACACTTCCAAAATGAGTATCAGAAATAACTATAAATCTAAATTCATTTTCTTCATTTATATTAAACACTTGTTGACATTTTGAACTCGTTTCAATTACTCTTCCGTCGTAGTCAAGAATCATATTATCATTACATGGATAGATTATTTTTTTATTTTTAGTACATCCTCTATTTTTTAAATAATCCACTATTTCATTAATAGTTTTTTTAATTATATTTATATCTATAAATATTTTTTTATTTCTAATAGAGTCATAATAAATAGTTTTTAAAATATATAAAAGTTCTCTTTCATCAATACTCATCTCATTAAATATATCAACACCACTATATCCTTTTTCAATAAGATTAATTATTATTTCTCTTTTTTCATCATCTATATGACTAACAACATGTCTAATAGTTTTATCTTTATATAAAATTTTATCTATTAATTCTAACATATAAAAACTATCATAATCATAAGATAATAAGATATCGCCCTTAATACCTTTTAATAATGTAATTATATATTTTCTGTCAAAATTAAGTCCATTACATATTTCATCTAATGACATATTATTTTGAATCATATATTTAATAATTTCATTTAGACTAAAACTAGTTTCCATATAACCTCTATTACTAGATTAGCATAATAATTATTTAAATACAATTATTTCATAGATTATTTATTATCATATTATTTTTAATTCTTTCAAATCAATTTTACATTTATATTTTATAAATAAAACCAATTATATAACTACTTAGTTAACAGGCATAATAAAAAGTAGTTTTATCTACTTCTTATCTTCATTTTCATTTAACATTTTTAATATTTTATTTTGATTAGCAGCAAGTTTAGTCATTTGATCATGTAATTCTTCCAAAATCAATTCACTTTTTAAATCAGTTTTATAATCATTTTTACCTCTTAAAGTATCCTTTTTAGCAGCTCTATTTTGACTCATCATTATTATTGGAGCTTGTAAGGCAGCTACACATGATAAAAATAAATTAAGTAATATAAATGGATATGGATCAAATGCATTTACCGCTAATAAATAATTAATAACCATCCATGATATCAAAATAATCACAAAAACAATTATAAATGCCCAACTACCTGCCACTTCTGTTATTTTATCAGATAGTTTATCACTCCACGTTTCATTTTCTTCTGCTTGCTTGTCTACATCAATCGCTATTGGCTCATCAAATAATATTTCCATTAATTGCGTTTCATCTTCATTTTCAAGTTCTTTGTTCTTTAAAAGCATTTTTACTATATCTTTTTTTGTTCTATTTTGTTTTTCCATGTTACACCTCTATTATTAATATATAACAAATAAATTACAAAGTAAATATTTTATTTACATTGGGTTAACATGTATCACTACTAAATATATTTCTTCTACTTTATCTACTATCTTTTCTTCTAAGCTATTAGCAATTTCATGACTATCAAATGTAGACATATTGCCATCAACATAAATGGTAAATGATATTTGATATTTATAACCGACTGGTGTCGAATTAAAATGTATTACTTTCTTGACTTGTTTTTCCTCTTTAATAATATCTAATACTTTATTTTTGGTTTCTATAGAAATAGATTTATCCATTAATACATTATAACTTTCTATAAATAATTTTATTGCTGTATACATTATCCATATTGAAATAATACCACCTACAATACCATCTAAAAAGAATATGTTATATGATGATAAAACACAAGATATTAAGTTAAGGCTTGTAATGATAGTATCATTTAAATGATCTTTTGAATTAGCAAGTATTAATAAATTATTATGCTTTTTATATAAAGTATTTGTATATAAAAATAATGAGAATTTAACTATTATAGTTACAATACATACTACGATTAGCCAAATTGAAAAAGTATATTTGCTTCCATAAAATAATGACTTTATAGAATCTTTTAATACAAACGTTGCCATTAATAGCATTGAAATACTTATCAACATTGAATATATATACTCCGCTTTGCCATGACCAAGATTATGATCATCGTCTGCTTTTTTACAAGATATCCTATTGCCTACATAAGTCATAAGAGATGAAAATATATCTCCTGCACTATTAAAAGCATCTGCTACCATTGCTTGACTTCCACTTAAAGATGCCACTATTCCTTTAATAATAAGTAAAAACAAATTGCCAATTATTCCCAGCATACTTGCAATTTTAGTACTTTTAAATCTATCCATACTTCCTCCATAGCATTTTATTTGAAATACTTAATACTGAATACAGTTCCTATCTTACTAGAACTTTTAACACTAATACTACCATTATCTTTTTCTATTATTGACTTAGCAAGAGCTAGGCCTATACCTACACTATCTTTACTTGAATTTTCCCCTTTATAAAATCTTTCAAATATATGAGGCAAATCTTTTTCACAAATTCCAGAGCCGTTATCTCTAATAACTATTCTTGAATATACTTTATTTTTAGTATAATTGATTTCAACTATTCCACCTTCACAACTGTGCTCAATTGAATTTTTTAATATATTGCCTAATGCTTCAATTTGCCACATTTCATCACATACTAATGTTGATGAATCATCTCCACTTATTTTAACATTAACTTTTTTTAAATCACTTAATGCATTTACTTTATCATATGCAGAATATATAATATCATGAAGTTTAACTTCTCTTTTGCTAAATTTAACTACATTCGCATCAAACTTAGATAATTTGAGTAAATTTTGAACTAAAAAATTCATATTGATTATTTCTCTTTTAATACTAATTAAGAACCTATTTCTAGTACTCTCATCCATATTTGCGCTTTCAAGTATATTATCTATCATAATGGTGATACTTGTAAGAGGAGTCTTTAATTGATGTGATATATCGCTTAATGAATCTTTTAATTTAATCTTATCTTTTAATGAATTATCGCTTTCACTTCTAAGCATTATAGTAAATTTATATATTTCACTCTTTAATGAAGATAATTCATCTTCGTCATAATTTTCAATTTCTAATTTATAATTTCTATTATTTATTTTAGATATTAACCAAACTATATCATCAATTTTCTTTCTTCTTTTAACATTATTATATAAAAAGTATCCACTAATTATTAACATTGTAATTATAATTAATACCATGTCAAATATTAAATATTTCATAAACAATGTATCATTTTTATCAATAGAAGAGTTATTTTCATCAATACCATATTTTTCTAATATATTTGAACTACTAGAATTGCTGTTTAATAAAGAAATGATCTCATCTTCACTAACATCAGGATACTTTGATAACATTTCATTAACTATAGAATTTATTTTATTATTATATTCTTTAACATAAGATTTATATTGATAAGTTAAACTAAAAAAGAATAATACTACTGTTAATAGTATTATCGATAAAGAAAATAAAACTGATTTTTTATTCATTTTTTTATTCATCCACTCTATACCCTAATCCTTTAATAGTAACAATTATATCACTGCCTAATTTTTCTCTAATTCTTTTCATATAAACAGTGACCGTATTATCATTAACATCATTTCCTGTCCATTCCCAAATACTCTCAATTATTTTATCTCTGCTTACTACTTTGTTAATATTATTAAACAATAAATTTAATATTTTTAATTCTAAACTAGTAAGATTAACCACTTTATCATTTTTATAGACTATCATTTTATTCATATCAAAAATAATATCTTTTACTTTGATAATTTTTTTATTTAATATTCTATTTAATCTAGCAATTAGTTCTAAAGTTCTAAATGGTTTAGTAATATAATCACTTGCACCCATCTCGAATGCTTTAACTATATCTTCTTCAGCATCATTGGCAGTTAAAAATATAGTTGGTATATCTTTAATCATAATGTGATGCTTATATAAATCAAATCCATTACCATCAGGTAAAGTCACATCAAGTATCACAGCATCTACTTTA
Source organism: Clostridium sp. CAG:1000 (assembly GCA_000436975.1). GTDB lineage: Bacteria > Bacillota_I > Bacilli_A > RF39 > UBA660 > CAG-1000. Next base: position 13,519 of record HG000342.1, read on the forward strand.
TTATAATCTAAATATTCTATGGTGTCATTAATACATGATTTACTTACTAAATCTATATTATTTTCACTAAAAGAGTACTCAAGGCTTTCTCTTATATTTGAATTGTCCTCTACTAATAATACTTTCATATAAATCCTCTCTTAATATTATAACACAACAAAAGGACGATTAGGTCCTTATATGTTTTCATTTCTTATATTTTCTATAATATTTTGTTCACTTACTTTACGTATTGAGAATCTCATTATAATAAATACTAATATAAATACAGCTATAATACTTATTATAATACCACCAACTGGTAGTTTGTATAGAATAACATTTTTTCCTTGATTGAATGCTAAATATAATACATAAGATAGTCCTATACCAAGAGGTACTCCTATTAATAGTGATTTTAATGAATAGAATAACACTTCTAGATTAATCATTCTATTGAATTCTTTTCCTGTCATACCAACACTCTTTAATATTGCAAATTCTCCTTTTCTAAGATTCATATTGGTATTAATAGTATTAAATATATTAGTAACACCAATAAGTGCTATAACAGTTATAAAACCATATAAGAATATAGCAAGTAATGTATAGAATCCCTGCATGTCCTTAGCAGCTTTATCATTATTATATAAATTATAAGAATCTTTATCTGTAATAAATTTTTCTATTTCTTCTTGTAATTTATCAGCATTAGTTGAATCAATGAAGCATGATATTACACTACCCATAGATTCACCATTTTTATATATTTCATCAAATAATTCATCACTGATTATCATAAATGCTTGTCCATAATTATTTTCAATGCCCATAGGTCTTAGAGTAGTAACTTTAGCAACTTCTATTTTGTTTTTGGAATAGTCATCTGTACTAAAGTCATAGAATCCACCATTTAGTATCTGTCTTGTCTTAACATTTAATACAGATAGTTCTACATTCTTACCATCTTCTACTTGAATTGTATTATTAATAATAATTGCTTTATCTTTAACTTCATCATAATTTAATTTTAATTTGTTTATATATCTTATGTATTCGCTCTTACCAAAAGCATATACTTCAATAGTGGTATCCTTAAAACTATCACCATAAAATTTCATATATTCTTTTGTATATAAGTTATCATTTATAGAATATTGTGTAGTTCTTTTAACACTATATTTTGATATATTATCAAAATTTAATATACTTTTAATTTTATTATAATCTTTGTTATTAACTGATAACTCTATATTATGAGTCATTTGTCCAAATTCGAGTTCAAGTGTCTTTCTACCTAGTCCCATAAAGTAATATAGTCCAATAAATACTGATACACTAACTACTATTGATATAACAGTAGTTCTATATTTCTTTCTATTTCTTTTGATATTTTTATATGATATTATTCCTCCTATTCCAAATAACTTTTGAATATATTTAGGTGATCTGATTTTTTTAGATTTAATCTTAATATCATCTTGACTTCTAATAGCACTCATCGGAGATAATTTAGATGCTCTACGCGCTATTTTAAGTGCTGAAAAATATATCGTTATAAAACTTAAAATTATTGATAAAACTATTGCTAAAATAGATGTCTTAAATATTAAAGCACCAGATACTAACAAATCACCTAAGAAATGGTTTGATATTTTAATTAATACAAATGCAGCAAAGATACCACAAAGTATACCAACAGGTGCCCCAATTAGCCATAAAATATATGCTTCATTAAGTACATTTTTCTTTATTTGTTTTGATGTTGCTCCTATACTTCTTAACATACCATATTGTTTAGTTTTTTCAGTAATAGATATATCAAAACTATTTTTAATACAATATATAGATGTAAATATTATTATAAGAATAACTATCCCACCAACAGCATATAGTGCATTCATAGAAGCATTCTTAAATGAAAGTGTTGATAATGTAATCAAAATATCATTAATGTCATTATGATATTTAGCACTAAGAAATTCTTTATTATAAGCTTTTATTGTATCATCACTTAATTTATTATAGTCATTAACCATACTATAATAATGCTCTTCATTAATACCTAATATTTTTGCAGTCGTTCTTTCATAATTTTTAACACCATATTTAGTGTATTTAGCATAAGTATTATAACTATCACTATCCAAGTCATAATATGTAAGAAATGTATATCCAGGTGCTTCAAAACTTTCAATAAAGTTACTTGGTCTTTCCATTATACCAACGATTTTATATGTTTTAGTATATCTTTTCTTAAAAGTTTCTTCTTCTTTTAAGTAAGGATTTCCTTGATCTAATAAATAATCATCAGAATATCTGTCTCCTATATCAAGAGTTATCTCATCACCTATTTTATAATCAACTCTCCCATTTGTTTTTAAGTGCCTTGGAATAACTATTTCATTATCGTTCTTAGCCATTCTTCCTTTTAAAATTTTAATTGCTAAACCATTTAAATCTTTTTCTCGAGCTCCGATTAAGAACGCAAATTTTTTATCAGGGTTTTCACTCTTTTCAAGCGGAGCATAACCTATATTTTCACTTATATATAGTCTTTCTATATTTCTATTATTTTCAAATGATTCTAAATCATCTTTTTTAACATCATAGAATACAAAATGATAATCACCATTACCTTCTATAGTATATTTAATCATACTTTTTCTAAAGCTTACAAGCATACTTGCCACTGCACAAATAAGTGCAACCGATAATATAATTCCTATTATAGTTACTATTGTTCTTTTTTTATTTAATTTTAGATTTTTAATTGTTAATTTATTAAGGATATTCATAATTATTTCTCCTTAACTATTCTTCCATCTTCTATAGTAATAATTCTATCCGCAACTGCTGCTATATCTAAATTATGAGTGATCATTATTATAGTTTGCTTATATTCTTTATTTAATTTTTTAAGCAAATTTACAACCTCATCACTCGATTTAGAATCTAAGTTACCAGTAGGTTCATCTGCAAGTACTATTGCTGGTTTAGTAATTAATGCTCTTCCTATAGATGTTCTTTGTTGCTGTCCTCCAGATAGTTCATTTGGCAAATGTTTTCTTCTTCTTTCAAGTCCTAGTAGTTTTATCATTTCATCTAATTCAAACTTATCTACTTTTCTATTATCTAATAATAATGGTAAAGTAATATTTTCTTCAACTGTTAAAATGGGTATTAAGTTATAAAATTGATATATCAATCCTACTTCACGTCTTCTAAATATAGCAAGATTATCACTACTTAGTTTATAAATGTCTTTACCATCTATAAATACTTTACCACTGGTTGGAGTATCTACGCCACCCATTAAATGTAATAAAGTAGATTTTCCACTTCCTGATGCTCCTACTATGGCTACAAATTCACCTTTTAAAACGCTAAATGATACATTATCTAGCGCAACCACTTTAGAATTTTCTTTTCCATATACTTTTGTTAAATTTTCAACTTTTAATATTTCCATACTCTTCTTCCCTTCACTTACAAATAAAGTATATACTATCTAAAGTGACTCATAAGTGACATAATTAATTTTTTATTATAAAATAAAAAGCCTTCACATGAAGGCTTATAATCCTAATTGGTGGAGAATGTGGGACTTGAACCCGCGACCCCCTGCGTGCAAGGCAGGTGCTCTAGCCAACTGAGCTAATTCCCCATTAGGTAGGCACTTGATAAACATCAAGCATTTAAATATTACCATAAATATTTAGTTAATGTCAAGCAAAAATAATTATTTTACTAAAATATTCATGATTTCAAGTGCCAATTTAATATTATCATGCCTTATTTTGTCATTTTCTATCTTTATTAAAGGTTTATTAATATGTTCTATATTGATATTTTTAGAATCTATTTTTACTAAATCTTTTTGTTCAAGCGTTTCATATATTTTTTGCGTCTTTTTAGATACTTTTTTGCTATTTGTAATAACAGTGTCTATTTTTCTCTTTCCTAAATATGAATTTAATAAATTAATATGATCACTTGCTGTAAACCCATCAGTTTCTCCAGGTTGAGTCATTACATTACATACATACATTATTTTAGCATCGGATGAATCTATTGCTTTTATTATTTCTTTGCATAATAAATGAGGAATAATACTTGTATAAACACTTCCCATACTAAGAATAATTGCATCTGCATCTTTAATTCTTTTAATAACTGATTTATTAACTTTAGGATTAACTTTGTAATATATCTTTTCTATCTTTTTATCACTTAATGTAATGTTATGTTCGCCTTCAATAACAGAGCCATCGCTCATCTTACCCATTAAAACTACATTATCATCAGTAAGTGGTAATACTTCTCCTTTAAGATTTAATATTTTACTAATTTGAAGTACAGCATTTGATAAATTTCCATATATATCAGTAAGACCTGCAAGTAATAAATTTCCAAGTGAATGTCCATCTAAATCTCCATTTGATTTAAATCTATAATTAATCATTTTTTCGACTACATCTTCAGTCTCTGAAAGTGAAATAAGTACACTTCTTATATCGCCTACTGCTGGTACATTAAGTTCCTGTCTTATTTTACCACTACTCTTACCATCATCAGAAACACTAACGACTGCTGTAATATTAAAAGGAAATCTTTTAAGTCCTCTTAATAATACAGATTGTCCAGTTCCTCCACCTAATACAACTATATTTTTATCCATTAATTCCCCCAATATGCAAGATATTCCTCTAAGCATAAATTTTCATTATATATTATTGTAGATGCATCAGTACCCACATATCTAAGCCTCCACGTTGATGATTTAAATCTAGTTAAATTTTCTTTATCTTTAGGAAATCTAAATATAAATCCATATTTATGTGCATTTTCTTTAAGCCATTTATATTCCTCTGATTCAGTGGGATTATCTATTACTTTATTATATGGCATCAAATCAAAAGACATACCTGTTTGATAATCAGAATGGCCTGGTTTCGCAACATATATATCCGCTTCACTCTCACCAAAACTATTCTTATAATTATTATAAATATTTTCTTGTTCCTTATAACTTCTATAGCCATCAGATACTACAAAAGTATATCCTTCTTCTTTACCTGCATCTATTAAGCTAATGATATCATTTAATATACTATTGCTTATCTTCTTTCCAGTATAAGCGTATAATGATGGAATGTCAACTATATCATCAGGTTCATAATCAGAAGAAAGACCATATATTCTATTTACTAACATTAAACTGCCTTTAGATGTATCAGTCTTCTTTTCATTATCCATCCAGTCAACATTTGCCTCTGTATTAATGATCGCTACTATTTCATTATTTTTTTTACTTTCATTATCTTTTTTATATTCTAAATACTTGTCTAAATTTTTAAATAGAAAATATTTTTCTTTTGTTAAATTAACTATATCACTATTCTTCTTCATTGTTAATAACTTGTTAATTTCATCTTTTTTAAGATTTTTTGTTAGTTCTTTCACTTCTTTTTGACTATAGCCAATATTTAATAATTTATACTCACTAGTACTTCTATAATTAATAATAGTTATTAATTTAATAATACCAAAAATCATCAAGCATAAAACTACTATGAAAGAAATTAATTTAAAATAATTAAGTTTTCTAACAACCATTTTATCACCCACATTAATTATAACACACTCTAAAGAAAAAAATAAATCACTAAGGATTTATTTTACTTCATATACTGTTCCCTCTCTTGTGTCTTTTAAAATGATACCGCGCTCTAACAGTTCATTTCTAATTGAATCAGCAAGTTCATAATTTCCTTCTTTTTTAGCATTACTTCTTTTGATAATCATATCTTCTATGTAACTAATTAATTCTTCATCATATTTTTCTTCTTTGATTAAATCAAGAGATAGTACTTTATCAAATGATTTTATTAATGCAAGTTTAGTATTATTATTTAAATCACTCTTAAGAACATCATACAATACCGTTAATGAATTAGATGTATTTAAGTTATCGCATAATGTTTCTTTAAACATATTATTATATTTTTCAAATAGAGCCTTATCAACTTCACTTGAATCTTCATTAATAGATTTAATTTTGCTTATTAATTTATCATAAGTATTTTGAGCTCCTTCAAGTGATTCATACGTAAATAAAAGTTGCTTTTGATAATGTGATTGTAAACAAAACAATCTATATGCTAAAGGATTAAAACCTTTTTTAATAAGTAAATCAACTGTTAAAAATTCCCCATTAGATTTACTCATCTTACCACTTTTATCATTTAAATGTTCAACATGAAACCAATAATTACACCATTTCTTACCTATATAACTTTCTGTTTGAGCTATTTCGTTAGTGTGATGTGGAAAAATATTATCAACTCCACCACAGTGAATATCTAATTGTTCACCTAAATATTTTAATGATATGCAAGAACATTCTATATGCCATCCAGGATATCCCATCCCCCATGGACTTTGCCATTTTAATTCTTGACTATCAAATTTTGATTTAGTAAACCAAAGTACGAAATCAGTTTTATTTCTCTTGTTTGTATCTTCTTCAACGCTTTCTCTAACACCATGCATAAGTTCTTCTTCATTGTGATTTGTAAGTTGATAGTATTCTTTAAGCTTAGATGTGTCAAAATACACATTACCATTTGTGAAATATGCATATCCTTTTTCCATTAAAACTTCAATGAATTTAATATAATCATCTATTAAGCTAGTAGCAGGAACAACTGTTTCAGGCCATTTAATATTTAATCTATCACAATCGTTTTTAAAACAATCAGTGTAATATTTAGCTATTTCTAAAACTGTCTTATGTTCCCTTTTGGCTCCTTTTAACATCTTATCTTCACCAGTATCAGCATCACTTGATAAATGACCTACATCTGTAATATTCATAACTCTTTTAACATTATATCCACAGTAGTTAAGTGCCTTTTCAAGAACATCCTCACATATATATGATCTTAAATTTCCAATATGAGCATAATGATATACTGTAGGACCACATGTATACATGGTTACTTTATCTTTATTGTATGGAATAAAATCTTCTATTTTATGTCCAAGTGTATTATATATTTTAAATGACATATTATTCACCTCTTATTTGATTCTACCATATTTTATTATTTAATTCCATTTCTATATCAAAAAAGAATGAATTATTCACTCTTCTTTGGTTTTTCTTCCTCTACATTAAATAAATCATTTCTAACTTTTTTGCTTATCTCATCATATAAGGCTTTGTTATTTTTAAGTACTAGTTTAACGTTTTCTTTGCCTTGCCCGATCTTTTCACCTTTATAACTAAACCATGCGCCACTTTTATCTATAATTCCCATACTTGCTGCTAAATCAATAACCTCACCTATTTTAGAAATTCCTTCGCCATACATAATTTCAACTTCAGCTGTTTTAAATGGAGGAGCAACTTTATTTTTAACTACTTTAATAACTGTTTTATTACCAAGAACATCGCCATTAACTTTAATTTGCTCACCACGTCTAACATCTAGTCTAACAGTTGAATAGAACTTAAGTGCTCTACCACCTGGGGTAGTTTCAGGATTACCAAACATGACCCCTACTTTTTCTCTTAATTGATTTATAAATATACAAATAGTATTAGTTTTGTTAATAATTCCACCTAATTTTCTTAATGCTTGACTCATAAGTCTTGCTTGTAATCCAACGTGACTATCTCCCATTTCCCCTTCAATTTCAGCTTGTGGAACTAGTGCTGCAACAGAGTCAATTACTATAATACTCATTGCTTCACTTCTAACTAACGCTTCTACTATTTCTAATGCTTGTTCACCAGTATCAGGTTGTGATAATAATAATTCATCTGTATCAACACCTAGCTTTTTAGCATATACAGGGTCTAATGCATGTTCTGCATCAATAAACGCAGCTCTTCCTCCTGTCTTTTGCACTTCAGCAATAGCATGTAAAGCAATAGTAGTCTTACCACTTGATTCAGGTCCAAATATTTCAATTATTCTTCCCTTAGGATATCCTCCTACTCCTAAAGCTCTATCAAGCATTAAAGAACCACTTGATACAACATCTACATTTCTAACTCCCTTTTCTCCCAATTTCATAATAGCGCCTTTACCAAATTGTTTTTCAATATCAGCAAGCACTTGATCTAAAGTTTTATCTTTGTCTTTTTTCATAGTTAATTCTCCTTTGATAACTTAATTGTAAACTAAATATTTTTCTTTGTCAATACTTTTTTGCAAACAATTGTTTGATATAAAATTTAATTATTATTTTGAAAAATATCTTATAATTATTTTTTATATTTTTACTAACAATAATAATATTTTTTTGCAAATAAAAAAGAATAGATTCTTAAAATCTACTCTTTTTAAAGATTAATTGTTTATTAAATATTTCTTATTCTTAACATAATATTCTACGCCAGATATCACTGATAATACAGTTGCTATCATAATTAGTGCTCTTGCCGGATTAATATTAATTAATGAAAATGGTAAGTTATAGAAAAATAATAATGTTATACCACTCATCATACAAGCTGTTTTAATTTTACCAGTTTTAGATGCTCCAACTGCTCCAGATTTTTGACCTGCAACCATTTTAATTGAATCAACAATTATATCTCTTGATACTATAACAACTGGAACTACTACGCTAATATATCCATTAACTGCAAGAACTATTAACACTGCATTAACTAATATTTTATCTGCAATTGCATCCATTACTTTACCTATATCAGTAACTAAGTTATATTTTCTTGCTAAATGTCCATCTAAGAAATCTGTTAATGAAGCAACTACAAATATAATTCCACAAATTACATATTTACTATCCATTATAATTTTTCCATTTATTTGAAATTCTGGAAAATCAAGACCTATTCTATTCATTGGAAATATCATAAGAACAATCAATAATATAGAAAGTATTATTCTACATATAGTTATTTTATTTGGAACATTCATGCTAAAATCTCCTTTCGAATTCATCAAATATAACAGATAAATTATCCGTACTACTATTTTTAATAAAATGAATAATAAGCACAATAAGTATTACCATAAATATTAACGCACAAATATATATAATGATATATTTATAATCATTAGTCTTCTTAGGCGCGGTATATGGAGAAACAATCTTGTTGTCTTCTTGTTTCTTTTCAATTACCTTTATCTCTTTAGTTTTTTCAAGTATGTCATTAATGGGTATTCTAGATGTATATCCAAATATAAAATCATTAAATTTATCCATTATTTCATCTTCATCAAGATTTAAATATACAGCATATTTTCTAATTAAATCTTTAAGAAAAAATATATCTTTAAAAGCATTGGCATTTCCATCTTCTAAATTATCAAGTTGGCTTTCAGTAATATTTAAATCTCTAAGTACTTCTTCTTTAGATAGCTCAATACTTTCTCTTGCTTCTTTAAAGCATTGTCCTATTTCTTTCACATTAATCTCCTATAAAATAAAAAAGCATAATTTTTAATAAGCCATGTTCTGTACCTTTGAAAGGTGACAAACATTTATCTAAGGATTACTCCTTCCCTTACTCCTTTATTATTCATTTGTAAGAGTTCCCCTACCAAATTTGGGTTTCTCACTCGTGGGGTTTACCTCGTTCCACTACTCTTATTCCTAAGAGTCATCGTCACTATGGCACTTTTATAGCTAATTTAATCAGGTCTTGATTATTTCGCAGCCGTTAATACTTTGTATTACCTAAGGTTATTTTTTCCCTTAGCACGAACACTTTCATGCATTCCAGCATGAGTGAGCATGGACTTTCCTCTACATATTAAATATGCAGCGTTTGTCTAAAAAATTATTCTTCTCCATAAACTACTTTTTCTAAATCACTAATTCTTTTTAATAAATCAACATTAGTTACACCCTTTGGGCTTGCAGATTTGGCTATTTCAAGTGAGGACTTTAAGTTTCTAATTTCTGCTTTTAACTTTGCGTTATCAGACTCTAATGCTTTTATTTCAGTTATTAATCTTTTAGTAGTTGTTTCAAAGTCAACATAATCTTTAATAATTAAATCTAAAAATTGATCTACCTCTTGTGGTCTATACCCTCTAGCATCTATTTTAAAATCCTTTTCAAGTATTTCTCTAGCAGTTAGAAACTTCTTATCTTCATACATACTTTTTAGCCTCTCTTCCAATATAATTTTACTACAAACTATATTAATAAGTCAATATCATCAAAAAAGCAAACCATTAAAGTTTGCCTATATATTCAATTATCACCTCGTCCAGTGCATTATCAAATTCTTTAAAATACTTATTTATATTCTTTATATACCCACCTCCATATAGATAATACTATATAAAAAATAAAATTTCATTCAATTTGACAAAACTAGTCATATTTTTCTATTCGAATACTTTTCCTAATAGATCTTCTTTCTTTTTACCATTTAAATAATCACTTACTAGCATTTCTTTTTTACCACTAGGTTTTAACTTAGTAATTATTATTTCTCCATCACTACAGCTTACTCCAATACCATCTTTGTATATATTAATTATTTCACCAGGTTTCTTATGAGTACTAGTGCCTATTTTAGACTCACACACTTTGATTATTTGGCCATTTAAGACAGCATAACTAACAGGAAAAGGATACATTCCTCTTATTTGATTATATACTTCTTTAACAGTTTTATTGAAATCAAGTTTTTCCTCTTCTCTTTTAATGTTATATGCAAAAGTTACTTCACTTTCATTTTGTTTTATTCTTTTGTTAGTACCATTAAATATAGATGGAAGTGTTTCTAAAAGTAAATTTCTTCCCAAGACACTTAGCTTATCATGAATAATAGATACATTATCTGTGTCATTAATTACTATTTCACTTTGAGTTATTATATCTCCATCATCCATACCAGGTGCCATATACATAATGGTGATTCCTGTTTTATCATACCCATTAATAATAGCTCTATGTAATGGGCTACCACCTCTTAATTTAGGCAATAGTGATGCATGAACATTAATCGCATGATATCTAGGAGTATCAAGTAAAATACTAGGTATAATTTGTCCATATGCACATGTAATAATAATATCAGGATTACATGCAAGTACGCTTTCATAATCATTTCTAATCTTTTGTGGTTGAAATACAGGAATATTATATTTTAAAGCAACCTCTTTAACAGGACTAAATTTTAGTTCATGTTTTCTTCCTACATAAGAATCAGGCTGAGTAACTACCATTACTACATTAGTATTTTCAATTAGCATTTCAAGGACTGGAACACTAAACTCAGGCGTACCCATAAAAACCACTCTTTTATCTTTCATAAAATCACCTTTTTCATTATATTAAATATTTATATTTATATCAACAGTAGTATTTTTAAATGACATAGTATTTATTTCATTTAATACTTTTTTAAGTTTATCATCTTTTTTATATTTGATTAGTATATTAAATCTATATTTATTCTTAAGTTTAACAATTGAATTAACAGAAGGACCAAGTATAATGTATGTCTGATCAAGATTATTATCTAGATATTTTTTAACTTTATTTGATACTACTGCTGCACTTTCAAACTTATCACTTATAATCATCAAACTACATATATAAAAATATGGTGGATAATTAAGTTTCTTTCTAATATTCATTTCATAATTAAAGAATGAATTATAATCATTTTTAATAACTGAATTATAAACATAGTTATCTTTATTATATGTTTGAATAATAACTTTACCTGGTAAATTAAATCTACCAACTCTTCCACTTGTTTGACTTAGAAGTTCATATGTTCTTTCTGAACTTCTAAAGTCTGGTATAGACAAACTAGTGTCAGGATTAATTATTCCAACCAAGGTTACATTTTCAAAGTTAAGTCCTTTTGATACCATTTGTGTACCTATTAATATCTTATAATTGCCTTTTGAAAATTCACTTATCAATTTTTGATGAGCATTTTTACGGCCAGTTGTATCCGCATCCATTCTAAGGACTGGCACACAATACTTCTTTTCTACAATTGACTGTAATTTTTCCGTACCTAGTCCGAGATCTCTTATTGCATCCTCATGGCACTTTGGGCATATTGTACTACTAAATGTTCTATAACCACAATAATGGCATGAATAACTACTGCTACTCTTATGATAAATAAGCGATATATCACAATTAGGACATTTAACAACATAACCGCAATTATTACATGATAAAAATGTAGAATAACCTCGCCTATTTAGTAATAGTATTACTTGTTCACCACGAGATAGAGTACTTTTGATTTCATTATCTAAAACAGAGGAAATAATATAATTATGTTTTTTTGCCTCAATATTCATATCTACAATTTCATACTCGGGAAGAGTGTTACTAATTCTCTTAGTAAGATTAATTAAATGAAATACGCCCTTTTTAGCGCGAGCATATTGTTCAAGCAAAGGAGTAGCGCTTCCTAGTAAGACTTTACACTTATTATATTCTCCCCTTTTAAAAGCAACATCTATTGCATTATATTTTGGATTATTTTCTTGCTTATAAGTTGTACTTTGACATTCATCAACTATTATTAAACCAATATTTGTAAGAGGCATAAACACTGCACTTCTTGCACCTACTACAACCTTAATCTCATTGTTAAATATTTTTCTATATTCATCATACTTTTCACCTTCTGATAAAGCACTATGAAATACTGCAACATTACTTCCAAAAACACTTTTAAATCTTGATACTATTTGGGGCGTCAAAGATATTTCAGGTACAAGTACAATAGATGTTTTCCCCATGTCTATATACCTCTTAATGAGCTCAATATATACTTCAGTCTTACCACTACCAGTAACTCCATATAACAAAAACTTATTATCATTACTTTCAAGTACTTCTCTCACCGCATTGTTTTGCTCTTCTGTTAAATTTATTCCTTTAGTGGTATTAGTTTCATATGATATTTCTCTTTTAGACTCCTCTTTCTCCAAAACTATTATTCCCTTATCGATAAGTCTCTTAACACACGCGCTATCATAATTACGTTTTAAATCTCTCTTACCAATAAGATTACTTAATACTTCTATTTCTTTCTTATTTCTTGAATGAGTCTCAATATAATTAAATACATCTATGTCTTTATTAATCATGATATATGAATCATATTTAATATTAATATTGGTTTTGATATCAGCTTTTAATGCTTTAGGAAGCATTGCTTGATAACATGAAATTAAAGTACATAGCAAAGAATCACTTAAGTATTTACCAAGCGATAATAACTCTTCATTTAAGCAAAAATCATTATTAGGTATTTCTTTAATATATTTATATTCAAGATCATTATTAATATCATTATGAATTTTCAATACAAAGCCTTCAACATCTTTATTACCAAAAGGTACTATTACTTTATGTCCTACTTTAATAATAGAAACTAAGTCATCAGGTATTTTATAATCAAATACTTTATTTAATGATTTTACACTATATTCTATAACAACACTAGCAAACATTACAAACCTTTCAAGAATGGATTATTCTCTATTTCATAATCATAATTTGTTTGATCTCCATGACCAGGATATATAGTAACTCCATTATAATTACCATTTTTAAATTTAATTAAGCTTTCAAGCATAACTTTATAATTTTCATCTTTATAATTACCAATAGTATCTTTAAATATAAAGTCTCCTGTAAACATAACTTTTTCTTTTTTAAAATAATATGAAACGCAATCTAATGTATGACCATAATTCTTAATAATCTCAAAATCAAATCCATCTACTGATACCTGATTATTATAGTCAATTACATCTACTTTGAATTCGTTTTTAATGCTTTCTAAAGCACCAATATGATCAAAATGATAATGTGTTATTAAAATTGCTTTAACATTATATTTATGCTCCTTAATAAACGAAATAATTTTATCACCCTCGTCACCTGGGTCTATTATTAAAGCATCATCATTATTATTACTTACTATATAACAATTTTCACCTAAAAATCCAACAACTAGTCTTTCAACTTTAAACATATTCTTCTTCACTTCCATCAAATATTTTAATTAATTCATCCAGTTTGTTAATAACTTTAAATCCTTTAGAATCAAGTTCTTTAGAGAATCTAACAGCAATGCCTCCATTTTCTTCCCATTCTTTTAAATTACCAGAGTAATCATCAACTAAAATAGCATCCTTGCTATGAACCACTTTAGTCTTTGATATCTCTTTAGGCACCATAATAATACTTATATCTTTAAATTTATTTCTTAAATATTCCACTTTAACGCAACCCTCTGTTAATGAATTTACATGAGTTAAAAAGGATATTTCAAATAAATCGCTTGCTACTAATTTATTAATGCATTCAATTGAATCATTTAATATATTTTCATCATTAATAATTTTATTAAAATCATAAGTTGCGAAGAAAATAGACACTTCTCTTTCATTACTTAAATCTACTTCGCTTTTCTCAAGTGCAGAATATAAAAACGGAATCGTGTCCATAACAACACCATCAAAATCGATATAAAGTCTTCTTTTCATATTAACCTCCCTAAATCTGTCCTTAATAAGATTATACTATATTTTTTAAAATATTCAAAAAGTAACATAAATTATGTTACTTAAGATTAATTATTTTATTATTTTCATCTAACGCATAAATAATATTGTTACATAAGTCTTCACTATCATAAAGTGTTATATCTTTAATTTTGTTTCCGTTTGATATTTCATAAAAAGGATCTTCTTCTAACAAATTTTTATTATCTTCAACCTTATATACTTTGCCAGTAGATGTTAGTACTACAACAAAAAATTCTTTACAGTTGCCTGTTTGTATATCAATACTAACAACATCTCCATCAAAAGTATATTCTTTTATTGGATTATCTTTATCATTTAAAAATACTAATTTTTTAGAATCGTTAATATAAAGTTTACCATTAATATTACTATCAGTATCATAATCATATACATTTGATACTAAAACTTCTGTTTTTATACTAAAATAATATTCTTTGTTATCAATAGTTAAGCACTTATAGTCAACAAGGCACGCATCATCAGATGGTTTATTATCTTTAGTAGTACTTCCATTATTGTTTTTATTATTTGTATTACTAGTATTATTATTCGTAAAATATAATGTCACAAAAATACCAAGTAAAACAACAATTATAAATATTATAGACTTTTTTTTCATATATACTCCTTATTTAACATAGACCCCATCAAGTGAAAAACTTTTAGCATCAGTAATTTTAACATTAATTATCTTTCCTATTAAAGATTTATCTCCTTCAATATTAACAAGTTTCATATTTTCAGTATAACCACATACCTTAGTATCATCCTTATCACTAAGTCCTATAACAAGGCATTTAACTATCTTACCTTCATATGTTTTATTTCTTTCATTACTATATTTATTCACAATTTCATTTAGTCTATGAAGTCTATCCATTTTGACTTCTTCACTTACAGTTTCTTTCATTAAAGCAGCAGGCGTATTTTCTCTTTTACTAAACGCAAATGTAAATGCTCCGTCAAATTTACATTCATTTACAACATTAAGAGTTTCTTGAAAATCTTCTTCAGTTTCGCCTGGAAAACCTACTATTATATCCGTTGTTACACTAGAGTTTTTAACTTTAGAACGAATAGAATTATATAATTTTAAATATTCTTCTTTAGTATATCTTCTATTCATAAGTTTAAGTATTTTATTGCTTCCTGATTGTAGTGGCAAATGAATATATGGCATAATATTATCTCTACTAGCAATAATATCAACCATTTTCTCTGTAAAATCCCATGGATGAGACGTTACAAATCTAATTCTTTCAATACCAGTATCACTAACATCGCTTAATAGATTAGCAAGATTATAATCATTATATAAATCCTTTCCATAAGCATTAACATTTTGTCCAAGTAAAGTTACTTCTTTATATCCATCTTTCTTTAATTTTTTAACTTCTTCAATAATACTTTCTTTAGTTCTACTCCTTTGTTTTCCCCTAGTATAAGGCACTATGCAATATGTACAAAATTTATCACAACCATATTGAATATCAACCCATGCAGAATAAATGCTGTCACGAACAACAGGCACACCTTCTACTACATCTCCCTCATAACTTAATACTTCTATTTGCTGTGTATTATTATCAATTTTATCTTTAATTATATTTAACAAATTATCTAAATTATGAGTTCCACATACAAAATCAACATATTTATATTTGCTTAATATCTCATCAACAACAACCTTTTCTTGAGACATGCATCCACAAATACCAATTAATAAACCAGGATTTTTAGTATCTTTAATATGTTTTAATACACCAAGAAAGCCAAATACCTTATCGTGAGCATTTTCTCTTATCGCACATGTATTTAGAATTACTATATCAGCATTATCTACACTATCACATTCAGTATAACCAACACTCTTAAGCATTCCTTTTATCTTTTCAGAATCATGTTCATTCATTTGACATCCATATGTTCTTACAAAAAACTTTTTACCCTCACCAAATTTATCTAAAGAAACATTATAATTAACATAATTTATCTTATCATTATTTCTCTTTTTAGCATCTATCATGTTAGGCATTTTCATAGTAATCACTTCCTTGCAATATTATAACATAAACAAAATAAAAAGAACATAAGTTCTTTTATAAATTAATTGAAGTAAAAATTGTTTTTAAAATCATCAAAATCATAATCATCATCAAATGTATCATTTTGATCTGTACACACACATTTTCCATTAGTATAAGAAAAATGTCCATCACATGTATTTGAACAAGTTTTAATATCTCCTATAGGCATTACGCTGTAAAAGAAAAATGAAAATATTAGAAGAATTATAGCTATCATTTTAAATACATACCCGACTATAAAACCTATCATTAATTTTTTGCTAGTTTGAGGTTTTTCTTTGCTATAAATACAATATAATATAGTTGCTACTAATGGTAAAAACAAGCCAAGTACAAAATACCAAGAAGAACCACTATCATTAATTGTATTATTAACTCCATTACCACAGCTAGGACAAAATTTATCACTTTCATTTAATTTGCCACCACATTTTATACATTTCATTTTTTTCACCTCTACTATAATATAATATCACATTTTTTATTTACATTCAAAATTAATTAAAAATTTAATTTGATCCTTTTAATTCAAATATAGTATCTCTAAGTTCAGTTGCTCTTTCAAAATCTAAGTTAGCAGCTGCCTGTCTCATTTCTTTTTCTAGTCTACCCACTATATCATTTATTTCTTTTTTAGAATATTTCTTTTCAGTTACTTTTTCTGTTATAACATCATTAGTTACGGCCTCACCTATCGCTTTAATAATTGTTTTAGGAGTAATATTATGTTCTTTATTGTATGCTTCTTGGATAGTTCTTCTTCTTCTAGTTTCTGTAATTGCTTTATTCATTGCATCACTTTCATAATCAGCATACATTATTACTTTGCCATTAGCATTTCTTGCAGCTCTACCTATTGTTTGAATTAAACTCCTATCACTTCTTAAAAATCCTTGTTTATCAGCATCTAATATACAAATTAAAGACACTTCCGGAATATCAAGACCTTCTCTTAAAAGATTTATACCAATCAAAACATCAATTTTTCCAAGTCTTAGATTTCTAATTATATTTAATCTTTCTAATGTTTTAATTTCATTATGTAAATATGTAACTTTATATCCTAACTCTTTTAAATACGAAGTTAACTCTTCACTCATTCTAATGGTAAGAGTTGTTATTAGTACCCTTTCATTATTTTCAATTCTCTTATTTACTTCTTCTATAATATCATCAATTTGACCTTTAGTTTTTCTAACTTCAATTATTGGATCTAATAATCCAGTTGGCCTAATTATTTGTTCTACTGTCTTATTATTAACAAGCGATAATTCATAATCTCCAGGTGTTGCGGATACATATATAACTTGATTTAGTTTTTCATTAAATTCATCAAATTTTAAAGGCCTATTATCCATCGCACTAGGTAATCTAAATCCATAATCAACAAGAGTTTGTTTTCTCATGTGGTCTCCATTATACATACCTCTTACTTGAGGAATCGTAACATGACTCTCATCTATAACAAGCAAGAAATCATCTGGAAAGAAATCTATTAAAGTAGTTGGTGTTTCGCCCTTGTCTCTAAGACTTAAATGTCTACTGTAATTTTCAATACCATGACAGAAACCAGTTTCACGAAGCATTTCTATATCATACATTGTTCTTTCTCTTAGTCTTTGTTCTTCTAAAAGTTTACCTTCACTTTTTAGTTCTTCTAATCTTTCTTTTAATTCATTCTCTATTCTTTTAATTGCCTCTTTTAACTTTTCATCGCTTGTTACGAATAATGATGCTGGAAATATACTTATAGTTTTAACTGTGTTTAATGTTCTTCCTGTTAATGGTTCAAACATACTAATTCTATCTATTTCATCACCAAACATTTCGACTCTAATACCATTTTTCTTTTCACCAATTGGTATTAATTCTATAGTATCTCCTTTTACCCTAAAAGTACCTCTTTTTAAATCTAAGTCACTTCTTTCATACTGCATACTAACAAGTTTTTCTAAAATAGTATCTCTTTCTATTTCTTGACCAATATATAAATTTAACATTTTATTTATATATTCTTCTTTTTCTCCTATATTATATATGCATGAAACACTTGATACGATTATTGTATCTCTTCTATCAATTATTGCAGCACAAGCAGCATGTCTTAATTCATCTATTTCATCATTTATAGATGAATCTTTTTCTATATATAAATCCTTTGATGGAACATATGCTTCAGGTTGATAGTAATCATAATATGACACAAAATACTCAACTTTATTTTCAGGGAACAATTCTTTAAACTCTGCATATAGTTGTCCTGCTAAAGTTTTATTATGGGCAAGAACTAATGTAGGTTTATTAGTTTCTTTAATCACATTCGCTATTGTAAATGTTTTACCAGTACCAGTTGCACCAAGTAATACTTGACTCTTTTTACCTGAGTTTATTCCACTAACTAATTCTTTAATTGCTTTTGGTTGATCTCCACTTGGTTTATGATCACTAACTAATTTAAACATAATAACCCCTTTCATTAATAGAATTTCTTTTTATTAAAATTTCATACATATTTTATCATTTTTTATATAATAAAACAATAAAATAGAACTTATGTTGATATATATTCTATTTTATTTCTTGTTATTGTTTCTTTATTAATTTTATTATATAGATTTAATACATTTAAGTTAGAGTATCTATCTTTATTAAAATATATTTTAATTTTAGTTTCTTCTTCATTATAATAATTATTAAGTTTAGAATATTCTATTGTAATTTCATTATCTTTATAATCAATTATGTTATTGTTAAAAATACTAGTACTTATATTTGTTGCTAAACTAACTTTTGTACATACACCTAAATATACATATGAAAAAATAGTACTTACTATCAATATTAAAAAGCACATTTAAAAGTTCTATTATTCATACTACATCTACTATATATATTTTATAATATTTAGAGAACCTTTATTTTTAAAGTATCAAATATTAATCTTCTTTTTTGAATACAAGTTTTTTTACTAATCTATTATGATACTCTTTTTGCAAAGTTACTTTTTTATAGTCATTTATTAAATCATCATAAATTTCTATTAACTCATTTTCATAAAAAAATAGTGATTTATTATATCCTAATAAATACGAGAACATAAATTCTCCTTGCAAATTACCTGAATAATAATTAGTTGTCATGTCATCACTTAATTTCACAAATTGTTTATGAAATGGCACTTCTTCAATCGTTTCTTTAATTATATCAAGTTCATCAGATGAAATGATATCATAGTAATCATTTACTATCTTATTTCTTTTATTTAATATTAATTTAATATTTTCTTTGTAATTATTGATTTCATCTTCATTTTTAAAGATTCGTTCCTCTTCAAAATTTAACATTCTATTATAACTATCATATCTTGCATCTAATACACCTATAATAGTTGCATATATTTGATATATGTATTTTTGTTTACTTAACCATAAGCCCCCAGGATATTCAGTTTTTTTATAAATATTATATTCAATTTGACTTCTTGTTTCGACTGTATTAATAGCTTTTAAGTTATCAAAACCAGATTTAATATATTTAGATACTTCTTCTAGAGCATCTGTTCCATTACCATTATATTCATTGCTTTCTTTTATTTTATATTTTAGATAAAGTATTTTTGCCTTATTAATATCATTCATAAATTTTCTCCTTTTTCAAATTACGATAACAAAAAAACATATATTTGTCAATGAATTATATCTTTATAATTATAACTCCTAATATTATCATAATAGACGCTATTACTTTTTGTATTATTTTATTTTTGTCTTTATTAATAAAGTATTCATACATCGTATTTAATATTGATGTTAATGTAAGAAGTGGTGCAATTAATGTAACACTTCCTAGTTGATATGCTCTTACAGATGAAATAAGCATTAAACACCAAGTAAATGCCGATATTAAAAACTTTTTTTTATCATAAAGTTCAAACTCACTTTTTAATTCTTTTACACTATGTTTACCTAAAATAAATATAAATATTGATGGTGTAAAAACAGTAAATATAGTATATATAGCTATATTAAAATTATCAGATATATTAACATTTATAAGCATTGCTACTGCAAATAAAAAATTTGATATAAAAGACATAATAAAATACTTATTTAATTTAAACTTCCCTTTATCAAATGCTAACATCACATTAGAAATAATTATAAGCATGGAACCAACAACTTTTTTTAATACAATTTCTTCTTTTAAAAAGATAAATCCAAGTATAATTAAAAAGACTGTTGATAATTGCTTTAACATACTAAAAACAGATGGATCAAGTCCATACCTTGCTTCTATATTTAATCTATCTGTCATTGCATAAATAATAGTAACTACAAGTAATGTTAAATATATATTTATATCTTGACTAAACTTAATTGCGAAAAACGGAATAAAAAGTATTGCAAATAAAGCTGTAAACACCTCTAAAAGTATTGTGAGCGATCCTGCATTTTTCATATTCCTATTAGATTTTTTAAATGTTTGAGCAAAAATAACTGCTGAGATTAAATATAAAATTACCCAAAATTTCCAATTATTAAATATTTCCATTATTTATTTAAAAGTGAAATTGTCATTTCATCTTTCTCTCCCTTGTAAAATTTATCAAGTACTTTTTTAAATACATCAATATCACTTACTTCGTCAAATAATGTCATTGATGACTTTAATTTCAAATCATCAGGGTAACCCATAACATATGTGGCATCATCACTTTCAAGAGAAAGCAATGCTTCACATATTTCAATTAATCTATTTTTTAATGTTTTATTCTTTAAATATTCAATAGCCTCATTTTTATCTTTAATTGAATAATATTTTGATGTTGAACTAAAACCAAGCCCAGCTATTTGTGGGAATATATACCATATCCAGTGGCCTGTTTTTCTACCATTTTTTATTTCATTTAATGCGTGTTCATAATCTTTTTCTTGTGCTTTTAAGAATCTTTCTAAATCGTTTTTCATACTATATCACCAATACAATTTTATCATAAATAATTTAATATAAAAAGAAATATTAGTTATTTAATAGAGTTTTTAATCGTATTAACTAATATTTCTATTTTCTTTTTACAATTTAAATCTTTATCAAGTAATGGATTATATTCTACGATATCCATACTTGTTATATTGAGTTTCTCAAATAATAATCTTAATCCTTTGTTTACAATATCAAAACTAAGTCCATTACCACTTACATATGTTTTATGTAAAAGAACATTTACTGCAGGAAATTCATCGTCATTAAGTACATCTAAATCGAAACTTAAATGAACATTATTAGTTTTAATTTTGCTTGCTATTTCATCTATTACTTTTTCTATACCTTTTTCTATTACATCAACGTCACTATATTTAGTAATATCTTCTTTCTCTACATATTCTATTTCTTCTTTTTCATAACTTCTTATTCCAATATAATATAGATTTTTTGGATCAAGTTTGTATTCAGTATAACTAAGAGAATCATTACATCTACCTATGCATACTGATAAAGGTATACCGTGTATATTACCTGATGGAGTTGTCTTATCTGTATGAATATCAGTATGTGCATCAAACCATATTACCGAAGTGTCTCCTTTAAAATAATTAAGAGCGGCACTTACACTCCCAATAGCCATAGAATGATCTCCTCCTACTGTCAAAGGAAAGTTGCCTTTACTTAAAGATTTGTTTACTTCATTATATAATCTAGAATTTATTTCATTAACGGCAGATTCATATTTTAATTTAGAGCCTTCCTTATATTCACTACTATCTTTAACTTGATTATTAATTTCTTTTATATTATCAAAATTTTTTTCATAAATGTCCCTAGTACTTTCAAAGGCCATATCAGCACCATCTAAAAAGCATCCATATTTCATAGGAACACCAATTATATCTATTTTTTTCATTTTGTCACCTAAACAAGTATATAAAAAAACAGGTATTATTTCAACCCATTTTACATGTTATTTACTTTTATTAAAATAACTACCATTATGTGTATCTTCCTTTATATTTAAATTTTCATCTACAGTTATGTAATATGTAGCATTATACTTTTCATCTTCTCCACTTGCATCTACATAACTAAAATCTATTACTTCACTTCCTTCTCTTAATGGAGTAATTGTAAATATAGTTTTAGTATTACATCCAGTATTATTGTCAGAACATTCTGTTTTATAATCTTTTGCTATTTTAACTGTACCTTCATTATAAGTTTCACTTTCCCAAATATATCCAGTAGATGGATTACCATCAAAAGAAATAGTTAATTCTTTTAGTTTTTCCTTTTCTTTACTACCACATCCACATAATAATAGTGATAGTAATAATAAAAGTATAATCTTTATATTTTTCATCTTAATCACCAATTTTATTATAACAAAATAAGGACTAGTTTAATAGTCCTTATGAATTTAAAGATTCAGTTTCATATAATTTTTTATAAGTTTTGTTTGTTTTTAATAATTCATTATGTGTACCACTATCAACAACTTTGCCTTTATCAACTAAATATATTATATCAGCATCCATAATTGTAGACAATCTATGGGCCACTATAACTACAGTATGATCTTTTATTAAATTATCAATAGTCTTTTTAATATAATCTTGTGAACTATTATCAAGAGCACTAGTTGCTTCATCAAATAGAATCACTTCACTATTTTTAGCAAGTGTCCTTGCTATAGAAAGTCTTTGCTTTTGACCCCCACTTAAATTAACTCCACCTTCTCCTAAAACAGTATCATATTTATTCGGAAGAGACATAATATAATCATCTAAATAAGCCATCTTTGTATATTTTCTTATATCTTCTAATTTTATATCTTTATCAATTATCTTGAAATTTTCTAATATAGTTCTATTAAATATAAATGGCTCTTGTCTAATTATAGAAATATGTTTTCTTAACTCTTCTTCAGTTAAATCTTTTATATTTATATCATCTAAAGTAATCAGTCCTTCTTTAACATCAAATACTCTTGTTATTAAATTAAACAATGTACTTTTACCTTGACCAGATTTTCCCACGATTGCTATCTTTTTATTTGGTTCTAATTTAATATTAAAATTATTTATTATATTGTCTTCATCTGGATAAGAAAAACTAACGTTTTTAAATTCAATTAGTCCTTTAACTTTATTTATCTTTTCATTTCCAAATATTTCATCTTCATATAATCTATTTTCTAATATTTCATTAACTCTTTGTAATGACACTATTAATTTCTGATAAGTTTGACTAAAATTATTAATATTATCTATTAAATTAGTAAACCTATAAATATAATACGTCATAGTTACAAAGAAACCTATAGTAATACTTTCCTTATAAATAAGAAACGCACATGTTATGAATACTACACCTTCTAAGAAAATCTTTAATAGAAAAGTAAGAGCGTTATATTTTTTTCTAATAGATACCTCCTCTTTTGATTTATCAAAGATAGATTTAATAATTTCTTTCATATTAGACATTAAATTATTTTTAACACCTAATGTTTTAATTTCTCTAATACCTCTTATAGATTCGTTAACTAAAGATGTAAATTTATCTTGCATTTTTTTCTTTCCTTATGAACATTTATTAACATTGGGTCATATTTATTAATAACTAAATATAATATACCGACAAAAATAATTATTTCAATTCCTAATACCCATGAATTAATAAATATATATACAAGTACTATTAATGATGCAGTTAGAGATGAAATTAATGCAACCAATCTACTAAATGCAAAACTTAATGTATCGGCATCATTAACTATTCTATTAATTACTTCTCCTGATGATGTTTTTTCATAAGCATAAGCTGGTAAGTTAATTGCTTTTTTATATGTAAAGTATCCCAGTTTTCTTGATACTTTACTTTCTATTAATTCAAGCATACAACTTCCAGTATTATAAAGTCCTACATCTTCTACACTGTTAAATATTACATAAATTACTAAATATAAAATAGACATAGCATATTTTGTATCAGTTAAATATTGCGTTGCTTCTCCTATCAAATAACCACTAACCACACTAAAAAAGTTAGATATTATAATTAATAATGTTGCTATAATAAACTTACATTTGTCTTCCTTAACTAATTTCCATAAAGGTATAAACTCTTTTATATTTTTCATATATACCTCCTCAATAAAAAACTACTTTAATAAGTAGTTAAAAGTACACAGAAGTAGAAAAAAACAATACTTTTCTCTTCTCTCTTTCAACTAACAAATCATTAACAAATTTTAAACTTAAATTTACCATTTTCTTCCACTCCTTTCTTTAAATTCAAATTAATAATAACATTTTGAACAAAAAATATCAACCATTTTTAGTTAACACTTCTATCTTTTAAACATATTGAATACTTTAGATTAAAACTATAATTTTCTTTTATATTATTTTTTATAAATTGATTATATTTCTTTTCTACTAAATTTCCAACTTCACAAATAAGTACATTTTGAGTACCCAATATATAATCCGAAAATATTTCTGCGAATAATTCACTACTGTTTTCAAGTGTTAAATTATATTTTTTTAGTATATCTATAAATTCGCTATCACATGAAACATGTAAAAAGTTATCGAGTAAATGTCCGAATTCATGATATATTACCCTTCTAACATTACACTCATTTATACCATCAAAAAGCACTATTGAAAAGTAATCAGCAGAGTAGCAATCAATCTTTTCAGGAAGCTTATAATAACCTGTAAGTTCATGATCTTCTGTAATTGAATAAAATCCAGATATTCTATTATCATCTTTTATTTTACTATCATCATAATAGTGTTCACTATTCATTGTAAAAACAAACATATTATAATGATATATAAAATCATCTTCTTGCTCAATTGAACATAATACATGATTAAAAAATGGGTATCTTTTATACATTAAAGATAATCCCATTAATATTTCATATTGCGTACTTTTGCTTATATTATTAAAATTACAATATGGAATTTTTAAATCTTTTTTTATATTGTTACTGTAGTCTTCTTCCATGTCCTTCACTAAATTGTTTCCTTATGTTCTTATATACTTCACTTCTATTATCATAAGTATAATCTATTTCATCTATAAACACAATCTCATCATTCAATACTTCATCAGCAGATAAAATATCATATTTTTCATTACCATAATCATCATACAATTTATTGATAAGGGTATCACCTTTTTTATATAATGCAATACACTTAATACCGAGTAAGTTAGCAAGTGGAGATGATGATTTACAATGCCTTCCTACAAATAAAGTTGTATCTAAAAAATCACTTAAACTTTCATAGTCCTCACTCATATCTTCAAAGCTACTATATTTAACTATAGTATCAATCGTATTCATTCCAACAGATGATAAAATAACATCATTTCCATTAGTAATTAATCTATAAAACTTATTACATCTTGAATAATCCAGTGTACCTTCCCTTCTTTTCATATCTTCTAATAAAGACGACCTCATACTATTAAGTTCATCAATCGCATCTTGATCCTCAATTAATGAAACAGTAGTATCAGTGAGATTTAGTATATTATCAAGTAATGGATTGTTTTCAATACTAAAAATATCAGGGTTCTTTTTTATATATATTTCTCCATTAATATAAACTCCCATATTTTAACTTCCTTTCTGAATGTATATCATTAAACTAACTTATAAATTGTTATATATTATAAGATAAAGCAAAGTTAAAATCAAGAATAAATTTAATTGTAATAGCATTAATTTATTTCATATATTTCTTTTTTAATTCAGCATCTGTATATTTATTAATATTATTTTCATCAACTAGTTCATTCTTAAATATTAATCTAAATCTTTTAAAAATGCTTTGAGATTTATAATTATTTTTTGCTTCTAATATTGCTTTTTCTCTTTCTTTAACCATTATTATAGAATCTGTTATTAAATTAATAGCTTTTTTAACTTCTTTTAATAATAATTTTTTTTCAGTATTACTAAGATTATTATCCTTTATTATGCTTTCCCATAATAAAGTCCCATCATTCAAGGCAGAAGTATAATCGCTATATTTTCCAAAAATTATATCATCACGATATTTAACTACTCTAATAAGTATTTTAGATTCTAGCTTGTTCATAATACCACCATAATAATTATAACAAACCAAAAATAAAAAGTAACCAAAAAAGTTACTTTTATTTAAACCAACCTAATATTTTATTTTTAACTGATTTATAAATGTTGTTAATGGCTGAGCCTATGCCTGTATGTGTTTCACGATTAACTTCATCTTCTACATCATCCATAATTTTATCTAGATTTTCAACGCCTTTTTCAGCATTGTTTTTTAAATATTCTTTTCCGTCTTCCATATGTTTTTCAACATATTTTTTTCCGTCTTCCATATGTTTTTCAACATAATCTTTTCCATCTTCCATATGTTTTTCAACATATTCTTTTCCATCTTCCATATGTTTTTCAACATAATCGTTACCTTTAGTAAAATGATCCTCTAGGTATTTTTTACCTTCTTCTATTCTTTGTTCAACCATTTCATTATGCTTTTGAATCTTATCAGTAGCATCTATAGTCTTTTGAGTTTGAACATATGAGAATAAAGCAGCGATTGTTAATAAATTCATATTTTTCCTCCTTATTACCCTTTCAAACAATATTGTAATTATAGCATAGAAACCTCATTATTTCAATATGTATTTATTATTTGGCATTCTTCTTGTCTTCCAAATAATTTACATTAACTTCTTTATCTATTTCATTATTTATTGCATCCTCATCAACTATTATGTCATAATCATCTTCATTATTTTGTACAGCTATTTTTATTTTAGCATCACCTACTATTTCAATTCCTAATTCTTTTGAAATGGTATATTTAATGGTCTTATCTTCATTAGATACATCAATGCATGTTGGATTTTTAAGACTTCTAATTATGATTTCAGAGTCATCATTAAGTTCAGTATTATTCTTAATTTTAACTTTTACTCTCTCTTCATAATACATTTTTTTACTAACAACATTTGTCTTAGTATTATTATCATAACTATACCAAATATTTATATCATAACTTCCGTTAATTTTAATATGATCATCATCTTTTCTGCCTATTAAATTATGATTAATAACCCAACAACCTAATACTGTATCTACTTTCTCATCGGTATTTAATTCATAATCATTTTTAAAAGTTTTTTTGCCTTTTCCTATTATAGCTTTAGTAACAATTTCTTTATAATTGTACATGATATTGGCCCTCCTATAATAGAATATGCAATAAATAAAAAAAAGTCATAATTTTCTAAAAAAGAATAACAATATAAATATTAAACATACTAATATTATGAATATAATAGATAAACTATATAAATCAAAAGAGCATACTCCTGACTTACAAATTAAAAAAGTCACTTTTGGCATGAGTAAAATTTACATTGTTAATATTCAAACGGTCTGTGATTCATCTAAATCAAATGAATTTATACTAGAATATCTATCTAAAAGAAGTCTTTTAAAAAATGAATTAATATCATCAATCAAAAAAGATATTTTAAATTATACTCCATCTATAAGCTTTATCGAAATAAAAGAAAATGATGTAATGAATTATTTATATAATGGATTTACTATTGTAATTTACAATAAAGAAATAATTGCATTAGAGACAAAAGCTATTATAGATAGAGGGGTTACAGAACCTACAAGTGAACCCACAATAAAAGGACCAAAAGATGCATTTAATGAAAACTATAATACTAATATTGGCCTTATTAGAAAAAGATTAAAAAATGAAAATTTATTTTTAAAAGAAATGAATCTTGGCACTAAGACCAAAACTAAAACCTGTATTATGTATTTAGATGATATTGTTGATAAAACACTCTTAAATGATACTATTAATAAAATAAGTGCTATTTCCACTGATAAAATATTAGATACCTATTATATAAAAAGTTTAATCAACAAAGAAAACAAAAGTATATTTCCAACAATCAAATCTACTGAAAAACCTGATACTGTTGCTAAATGTTTACTTGATGGAAAGATTTGTATAATTTGTGAAAACTCATGTAATGCTTTAATAATTCCAACATTTTTTATTGATTATTTTTATAATGATGAAGACAATTATCAAAAAAAGATATTTGTAGAATTTGTTAAGATAATAAGAGTACTTGCTTTTTTCATAACTATTTTTGCGCCTGGTATATATCTTTCTCTTATTACATATGATCAGCAAATATTACCAACAAGTCTTCTTATGAATTTTTCTCTTCAAAGAGCAAGTGTTCCTTTTCCTGCTTTAGTAGAGGCATTTATACTAATGTTTACATTTGAACTTTTATATGAAGCGGACGCACTTACTCCTGCGTCTAGAGGTACTTCTCTTTCAATTTTAGGTGCATTAGTTTTAGGAGATGCAGCTGTTAGCGCTGGGATAGTGTCACCTATTATGGTTATAGTAGTTGCAATTACTGCAATTAGTTCAATATTCTATATTTATTATGACTTTCAATCTTTTATTAGATTTTATAGATACTTACTAATGATTCTTTCTTCATTCTTTGGTATTGTCGGTATACTTTTTGGATTTATATTTATCATTACTAATCTATGTAGTATTAAATCCTTTGGAAAACCTTTTATGTATCCAATAACGCCTAAAATTAAAATGACAAAGAAAGAACAACTAAGAAAAGGAATGTTAGTTCAAAATAGTAATAAAGGTGAAATATGAAAAAAATAATAATAATGTTAATAAGTATTTTTTTACTATCCGGTTGTGCAGATTATGTTGAAATAAATGATTTAGCTATTATAAGTGGTATTGCTATTGATTATGAAAATGATTTGTACAAATTAACTGCTCAATTAATAGAAAATGATAAAGAAAGTAAAGTCGTAGTTTTAACTACCGCTTCAAGTTCTATCGATGAAGCAATGAGCGAGATATCTAAATTATCAAATAAAGAATTATTTATTTCGCACTTAAAGGTTTTAATACTAAGCGATAGATTAATTAAAGAAAATAAAGATTTTTATGATTATTTTTTAAGAAGCTCAAAATCAAAAATGAATTTTTATACTTATATTGCCTCTAAAGATGAAATAAGTAGTATTTTTAAAATATATTCTGATAAAAATAGTTCATCTATATATTTAGATAAAATGATGGATTTTAATCAAAATATATTTTCTTCTTCTACTCCATTAAAATTTATTGATATGATTTATAACAAATATGAATATGGTATTAATAATGTTTATCCAACTATAACAATAAAGAAAAATAATGATGAAGAAACTTTGTATTTAGGAAATCTTGTTTCATTCAATAGTAAATTAAATAAATTAACTTTCAGTGAAAAAGAATCTATCTTTTATAATATAATAACTAACAATTCACAAAAAACTACACTTGATATACCATGTGGTAACAAGTTATTCACAATAGAAGTGCAAGATATTAAAACAAAATTTAATTGGAATAAAAATGTATTTACAATTAGTACAAAATCACTTGGTAAGCTAAAAGAATATAATTGTAATTATAATTTAAATAGCAAAGAAACTACTAATAAACTTAACAAATTAACTAACGATTATATAAAGAATAATATAAATAATTTGATAAATAAAATGAAAAAAAATAATAATGACTTTATAGGTATAGGAAATTATATTTATAAAAGAAATAAAAATTATTTTGATTTTAAAAATAAAAACTGGGATGATAATTTAAAAAATATTAATATAAAAGTAAAATCAAATACTAAAATTAATTCATCAGGAGAGATAAGAAAATGAAAAATAATGAAAAAACAAATAGTTTTTCCCTATCAACATTAGTTATAGCACTTAGTGGTGCTCCATTTTGGGGAATACTTACATCTTATATGATACATATATCAAAAACAGCATCATTAATTTCAATGTTAATTGGATTTGTTTTGAGTTTAATCTTATCACTAATATTTTTGAAGTTTTTTGATTCATATCCTGAACTTTTAGGCTCAGAAAAAATTAAAAAAGTATTTGGGAAGTTTTCATATCCTTTAAATACTTGTTTTGGTGTTTTAGCAACTATCATATATATTTTTTTTACATATAGACTCGCAACATTTCTATCAAGTCAATATTTAACTCAAACATCTAATATATATATTTATGCTATGATTATTCTTATTACTGCATATACCGCATCAAAAAAAATAGAAACCGTTACGCGAGTATCTGTTATATCATTTTTCTTAGCTATTTCTATTTTTGCATTTGATTTCCTTAATTTGGTAAATGCTGTTAAAATGGATAATTTTTTACCATTTATAACAGTTAATACAAAAAGTATTATTACATCTTCTCTATCATTCACACTATATTATACAGTTCCGACATTCTTCGTAATGAGCTATAAAAAAAATAATTTAGTAGATAAAGAACTATTTAAAAAACATTTTTACTTTATGTTTTCATTATCCTTTATTATTCTTTTTCTAGCAATATCAGTGACTATCGGAATATATGGTATTAATCTAACTGATTTTTTTGACTATCCTCTTTACACAGTATTAAAAAAGATACAAATATTTTCCTTCTTAGAGTCATTAGAAAATATTTCTTCAATAATATGGATTTTATATACAATTAATTCCGGTTCAATTATGTTATGCACAACGTTTGATAATTTAGAAGCAGCCTTTAATTTAAGCAATAAAAAAAGTAAAATATTAAATTTGATAATCGTTTTAATCGCATTTATTTTTCCACTTATATTTTATCAAAGTAATAATTATATAGAAACTTATGGCTATATTAAATTTCCATTAATCGTGACCTTAATACTACTAATATTAATCACTATAAGTACTTTATTTATTAGTATAAAATACAAAAAAGATAAAGAAAATTAATTCTTTATCTTTTTATATTATTTCCTCTTATTTCAGAAACTTTTTCATCAATAAATCTATATAAGTCATCTTTATCAAACTCTGGTAATATATCTATATAAGTTTTATTATCATATGTTGTTATTCTTTTTATACTTCCTTTTTCAAATATAAACTCTTCAGTATATCTTATGATTTTATTTGTTTCATAATCATTCTTTTCACAATCAAACAATATAGAGTTACCATCATCACTAATGAAACCACCTATTGTTTTACTTTGATCATTTTCAAAGATACCAAGCGAAAAATTAACTTCAATCATCTTATCAAATCTACATAATATAATCTCAGAGTTACTACTAACTTCTCTAGAATGTCTTAAACAATCTAAATACAAAAGAAATTCACTCTCAGATATTCCTACTCCTTTAAACCTTTGTTCAAAAAATAATTTATCTTCATTAGTCATAAAAATCTCCTTAAAGAAAAAGAACCAGAGGTTCTTAAAATGAATCTATATTTACTTTAACTTTCTTATTACCATCATTATAGGCTTTAGCTTGGATTAAAGTTTTTATGCTTGTTGCAATTTTTCCGCCTCTTCCTATAACTCTACCCATATCAGCTTCAGATACAATTATTTCTATAGTAATATCATCATCATTACTAAATTCTTGTACTTTAACTAAATCAGGATCTTTTACTAATTTTTTTACAATTAGTTCTGAAAACTCTACTAGATTCATTACTTATTACTTTTAGATTTATGGAATTGTTCCATAACACCTACTTCACTTAAAATGTTCTTAGCTGTATCTGTAGGTTGAGCTCCTTTCTTAAGCCAATCTAATGCTGCTTCTTTATTAACATTATATTTATTAGCTTCAATTGGTGCATAAGTTCCTATAGATTCTATAACATTACCATCTCTTTTTGCTCTTGAATCAGCAACAACTAAACGGTAATAAGGTCTTTTTTTAGCTCCCATTCTTTTAAGTCTAATCTTAACTGCCATTTTCTTTCCTCCCTTGCTTAAATAATATACAACAAAAAAACTCTTATGTCAACTATTTTTGGTTAACACATTTATTTTTATTCATCAATTGGAAAATAACTACCTTCCTTATATGGTCTTATAACATTACCATCTACCACAAAAGGCTTTTTAGCAAGCAAAAGCATAGGTATATCAGTAGAAGAATCACTATATGACTCAAATACTTCTACATTTGGAAACTCTTCTTTAAAGCGTTTGACCTTTTCTTCTCCTTTGCAATTCTCTCCGATTATCTTACCCTTGTCATCAACTTTAGTACATATTATATTTTTAATTCCAAGTCTTTCACAAAAAGGGTTAATCCACAAATCGTATGATGCTGATATAATAGTATCATTTTCTTTTTGTTGGTTCTTATACCATGGTTTAATATTTTTCATATGACTATCTATAAAAGATTCAATAAATTTATTTAAATCCTTTATTTCATACAAAAATGAAAAAAATTCTTCTTTTACTTCACTTATATTTAGAGAGTTATACTTCTTTTTAAGTTTTAAACCTCTTATTACACATTTTATTACTTTGAAAGGATACTTTTTAAATCCATAAAGCATCATATCTACTCCAGTATCTCCTTCATATATTGTATTATCAAAATCATATATATTCATTTTATCACCATGTTAATTATACATAAAAAAATCACTTTTTAAAAGCGATTAATTTAATGAACGCATATATTCTTCATATTTAGCCATTATTTCAGCAGGTTCTCCCTCATCTTTAATAAGGCCATCATGTAACCATATTACTTTGTCACATAATTCTACTATAGTTTTGGTACTATGAGAAACTATTACAACTGTTCTATCAGAGTCATTTATTAACTCTTTCATCTTATTGTAACTCTTTTCTCTAAAATGAATATCTCCTACACTTAATACTTCATCAATAAGCATAATATCAGTTTCTAATATCGCAGTTATTGAAAATGCAAGTTTAGAATACATTCCTGATGAGTAACTACTAACAGGTTTATATATAAAATCTCCAAGTTCAGAAAACTCTATAATATCATTTATTTTTTCCTCTACTTGTTCTTTTGTATATCCTAGAAGTAATCCGGATAGAAATATATTTTCATAACCTGTTAATTTTTTTTGAAAGCCTACTCCAATTGACAAAAGAGAAATACTATTGCCATGTAAATTAATACTTCCTGAATCAGCAGAAAATATTCCTGAGATTGCCCTTAAAAGAGTTGATTTTCCGCTGCCATTTCTTCCACATATACCTAATATTTGTCCCTTAGGTACCTCAAAAGAAACACCTTTTACTGCTTTAAAGATTTTACCAGAGCCTTTCCCTTTAACACCCATCTTTTTTAAAGAAAAACGATTCATATCTCTATAATACACATGTAAATCTTTAACTGTTATTGCTATTTCATCATTCTTTTTCATTATTTCATCACCTTTACATATGTATTTTCATATTTATAAATTGTATTAATACCATATACACAAATCCATATTGAAATAAAGAACCATATTAAAGTCCACATTCCAACTGGAGGTGTACTATATATTAAAACATTTCTCATATTATAAATAAAATTAGCGAGAGGATTTATATCAAGTAATATTGTTCTATAAACTTCATTATGTATTCTTGATGCTATATTAAAGAATATACCTGTCATATAAAATAGCATTCTAAGTCCTATATTAACTAAATTTGATAAATCTTCTACAAATACACCAATATGCATTACTAAGGTGCATACACCAAATGTAAATATAATTGAAACTATTAGTATTGGCAAGAACCATAATACATTCCATGTAATTGGCACTTGGTATATAACCATGAATATAAATACTAGTAAGAATGAAACCATCATTTTAAATAAATTAACACCCATTTTTACTATTAATAGTACCCATTTAGGTAAATATACTTTGGTAACAGTATCTCTATTATTAGCAACTAATTTAACACTTACAGTAACCATTTTGTTAAAGAAGTTCCATATAGAAAGCCCAATAAATACGAACACTGGAAAATAATCTACGGATGACTTAAATATTATTTGTGCTATAAATGTATAAATAAGCATAAATGCAAGTGGTTCTAAAATCATCCACATCCAACCTAAATAAGAATTTATTACTTCAGTCTTAAGTTCAGACTTAGTTGCATAAGCAATATAATTTTTATATTTTTTTAAATCTTTAAAAAATCTTTTCATTTTTTCTCCTTCGAGTACATTAACATTTTATCATATATTATAGTCAACTTCAATTTATTTATTTTTTAAATATTGAACTTATTACTCTTTCACTAGCATTACCATCATCAAGATAATTATATTTATCATTAAATTTTTTATATTTATTTTTATATTCTAAACTATATTTATTAATATTTGATATATAATTTTCTAGCTCTTTTTGAGTTTTAGCTATCGGTCCAGGTAATTCATCTAATGAAATATAAAAATCCCTTAAATTATTTTTATAATCATCATAATCATACATATAAAATATAATTGGCCTTTTCAAGTTTGCATAATCAAAAAATACGCTTGAATAATCAGTAATTAATAAATCACTAACTAAATAAATATCATTTATTTCATCATAATTAGCTACATTATAAACAAAGCCTTTATATTTAGTTAAATCTATCTTATTAGCAATAAAATAATGTGGTTTAAATAAAATAACATAATCTTTTGAAAACTTTTTCTTTAAAGAATTAAAATCAATTTCTAAGTCATATGTATAACCCACTCCAGATGTATGTTGATTGTCTCTAAAAGTTGGTAAATAACATATTACTTTTTTATTTGTAGGTATTCCTATTTTTTCTTTTATTTTATCAATATCTTTTTTATTTTTATTAAATAATGAATCATTCCTAGGATAACCTTCTTCAATTATGACATTCTTTTTGCCAAGTGCCTCTAAATTAAAGGCAGAAGTAAACTTTTCAGTACAATATTTACTAGGTGAAATAAAATAATCAAACTTAGAGGCATCTATATCATTTCTTTTTCTGATTTCTTTAATAGTATTTAATACAGCCCCATTTACTTCAATATCATATCTCAATCTTTTTAATGGCGTCCCGTGCCAACATTGAAGATAAATTTGATTTTTTTTCTTTGAGATACTCTCATCCATAATCGAATTAACAATCCAATATTTAGAACTAGAAATATATTTATAATAATCTTTAGTTTTAGTTTTAACAACTGTAAGTCTCTTATCTTTTAAAACATCATGCATATCTGGCTCTTTAAAAGCCCAAACAAATTTATAGTTTTTAAACTCTTTCATACCAAGCATTTTTTCATATATTGCTTTAGGTGAACAAGTGTAATTTCTTCCATCATATACTTCAAAAAATATAGTTTTATCATCAACTTTATATTTTAATTTGTATTTTAAATATATAGCTTTCTTAAAAAACAATCTTAATGATCTTACAATTTTACGAAAAAATACATTTTTTTTACAAAAATCAATAATTATTTTTTTAATCTTTCTCATAAATTCTCCTTTATCAATTTTATAAGTTTTTTAGTGCACCCACCATTTAGATTAGTAACATACTTTTTTCTAAATTTTTGAAAGGCTT
Organism: Clostridium sp. CAG:1000; assembly: GCA_000436975.1. GTDB lineage: Bacteria > Bacillota_I > Bacilli_A > RF39 > UBA660 > CAG-1000. Next base: position 49,692 of record HG000342.1, read on the forward strand.
CATTGTTGTATTTATTTTCATTTAACATATTCATCATGTCTTTAGCACTCTTAAATGTACATCCAGGAAGTTCTTTAAATAAATCAATATTTAAGCCATTTTCCTTACTATACTTTTCATAATCATAAACATATAATATAACTCTTTTATTAAGTACACTAGCATCTACTGCGACTGCAGAATAATCTGTTATAACATAGTCACATACCCTTATAAAATCGAAAGTTGTATATTTGTTTCTATCAATACATATTATTTGATCAGATTTTTTAGTAATATCTTTTGGATGTAATGAAACAATTAAATTATATTTATTACTATCAATGTTTTTAATTAGTTCATCCACATTATTTCTACCGTCACTTCTAAAAGTAGGCGCATATAATAAATTAATTTTCTTTTTTAATGCAGGATATTCATTATATATCTCCTTTACTACTTTATTATTAGGTTTTAACAATGAATCAATTGTAGGTGTCCCTATATCCAATACTTTTTTAACTTCTACATTAAATGCTTCAGCAAAAGATTTATTCATTGCCTTAGAACCACTAATTACATAATCATAATTTTTATGCATACATAACATTTTAGCAATACTTGGATTTAGACCATCCGGATACCCTATTGTTTGATATCCGAACTTTTTAATAGCAGCAAGAGAATGCCATAACTGTATAACCTTAGTTCCTTTTTTATGATTAAGTATACTAACTGTAATATTATAACCATCAGTTATAACAACTTTTGATGTTGAAATGTAATACATTTGTTTATACATATTGAAGTAATAACCAAATATTTTAAATATTTCGCTCATTATATTTATTGACTTTTTTTCATTTCTTAGCATTGTGTTTAAATCGGTTGGAACTTTTTTACATATGACAATAGTATTGATATTTTCTTTTTCTAACTCATTAATTAATATTTTATAATTATCAGGCGTTTTATCAGACTGTCTGCTTATAAAGAAAACTCTTTTTTTTCTAAATGTGAGTATCTTTATAAAAAAGTAAATTATTCTTAAGTGCCATTTAAATATAAAAAGTAATATAAGTAATATATTATGTTTAATTTTTTTCATTTTAATCTCCATTTACTTATTATTTTTCTATTAAAAAGCTTAATATTTCTTCCTTATCTTTTTTTCCATTTATTATATCATATATCAAATTAATTATTGGCATCTTTACATTTTTCTTTTTAACTAGTTTGTGAATAGATTGTAAAGTATACATCCCTTCTACAGTTGTTTCTTTTAGGTAATTGTCAATAACTTGCTTACTTTTTCCTTCTCCTATTAAACATCCAAAACTAAAGTTTCTAGATGATGAAGATGTACTAGTCATTAAAATGTCACCAAATCCAGCAAACGAAAGAATCGTTTTTTTCTTTCCCCCAAGTGCGAATAATAATTCTTTTATATCATTCATACTTTCTGTTAAAAATAATGCTTTAGTTGAAGGAGTTGCATTCATTCCTTCTAGCATACCTGAAGCAATTGCCATTACATTTTTTATACTACCGCATACTTCTACCCCTATAATGTCATTTGTACTTCTAAATTTAGTAAGTTTATTTTCAAAACATTCCCTTACTAGTAATTCAACTGAATTATGTTTTGTTGCAAGACTTAATCCGATTGGCACTTCACGAATAATATCAACTGCAAAAGAAGGCCCTGAAATAACCGCTATTTTATTTTTGCAATGTTTCTTAAAGACATCATGTAAAAATAAACACGTATCTTGCTGTATACCTTTTGTAGCAATTAATACAGGCTGCCTTTTATCTATACATTCCTTTAATTTAATAACTGTACTTTCAAAAGAAAATGTAGGAACAGCTATTACTATCAAATCTTTTCCTCTAACAACTTCATTCATATTATTACTAAAATTAATACACTCTGGTATTTTATAATTTTTTAATTTATCACTTTTTCTTGTTTTAATTAATTTATCTTTTTCTTCCTCTTTATATGACCACATGGTTACATCAACTTTATTCTTAACAAGAATACTTGCAAGAGCAAGGCCGTATGCTCCACATCCTAATATAGCTACTTTCATATCAAATCTCCTTATAACAATAATATCACATAAAACAAAAAAGGTCTATTTTTTAGACCTTTCAAATATAATATTTGTTTTAAATACTAAAAACAATACAATAAATGTTATTATTACATAACACACTGCGGCTTCTTTTTTGTCACCAATAACATAGAAAATACTAGTTATAGAGAATATAATATTAATTGCGTATATAACAAGCAAAGTACTTCTTTTTGATAATTTTTTAAGTAATTGATGATGTAGATGTTCTTTATCTGCATGATCAATCTTTTGACCTTTTAATTTTCTTCTTATAATTGCAAATAGTGTATCCATAATTGGAATAGCTAAAATTAATAATGGTATTATTAATGAAGTTAGTGTTGTTGTTTTAAAACCAAGTAAGAATATAACTGATATCATAAAACCTAAAAATGTACTTCCGGCATCTCCTTGATATATTCTTGCTGGTGGAAAATTATGAACTAAGTATCCGAGAGTACTTCCAAGCATTATTAAACATAATATAATATCAAGACCACCAAATTTATTTAAAATAAATCCTATAATTGCAATAGTTAAAAAATATATTGATGCAATTCCTGCGCATAAACCATCAAGTCCATCTATTAAGTTAATAGCATTAATAGTGGCTATTATTATAAATATTGATAACGCTTCTGGTAGTAATGGTATCGAAGCAAAATTAAGTTTTAAGCCAAACAAAGTAACTTTGGTAAGCTCAAGTCCTCCATAAAATACAACTATAGCAGCAACTATTAATTGAACTAACCATTTATATTTATTTGGCATTGGCGTTTCACTTTTAGTCATATCATCAAAAAGACCTAAAAGTATAATTAAAAATGATGAAATTAATATTGAAAGCATTAAATTATTTTTAGGTGCAAAAGCCATATACCCAAGTAAGAATGCAAAATATATTCCAAGTCCACCAAGTAATGGCATAGGCTTTTTATGTATCTTTCTAGGCTCATTTGGAATGTCCATTATCTTTAAAAAAACAGCTACTTTTTTCATAAGTTGTACAAATATTAGCGATGCTAAAAAGCATGTACTCACTATTATAAATACATTATGACCATTAACTTCAAAATCCATAAATTCACTTCCCTATAACTATTATAACATGATTATTAATAGTTTTTACAATTATTCATTAATATATTTATTTAAACTAGTTGTTACTTTAAAATATCCCAAATCACTTAAATGTAATCCTTCATTAGTATAGATATCTTTTAAATTACCATCATTATCTAATAAACTATTATAAACATCAATATATTGAATTTTATTTTCTTTACATAATATTTTTATTTTGTTATTAAGTTCTTTAATAATATCATTATTAATTTTTTCATTAAATGAATAATCTTTTTCTTCAAAAACATTTCTGTTAATTGGATAAACTGACTCTATATAAATTTTAGTATACTTTCGATTAGCTTTAATATTATTAATGATCTTTTGAATATTTTTAGTTATTTCATCTATACTTTTTTCTCTATTTAAATCATTAATACCAATTAATAAGAATACCTTAGATGGATTATATCTATAAACATCATCCATCCTTTCAAGTAAATTTTCTGTTCTATCTCCACTTATTCCACTATTGATTACATTTCTTTTTGGAAAAAATTCATCAACTTTATATACTTCTGTTATAGAATCTCCAAAAAACACAATATTTTCATCAAGCATATTAACTGTCTTTTTTATACTAAAAAGATATATGTTAATAACAAGTGAAATAAAAAGACAGGCAGCGATAATTATTATAATAATTTTAGAACTAATAACTATTTTTTTCTTCTTTTTCACAAAACCACCTCATTGGTTAGTTATTATAACATATTTTCTATGTAAATTTATCATAAATTAATGAAAAATATATCGAATTTTGTTATAATTAGTATAATGATGATAATTAAAGGAGTATATATGAAAAAGAAATCTTTAAAAATGTTATTTATGCTTTTATTTTTTATGTGTATTCCACTTTTTATAAATGCTAGTGGTTACGATGCTGAGATAAATGGTAATGATGTAAGAATAAGAAGTGGGGCTGGTACTAACCATAATGTAATATTAAGTGTTAACAGAGGAACAGAAATAACTGTTCTTGAAGATACTTTATATTCCGGAACCGGGTGTGACCAAAAATGGGCAAAAGTTTTATATAAAGAAAGACAAGGCTACGTTTGTAGTAGGTATGTCAAAAAAGTTGATAAATCAAATTCTGATGTAACAGTAATAGATTGGTCAGCTAGAATATATGGAAATGATGTTTCGGTAAGACAAAGTCCCGGTGGAAAATATATTGAAGGACTTTCTATAGGCGTTAATGTAACAATCTTAGGAACATATGGTGATTGGTACAAAGTACAGTATTATGGAAATAAAATTGGATATGTTAGTAAAAATTATGTTATTAAAAAAAGTGATATAACAGCTAGTGATGATAATTATTCAAAAGAATTAAGTAACGCAGGTTTTCCTGATACATATATTCCATATTTAACTTATTTACATAAAAAATATCCTAATTGGAAATTTATAGCAGATAAAACTAATTTAGATTTTAATACTTCAGTTAATAAAGAAACTGGTAAAAACTATATGCAAACAACTAATGACAGTTATAGAACATCTTCAACACCAGCTGAAGGCAAAAGCTGGTATTATGTAAATAGCGAAGTAGTAGCCTTCTATTTAGACCCAAGAAACTGGTTAAATGAAAAATATATGTTTATGTTTGAAAAATTAGATTACGATAAGAGTTTAGAAAGTTCTTACCCTAGTCTAACAAAAGCTATATTTGGAAATGGTAAATTAAAAGATGATAAATATACTGTTCCAATGTTTAATGCTGGTAAGTCACTTGGAATAAGCCCTGTACATATTGCCAGTAGAATTAGACAAGAAGTAAGTAGCAATGGTAGTGCTTCAACAGATGGTAGAAGTTTTACTTATAGAGGTCAAACAAGAAGTGGATATTATAATTTCTTTAATATTGGAGCACATAAAGATGATTATACAAACGATCCTGTAACTAGAGGTCTTGCTTATGCAGCAAAACTTATTGATAGAAGTGGTAATGAATGGAATGATATTGAAGTTGCTATTAAAGAAGGAGCTTCATTCTTAGCAGTAAGCTATATTACTAAAGGTCAAAACACACTATATTTCCAAAAATTTAATGTGAGTAGTGATACAAAGTTTTCTAAATATACTCATCAATATCAAACCAATATACAAGCACCTGCTACTGAAGGAACTTCTGCTTATAATGCATATGTTAATGGCGGAAATATAGGTCAAACATTTATATTTAGAATTCCTGTTTATAACAATATGCCTAATTACACTTCTCTACCGAAGAGCGGTGACAATAATAACCATTTATCTAAATTAGAAGTTGTAAATTATAATATCACTCCTTCATTTGATAAAGATGTATTAACATATGATTCATATGTTCCAAAAACTACTAATAAAGTAACCATTAAAGCAAACGCTCAAAGTTCTAATGCAACTATAACTGGCACTGGTGAGTATGAACTTAAAGATGATGAAACTGATATTACAATATCTGTAGTGTCTCAAACAGGTATAAAAAGACAATATACTATAACTATTAATAAAGTTGATGACACAACTACTACTAAAGATGTAATTAATTCATCATATGTAAATGATAAAAATGGTTTTCTAACTAACATAAGAAACAATACTCTAATTAGCGATCTTAAAAATAACTTAATAAAAAATGGAGCTAAAAATATAATTGTTACTGATTCAAATGGCAAAGTACAACGTGATAATTCTAAACTTACATCAGGACAAAAGATAACAATTATTACAAATATGGAAACAAAAACTTATACAGCTGTAGTAAGAGGAGATGTATCAGGAGATGGTAATATAACAATACACGACTTATTATTAGTTCAAAGATATTTAGTTGGTGATGAAGGGTTATACGGCGCTGCATATTATGCTGCTGATGTATCAAATGATAATAAAGTAACAATATATGATTTATTATTAGTTCAAAAACACCTAGTTGGTGATGAAAGATTATAGGAGGAAGAATGAAAAGAATTACAAAATACTTAACACTATTCATAATGACATTTGCGTTCATACTTAATATAAATGCTGCCTCAGGTAAAATAACAGTTTCAACAAATAAAAGTTCTGCTACTGTTGGAAGTACAATTAATGCTACTATTACAATATCATCAGGTAGCCCTCTAGGAGCTTGGGAGTGGGTAATTGATTATGATAAAAGCAAATTAAAATTAACATCAGGGAAACTTAATATCGCAGATGTTGGCGATGGAAAAATAAAAAGTAAATCATACAAATATAGCTTTAAAGCTATCGCAAAAGGAACCGCAACAATAACTGTTAAATCAGTCGGAGCTCTAGACTGGGATAAAAATAATATTTCAATTTCAAAAGGATCTAAATCAATTAAAATAATTACTCAAGCAGAACTAGAAGCTTCATATTCAAAAGATAATACTTTAAAAAGTTTATCAGTAGATGGGTATGATCTATCCCCTGCTTTTTCAAAAAATGAAACAAATTATAAAGTAGAAGTACCCGCAGATACAACCAAAGTAAATATTAATGCTCGTAAAAATGATTCATCTGCCAGTGTTAATGGAGATGGTGAACATGAAGTATCAGAAGGAGAAAATAAATTTGTAATAACTGTTACTGCTGAAAACGGAAGTACAAAAGAATATACAATAATTGTTAGTGTGGTTGATCCTAACCCAATAAATGTTAAAATCAATGATAAAAACTACGTAATAGTTAAAAGAACAAGCAGTATAGAAAAACCTGATGGATTTGAATTCAATGAAATAGAACTTGATGAACAAAAAGTGCCATCCCTATATAACGAAGTAACTAAACTTACATTATTAGGTTTAAAAGATGAAGATGGGAACATTAAATTATATTTATATAATAAAAATGACAATTCTTATAAAGAATATAACGAAATATCATTTGAAAAAATAAAAATTTTGCCACTTGATATTGATAAGAAATTTGATAATAGTTACAAACAAAAAAATATAAAAATAAATGACATCGAAATTAAAGCTCTTGCTCAAAAAGATAGTGAATATGCCATAATAAAAGGAAAAGACTTAACTACTGGAAAAGATAACTACTACTTATATGATAGTAAAACTAACACTGTTATAAGATATACAGATGAAATGACAAAATCTTATAAAGAAAAAATAAAAATGTATACAGAAATCATAGTCTTTTTAGGAGCGGAAACAACAATAATAATATTTATACTAATATGCATATTATTGTCTAAAGTGAGGAAAAATAAAAAAAGAAAAAGAAGACTAATTGAAGAAATGAAAAAGAAGCAAGAAGAAGAACTAAAAATGCAAGAAGAACAAAAAAGACTTGAAGAACAAAAAAGACTTGAAGAACAAAAAGCAAAAGAAAAAGAACTAAAAAAAAAGACAACAGTAAAGAAGAAAACTACTACTAAGAAAAATACTAAAGCAACTAAAAAAGCAAATACTAAGAAGAAAGTTGAAGTGACTAAAGAAAATGAATAAAAAATCAAAAGCACTACTCAGTATAATATTAATAATAGTACAACTTATAAGCCTAGGTCTCCTAGGCTATAGCCTTGTTCTTTACAAAGGTGTTGAAACATTTTATAGAATATACGGAATAATTGTTCTATTATATTTACTTATATTCGTAGGATACTTACTCCTAAGGAGCATTAAAAAGAAAAATAAAATAGCATTTGTTGTACCTCTTATTATGTGTTTAATGATAAGTATTGTACAGTTTGGAGGCTACTACTACTTAAATAAAATATATAAAACAATAGATTCTTATAGTAATACAAAAAATATTGCTAGTTCTTCCCTAGTGACATATAATAAAAAATATAAATCATACAAAGATTTAAATAAAGCGAAAATAGGAATTATAACAGACACAAGTGATATTGAAGGATGTGTATTACCAAACGAAATAATAAAAGAATTAAAGCTTGAAAATAATAATACAATAGTTAAATATGATTCAACAATGGAATTATTATATGCACTTAAAAATAAAGAAGTAGATGCAGCATTCTTTAGTTCAAACTATGCTGATATGTTCTACTCATTAGATGGATATGAAAATATAAAAGATGAAACTGTAGTTCTTTATGAAAAAACTAAAAAATATGAATCAAAAGAAAATAATAATAATGACACAACAGCATCATTAAACAAACCATTCACAATGTTATTTATCGGCGTTGATTCATCAAAAGATGGTGTAACATCAGGATATAATGCAGATGTATTATTACTAGTAACATTTAATCCTAAAACTTTAAGAGCTACTCTAACATCTGTACCAAGGGATATGTACTTAAAAACAGCATGTTCAGGAAATAATTATAGAAGAATAAACACTGTAACATGGGGAAGCTCATCAGAATGTGCCGTTAATACAATACAAAAATTATTTGATACTAAGATAGATTATTATGCTAAGATTAATTTTAAAGGAGTTGTTCAACTAGTAGATGCAGTTGGAGGAATAGATGTAGAAGTTCCATATTCATTTTGTGAACAAAATAGTTCAAGACAATGGGGAAATAATACTATTACTGTATTAAAAGGAAAACAACACTTAAATGGTGAACAAGCACTGGCAATGTCAAGAAATAGACATAAACCAAATGATGGCTCAGGTGCTGGCAAACAAATGGGACTTCACTGTGCTAAATATAACGAAGGTGTAAGAAATGATTACACTAGAGGTAAAAATCAAATGAAAGTAATACTTGGTATAGTTGAAGCAGGAACTAAATTAAGAGATCCAAATCAAGCTATAAATGTACTTGAAACAATAAAAGCTAACTTCCAAACAAATATTAAATCTAAAGACGTTTTATCGCTTTATAACTTAGCTAAATCAATAGTAATCTCTGATAATTCTAATTTGGTTAATATTCAAAGAAGTCAATTATCTGGATATAACGCATGGCATCATGTATATGAGCCATCATCAAAAAGTTATCCAGCAGTGACGATACCATACACTGGAAGTATTAATGATATTAAAAAAGAAATAAAAAACAATTTAAGTACTTCAAATAATAATTTAATAAAGAAAACTTCATTTGATTTAAATAAACCATATGAGGAAACATTAGTAGGACAAGGAAAATATAGTCAAGCTAAAATAAACACATTAAAAAGTATGCAAGGTAATTCAGTAGATGCTATTAAAGCGTATGCTTCTAATAATAAACTTAAATTATCTTTCATAAATATTGATAATAATCAAACTGTTAATATCTCCAACTGGAACGAATACAGTTTTCACAGTCAAAAAGAACATAAAGACACAATTATTGACCAAATATCAACATTAACTATTTATGTTAAGAAAAAAGCAGTTGTTAGTTCACCTTCTGTTAAAACTGAAGATGACAATAAAACTACTGATGAAACAATTAAAAAACCAGAAGCATCTGAGTAGATGCTTTTTTTATGCATTAAAAAAGAGGATTACTCCCCTTTTACAATATATAATATGTTTTTATCTTTAATAAATGTTATCTTCATTGATTTTTGATACCCTAAATCTTTTTCATATTCCCAGTTAGCAGTTACAACATAAGCAGGATAATCTTTATTATTATATGTATATTTAGTTTCTAAAACATCTGATACAGTTACTTCTTTTACAACAGGTAATTCTTGTGTCCTTTTACCATCAATATTTATTTCGACATATTTATAAATTGTATCTCCCATATTTTCCTTAAAATTTTCTTTAAGATCTTTATGTATAAATTGTAAACCACCTATATCAGTACTTCCAAGTTTGTTATCTAAAGTGAATAAGTCCATTATAAACAGTTTAGAGGCTAATGTAGCATAGTTTTTATAATCAATATTATTTGTACTTAAAGCTTTGCTAAGTTCTTTAAAAGTATCTTTATATGCTCTAGAATCCCTATCATGTAATGAGTATCCATATAGCCCAATTGACTCTATTTCCTTTTTAGTATCAGGTTTATTAAAAAAATCATTATATACTCTATATCCTAAAAATCCGAATAATAAAACCCCTATCATAACAAATACAATAATTGTTAATGTATCACTTTTATTCTTTCTCTTACTCATGTTCACACTCTCCTATTAACTTTTCTTCTCTATCTATTAAATCATAGTAAACTATACCATTAGATATATCAAGTATCTTACTAGAATATTCTTTTAATTTCTCTATGTAATCAGCATCTATCGGATTATCATTAAAAGTAATATATTCATCATTAGAATTACTATAATATATATTATTTGTAAGTACATTTCCGTTTGGGAATATAACTATCTTTTCGTTAGAACTAAATATATCATGACCAAGCGAATACTTTTCTTCAAAACCAAACATATTAGCTATAGTTGGTAATACATCATACATCCCCATAACATCAGTAATTTCTTTTTTTAAATTCTCTTCATTAGACCAAATTACTAATGGAGTATTTTTAAGTAAGTCATAGTTATAACCACTCACATCAATATATCCTTCATCATCTGCATCTTTAATATTATTAGTCTCAGGATCATAATTATATAGTATTTCAAATTCACTTCTAGCGAGTCTAGACTCATGATCACCATAAAATACTATTATAGTATTTTCAAGTAAATTATTCTTCTTTAAACCATCTATAAACTCACCAAATGCCCTATCGGCATAATGAGCACTCTTAAGATAATTACCCATCTTAGTTCCCTCTAAGTAATTTGAATTACCTTTAACTTTATTACCAAAACTATTAGTATAAGTATAATCCATCGTTACATCAAAATCATCATATTTCTCTAAATCATCAAAAGGTGAATGATTTGATAAAGTAATAACTGTACCATAGAAAGGCTCATTTTTACTCTTAATGTTTTTAATAATTGGTATTAATTGTTTAAAGAATGAACTATCAGATAATCCAAGACCAACAAAATCACTACTGCTTTCATCAGGTACATCGAAATAATCTCTTGAATAGAAATCTTGATAACCAAGTGTTTTATACATAGTACTTCTATTCCAATACTCTTTATAGTTAGCGTGAGTACTAAATGTATAATAACCTAATTTATTGAAATATTTAGGTAAAGAATAATACTTTCTATTATAATAATTAACAAAAACTGTTCCACTTGAAGATGGCATTAAACCAGTTGTTAATGTAAACTCAGTATCAGAAGAAGTTCCTACGCTTATTTGTGGATAAAACTTACTAAAATACATACCTTCACTTATAAATTTATTAATATTAGGTGTTACTTCTTTACCATTGATTTTTAAATTAATTAAAAAGTTTTGTATACTCTCAGCATGTATAAATATTACATTCTTGCCCTTAAATTTATTAGTATACTCATTAGTCTTATTTTTCTTTTCCCATTTACAAGCATAATAGTTTCTAAATTCATGGGCAACCTCATCATATTCAGCAGAAGTAGTTAACTTTGGTCTTACACTTTGTAATGTATCATTTATTGTATAAGTATATATACCAAACTTATGCACAATATAGTTTTTATTCCATTGTTTAACAAACTTGGTAGCTTCTGACTTACTAAGCGTTAAAATAACTATAATTAATAATACTAATGCCACTAATAAAGTATTTTTAAATAACTTTTTAATACTATTATTATTTTCTAAAACACTACTTTTATTCTTTTTATAAATGTATTTATTAATTAATATAAAACAAACAGGAAATAATAAATAAACAAATTGATAAAACTTAAGCTTTTCAAGTAATGAACTATGCACTTCTCCCAACATACTAGCAGTTTGAATTAAATTAATTGATACAAATGACTGATAAAATTCATAATATATTGTATTTATAACACATATCGCACTAGCAATAAATATCCATATACCAAGATAAATGCTTCTGCCTTTAGGCTTAATTAAATACATAAATGACCCTATCACTAAAGAAACAATTAAATCACATATAATTCCTCTAAAAGTAATACTTCCTATTGTTATTAATTTAAGTAAAATATCTAAAAGCAATATAATTAAAATATAAATCAAAAATAAAATATTTGACTTGCAATACAAGATAATATTTTTAAAGTTTAACTTATCAAATATCTTATTCCTCTTCATACTCATTCCCTCTAAATTATTATATCACTTTAGAGAGCATTTTTCAATTATGCATACAAAAAGAACATATGAGCTATGTTCTATTTTTGTTTCATGCCTTTAGCAGTTTGAATATATAACCAAGAGTCCCTACACATGTCCCTTAATGACTTCTCAGTCTCCCAGCCTAATTCATTCTTTGCCTTCGTGGGATCTGCATAACACGTTGCGATATCTCCTTCTCTACGACCCACTATTTTATAATTAACCTCTTGTCCAGTTGACTCTTCGAAAGCTTTTATCATATCTAAAACGCTATAACCTTTTCCTGTTCCTAGATTGTATATAAACAACCCTTTTCCCTCTCTATCAAGTTTATCAAGTGCTTTTAAATGACCTTTAGATAAATCAACTACATGAATGTAATCTCTAACCCCTGTTCCATCAGGTGTATCATAATCATTACCAAAAACAGATAATTGAGCAAGTTCACCGGCGGCAACTCTAACTATATACGGCATTAAATTATTTGGTACCCCTTTTGGTTCTTCACCAATTAAACCAGTTTCATGAGAACCTACTGGATTAAAATATCTCAATATAGCAATATCCCAATCATTATCAGATTTATATAAATCTTTTAATATTTGTTCGATAAATAATTTAGTTGTTCCGTATGGATTAGTTGTTCCACCAGTCTTACAGTCTTCAGTAATTGGCACCACTTCAGGATCTCCATATACTGTTGCGGATGAACTAAATATAAATTTTTTAACATTAAATTCTTTCATAGTTTTTAAAAGCCCAACTGCTCCAGATACGTTATTTTCATAATAATCCAAAGGTTTAGCAACTGATTCACCTACTGATTTAAAACCAGCAAAATTCATTACAGCATCAATTTTATTTTCCTCGAACACTTTTCTTAATTTTGGTGTGTCCAAATAATCAATCTCATAAAACTTAAAATCTTTATTTGTTATTTCTTTAATTTTATCTAATACTTCTCTTTTGCTATTTGAGAAGTTATCTAATATTATTATTTCTTTTCCTGCATTTAATAATTCTACTGATGTATGACTACCTATGTACCCAGCTCCACCTGTTACTAAAATTGCCATAATTATCACTCCTTATCTTTAATTATTATAACATTATTTTTTTATTTTTGCTATATTCTATTCAATAACACTTAAATAAAGAAAAAATACACATTTGTGTACTTAATCTTTTAAATCATTTTTGATTTTTGTTGTAGATACACCCTCTGTTCTATCAAGATAAACCACTTCACAATAATCTTTTAGGTATTCAAATTTATCACTATTGGCCCAGTCACTACCCATAACAACAATGTCAGCTTTATATTCTTTAACATCATTGATTTTTTGCTCCCAATTTTCTTCAGGAATTACTAAATCAACATATCTAATTGCTTCTAACATTTCTTTTCTCTCTTTATATGGGTGATATGATTTTTTACCTTTAAGAGCATTAAACTCATCTGTAGATAAAGCTACAATTAAATAATCTCCTAAAGCTTTAGCCCTTTTTAATAATCTAATATGTCCATAATGTAATAAATCAAATGTACCGTATGTTAAAACTCTTTTCATATTAATCCTCCAATATTATTATACAATATATAATAGTTTCATAAAAGTTATTTTTCTATTTTACCAGCATAGCCTTTCAAGTTGAATATATTGCTGCCATAAGAAAGCCCTATACCTCTTGCAAATTCTTTTGAAACACCTGAGTAATAAACATAGTAAATTCCATCTACTTTAATAAATGAACTTCTATACATACCACCATTGTCCCATCCAGTATTAGATGCTTTAAGGATTGGTTTTGCAATTTCCCAATTTTCATTATCTTCTGATGAAGAATAATATAATTGCATTGTTTTTCTGCCTTCCCAACTTTCATAAGCTACAGCAATCATTTCGTACCCTATATCTGATTTAATAACATCTAAATGCCATGTTTTCATATTTCTATTTTCATATTTCAAATTAATTACTCTTCTATTCTCGTAATTATATCCATCTTTACTTTCTTCATATGTTACAGTATTATTTTTATTAACATACCACATTCTATATGTTCCTTTATCATATATAATTGCAAAGGAAACATAATCATGTTCACTTCGTGTATCTTTTAATACTTCTTCCCTATCAGTCCAATGAACGCCATCTTTAGTAGTTCTTCTATAAATTATTCCTTCATCTTTTTTGTCATCTACTCTTCTCCAGTAGCATTCAAGTTCATCTTTATCATCATTGTAAACAATGTGTGGGTCAGAATTATAAATAACCGTGTTTTTATAATCAGATGGAGTATCAGCAAGTGGATTTTCAAATCCCTTAGGTTCTGACCAATTAACTAAATCATTACTTACTTTAATATGAGGATTTTCTTTACTGTCGTCACTAAATGGATATGGTGAATATACCATCCAATATTTATAACCATTCCATCCATCTTTAAAATATAAAACTTTTGGATGTGTTCCTTGGTTATCTCCATAAGAACTTACTATTTTCAATCTATTAGCGGCATTATGATAATTTTCTCTATCTTTTACAGGTATTTCAGATACCTTAATTTTAGTATCCTTATTAATCTCTTTAGCGGCATTATATACTTTAGAGAATGGGAACACCTTTCTATTTATATAAGAATAACCAACTACACAAACTGATGAACCACCAATAAATATAAGTATAGCTAAAATTATACAAGCTATTTTTAATTTTTTATTTTTCTTAGTTAATTGTTCTTTATTAGATATTAATTGTTCCTTTTCAACAACTAATTCTTCTTTAGCTTTTAGTAGTTCTTCTTTTTCCTTAGATAATTCTTCAATCTTTTTAATAGTTAAATCTTCTTTAACCTCTTTTTTAGTTTCCCTCTTAGCGGATTTAATCTTCTTCGTTTCATCCTTTTTTGCTGACTTTAATTTTTTTTCTTTTTCCATTTTCTACAACTCCTTATAAAACTTATCTATTATTTCTTTATTATATTTATCAACATCAATATTAATTCTTTCCACTTGATTACTTTCGATATATTTTAATCCCTCACAAATTCCTTCATAGCTATTACCCATTATATAACCACCGCCAAATTTATTAAAGAAATTCTTTATTGATTCTATATCTGTAGAAGCTACTGGTATATTAAGTGCAATGGCCTCTAAAATAACCATAGGTAATCCTTCATAAAAACTTGATACAACCATCACATCGCATTTTCTCAATATCGAAAATGGATTGCTCATTGATTTGATAATAATAATTCTATCTTTGCTTTTACACTTTTGTTGCAATACTAACAAAGAATCATATTCAGGTCCAAAACCACCTATTATTATTAAATATGAATTTGTGTCTAGAGTATCAAAAGCTTGTATTAATCTCTTGTAACCTTTTTCCTTAGAAAATCTTCCAATTGAAATGATTTTTTTATTTTTAGAGTTCAATATTTTGTTTAGTTTACCGAGACTTATATTTGACTCAGTATTTTCATCAAATATAACTTCTTTTAAAGATTTTTCTACTATACTTTCTTTATTAATAATATTATTCAAACAAATAATATTTGCATTTTCTCCAGCTATTAGTCTAGTTGGTTCATATAATTTATCACTAACTATAAATACATTCTTGTATTCATTATAACAATTACTTAAGACAGCATAGTTTTGATTCTTTCTCACTTTTATTTCTTGCGTCATATCACTATGTACAAATATAGATGTTTTACAATTCATACTAGCAAACATTCTTATTATATTATCACCATATCCAGAATATTGAATTGCACTATCAAACTTACTATTTCCATAATTAATTTTTATTTTTCTTTCAAAATATTTCTTTAAAATCTTTTTACTCAATTTATAACTAATTAAATGCATTTTAAATAAAGCTAGACATAATGTTTCTTTAAAAGTACCGATTGAGTTATTATTAAAAGATATATATCCTATTCTACTATCTAATTCCTTTATTGCATTTTTATTAGTTCTTACACTGCTTGCAACATATGTAATATAGAAATTATATTTAGATAAATCAACATAATTTAATAAAGCAAATAACGATCCAGTAATACCATTTTTTGCTAAGTTACCACTATATATTAATACATTCTTCTTTTTATTATTTGGAACATTAGCTATATTTAAATTGCCTTTCTTATTATTTAATACTAGTTCAACAATCTTAGATGAAGCATTTATATTTTCATAAGGACAAAATCTATTTAAGAACTTAGTAATATCAACGTCATCTTTAGAATTTATAGTATCAATCAAATCGTGAACATTTTTAACTTTCTTGAATGGTAACTCATTAAATCCAAAATATGTTCCTCTACCCTCAAAATATTCCTTTTCATCATAAGCAAATAATATGATTTTTTTATTTGAAACAGCAAAATCAAAGAACACACTTGAGTAATCAGTTATTAATACATCAGCAATATTTAAAAAATCATAAGTTTCATATTTTTTATCAAATGGTTTTATGTGCTTATAACCACTAATATTAACTTTATCTTTTAAAAACGGATGAAAATTAACATACATAATTTGATTCTTAGTTAATTTTTTATCAATTTGTTTAAGCTGCTTATTAATAATATTTATTTGATCTTCACTAGTCTTATTTAGTTGCCCAAATGAACCTCTCCATGTTGGCATATAAGCAATTATTTGCTTATCATTAAGATTTAATTGATTTTTTAACTCACTTGCTCTTTCTTTATCAAAAAATATTTCATTTCTAGGATATCCTCCTAAAACAACCTTTGTATCTGCTGCTATATTATTGATCATGTAATCATCTAACATAACATCTCTCATAAATTCACTTGGATATAATAAATAATCTGACATTAAGAAATTTCTTTGTACATTACCTATTAAATGAAAATCATCTTTTATACTTTTACCAAGTGTTTTAAAAGGTGTGCCATGCCATGTATTAAAATATACTTGTCCTTCTTTCTTTACAAAATACCATAAAAATGATGTATCATTAAACAAGTATTTAGCAGAAGCAAGAATCTTAAAATATTTTTTTGATGTTATATTAACAAGCTCATAATTTGTAAAATTGTAATTAATAAACTTTTTATCAAATTCTTTTTCATGTGCTTTATCTACAGCAACATATATTTTATAATTTTTATATTTATCTTTTTGTAACTCCTTTAAGATATAAAAAATATTACCATCGATATTCTTACCTTGCTGAGCACAAAGTAATATAGCATTATCATCAAGTTTTAATTTTTCATAACAACGATAATAATACATAATATTATATTTTTTTTGCGAAATAAACCGTTTAAGTTTTCTATATGCTTTTTTTATTTTATTCATTTTACTGCTCCTTATATTATGTCATATATAAAACATACAACCTCATAATAATTATACCACAAAATATTTTATAAACAACGATTATAAGTATTTTTATATATTAAAAAGATTATACTATTTCAAACAGTCTACCACATATGAAATAATATAATCCTTATATTCTATTGTTTCATTATAATATTTATTATAATCATCTTTATAAAAAGAGTCGTATTTTAAGTCAAACATCTTAATATAGGATTCTTTTAGAGTGAATATCCTAAAGAAATCACTATTTTTAACTATATTTTTCTCTTCTTCATTAAAGAAGTTTTTAACAATTAAAAAATCATAATCAGTTATTCTTTCTATATCAACACCTATTATATACCTTGACACGGCAAGTACTGTTAAATCATCTTTATTTGATAAACTAAAATAAACTCCATCTAATAAAGGTTTACCATTATTAGAATAATAAATATCATTAATATTTAAATTACTATTAAGAATTAAATATTCATAAATCATACAATAAGAAATAATTCTACTCTTTTTAATATTAATCTTATCTTTGTGATAATCATTTAATAAATTAAAAACTTTATTTTTAAATTCATCTGTATAATCACTACTATTTTTAATAAAGATATTAGCTTTCACCATTTTCATAGTCTTTTACTGCCTTTACATAATCTTTATAATCCTTATTCCACTCTTTAATAATTTTCTTGTTATGTTTCTTAAACGAATAATTATCATTTAGATAATCCCCTAAATATTTACTTACCTTTTTAGCACCATATATATTTAAGTGGTCTCCACCATCAGCAGTATCTTTTTCAAAATCAATACCAAGATCTTTATATATTAAATTTAAATCATTATATTTAATATCATGTTTTTGAGCATATTCTTTAGCTGCATTGGTTCTATCTACTTTCCAAGAATCAGGAGATGGTAACCATACAAACTCCAATTTAATATTTTCATTCTTACATTTGTCAACAAACATATCAAGGTATTTTAATACCTTATCATTTAATGGGAATACTTCATTGCCTTCTTCAAGATATTCTCCCTCAAATGGCTTAGAATCTACTGAAATATCTAATCCTTTATACGGATTATGATAATCACTAAAAGCATATTGAAAGTCTTCCTTAGTTAATTCATTATATCTTGTATGATATGTTGTAAATGGAAAAAATAATGATATTTTTCTACCTATTCCAAAATCAAATGCAGGATCCATTATAGCACTTATTTTATTTTTACTCATTTTAGCAGTATCAAATACTTTTCTATAATTAGACATAGAAGAATGATTATCAGAAAATATTCCATCAATATTAAACATAATCACTTCAGGCTTTTGAGTCTTCAAAGCTTCATTTAACATATAATACGCAGTCCACATTCTTTGTCCTGATGACACATAATTATAACTTGTAATATTATGATCATTCCATATTTCCATAGGAGAAATAGCCCTAAATGTATCACTATTCCCCATGAATACAACATCTAAGGAATTTTTCTCTTCTGCAAAATAACCTCTAGTTATATATCCATGCATATTATCTTCTGGATGTATCCACTTTGGTACAAATATTTTATTTAAAAGATCAATAGTAATGAAAATACAAATAACAAAAATAATAAAATAAACTATTTCTTTAATAACTTTCATATTTTCCTCCTAAAACTGTCCATATATAAAGTCACTAGCATTATATCCAGGGCCATATATTCCAAAAATAATTATCATTACTATCAATATATAATAAACTATATAGTTTTTAATACCGCATCCAAGAACTATAGAATCTATAACATTTTTCCCTTTTTCTTCAAGATATCCTATTACAAATAATACAATTAGATATATAAATATTATGGCAAAGTCTATATATGTTAACCCGAAATCTAATGCACTAAAACTATTTTCAATAAAAATGCTTTTAAGTACATTAAACGCATCTGTAATTGAATCCGCTTTAAATATAGTCATACCAATAATAACAAAAATCCATGTTCTTAATATTTTTAAAACATTTGTTCCTTTATTATCAGGTACTTTTCTAAATAAAGGTTCTATTAATAAACCAATCATCATAATTACATAATAATATAATCCATAAAATATATATTTTTCACTAGCGCCATGCCACAAACCATTTAAAAACCAAACAAAGAATAAAGGAATCGCAGATGCTAAAAACTTAGATAAAAATGCTCCAAAATGTGAATTATTAAACTTAGATAATTTCATGTTAGCTTTAGATAAACTCACTGGATAAAACACATAGTCTCTTAAGAATGCACCTAGTGTTATATGCCATCTTCTCCAAAATTCCTCTACCGTTTTTGAAAAGAAAGGCCTTTTAAAGTTTTCTGGCAAGTCTATACCAAACATTTTAGCGCCACCAATTGCCATATCTATAAAGCCAGAAAACTCTGCATATAACTCTATTGTATAAAATATAACTGTTAATAATGATATATATCCAGAAGTTACACCAAATGTATCATTAACAAATACACCTAGTCTATCTGCTATAACCATTTTCTTAAATAAACCCCATAATATAATTAAAAGGCCAGTACATATATTTTTATATTCAAATTTATTTCCCTCATATAACTGTGAATCCATTTTATCAAATCTATGAATAGGTCCCTCTTGTACACTTGGAAAGAAAATAATAAAAAGCATAACTCTAATAGGATTATTACTAGCTCTATATTTTCCTCTATAAACATCAACTATATATGATATAGCCATAAGAGTATAATATGAGATTCCCAAAGGTAATATTATCTTCTCAAAAGGCTCTGATACATTTAAATTAAATAAACTATTAACACTATGTACTAAAAAGTTAGAATATTTTAAATATACTAAAATCCCTATATTAATAAATATTACAATTAATAATACAATCTTTTTATAGAATTTATTTTTCTTTTTAAGTTTTTTCTTTAATTCTTTATCATCACAATCTATCTTTTTATCATTAATTTTATTAATAATAACCCCACCAAGATAAATAGATAAACCACTAATAATAATTGGTAATAAGAAACTTTTACTCATTATATAATAATAAATAAAACTAAATATTAATAATGATACCCATCTAAACTTTTTTGGTAATACATAATAAAATAAAACGCATACAAAAAGAATTAGAAAGTATTTTAATAAATTTACTAACATAATTATTCTTCCTCTAATTTACAAACTGTTTTATATAAAGCTTCGGCAGAATTAAAATTCTCTGGTATAACTTCATTAACAGAAAATTCAATATCAAATTCATCATTTAACTTAGAAATAATAGTAATTATATCAAAAGATTCTAAAATACCATTATCTACAAGTGACTTTTCATTTTTATAGTCTACCCCAGGCTTTACACTTTCTAAAATTTCTATTACTTTATCCATTTTGTTCCTCCTTATACATTTCTTTTAATTTTACCCTATCAATTTTGCCATTCGCATTATATGGCATCTTAGATAACTTTATTATTTTGTTAGGTCTCATATAATTAACTAATTTTTCATTAGAGAACTTTACAATATTTTCTATAGAAGCTTTACCCTCATAATACAAAACTATATTATCTGAATCATATATACATGCACATAATGTTATACCATCCATAGCATTTATGTTAGTCTCTATCTCACCAAGTTCTATTCTATATCCCATATGTTTTATTTGAAAGTCTTTTCTAGATAAATATATAAGTTCTCCTGCATCATTGTATTTAACTATATCACCAGTTCTATATATTAACTCATTAAATGAATTATTTAATGGATTTTGCACAAATGTAGAATCAGTTTTCTCTTTATTGTTATAATATCCTAAACTTATTATAGAACCTTTAATACATAACTCGCCTTCTTTTCCATAAGGTACCTCTTTATTATTTTCATCTATTATTATTGCCTCACAATTATTACAGGGTTTACCAATTGGAAGGGTTTCATTATCTTCAAAATCCCTATCAACAATATAATATGTACATATATCTGTTAGTTCAGTAGGGCCATATAGATTAGCATACATAAGTTTTGGTAATGCCTTTCTCCAAATGTTAAGGGGCTTCATAGGCATTACTTCACCAGCAAATAATACTTTCTTTAAATATTTTGGCTTAATAACATCAAAAGTCTTTAAATTAGCCACTATTGATAATGCTGAGGGAACCCAATATATTGTATTTATCTTTTTCTCATCCATATATTTGATTAAATTTAATGGGAATGAAAAATAAGACTTAGGTATTATATCAAGAGATGCTCCCATCATAACAGTTGAGAAAACATCAGATACTGACATACTGAAATAAAATGGTGTTTGACTTCCAAAAACAGTTCTACTATTAATTTTAAATGTTTCAGTAAACCACTTACAATAAGATATAACTGACTTGTATGAAATAACACTACCCTTTGGTACACCAGTAGAACCAGATGTGAAAAGAACATACATAGGATTTATATCAATTAATCTTTCTTGAGCTTCAATAATTTTATCATAATTTATTTTGTTTTTTAAACACTCTTCAAGCACTAGTGTTTTAATACCATATCCTAGTTCATTTAATTTATCATTGTTTTTTTCATCAGTAATTATTAAAGATGGATTTAATGTCTTAATAATATTATCAATTCTATTTTTAGGCATATTAACATCTATAACAGTATAAAAGTTAGCACTGTAGGTAACTCCAAACATAGATACTAAGGCATTAATAGTCTTATCAATAAAAATAATGATTGGTTTATTATAAAAATTTAAATCTAATATAGAAGTTGCAACACTCTTTGATTCTATTACAAAGTCATTATAACTAATACCTTTATCACGCTCTGAAAAAATTATCTTATCCCCATATTTCTTATTATTCTTTTCTAAATAATCTACTATACTCTTTTTCATATCATACCACTTTCATTAAATATATATACTCTTATATAATATCTTACATTGAATATTTTTTCAACTCTAATTTCATTTAAATATAAAAAAAAAGAAGCACTAGCTTCTTATTCAGTTATTATTTGACTTGGAGTCTTACAATTCAATTTATCAAACGGATTGTTTATACATTTCATACATTTTGTATAACTACTATCTCCTATTAAAGTCATCAATAAAGTTACAATTGTAATAACTAAGAAAACTAATACTGCTGCAATAGCTTTTTTAATTAAACCATTTTGAGCAGCTTTAATTTTATCATCGCTTTTTTCAGTAACTGCTTTTGCTAAATCCATCATACCAACAACAATTAATATAATTGGTACAACTACTTTAATTCCCCAAACAACAATTCCTACTATTCTTAATACTGGTCCTAAACCACTGCAAATATCTTCTGCACCCATTTCAACCACTCCTTCACTAATAAAATTGTATATGATTTTTATTATTTTGTCAATAGAATACTAAATTATAACCCTAACTTATTAATGAATTTTCTCAATTCAGGATTATCAAGCTTTCTATCGTCAATTGGAGGAAGTACATAGAATAATCTAAGTTTAGTTTCATATTCAAATGTAGCTACATCCTCACGATTTAAACAACATTTATTTAATACTACATTCTCATTTTTTAATGTATCAAATATATCTCTCTTTTTATGAACTAATTTATTTATCATTAATGTTGATGGCTCAACTAAATAATATACACTTGAACAAATAGATAAATCATCATAATCATTCAAATCTATAAGAAGAACATCATACATTTGTTTCTTCATAAATTCCTTAGGAAGCTCACTAGTAGTAGTACTAATCATATCTTTATCATTAAAGTATAAAAAATCTACCTTATTAACTTCTAAAGCAGCACACTTTCTAGTCTCAGATAATGCCTTTTTAAGCATATATATAAGAGAAGTTGATCCAGCATGAGAAGTAACATTTTTAAATCCTATTACTCTCAATTTACCGCTAGTAAACCCTAAAGCAGGATCTGCATCTACTCTATTATTATTTGCTGTATTTTCAATATCCATTGAATCTATATTATGAATATTAACAACATCTTTATAAGTATGAGGATGAACTAATAAATAATTAATTCCCTCAGTATTTCTAGTAAAATTATAAATACCAAGACTAATTAATTTTGATAGATAAGTCTTAGAATTACATTCAGGACTATCATCTAATAATAAAATAACATTCTCCATATTGATATTCATTGCTAATTTTTGTAGGTTATCAGTATTTTGATAATCCCTTATAGCAGTAATATCTAGTATCATTTTATCATAATAATAATTACTGAAAGTGTCTATTATCTCATCAACATTAAAAACACCCTCTATAGATTTCATTACATCTAAATTAAGCCCCATTAATAATTCTTTATATTTATTATAAACCATTACATTCATATCATCATCTCCCTGATTTTTAATTATTTATTAGTACAAAGTCCATTATATGCATTATCTATTTCATAATATAATGTTTTTGTTTCACCCTTAATTGGTACAGTTATACCAAAATTAATAACTGGAAATTTCATCATTACATATGTCACTACTTTATATCTATAAGTACCATCACTATTGCAGAAACGATACACGCAGTATCCTCCTGGTTGATATGCACTAGCCATTTTAGTTTCAGCACCTGCGCCACTTATGGTATTGTCATTATTACAAACAACTCCACTAGCTTTACTATCTCCATAATCATATCCCATAGACTTAACTAAGGCATATGCCTGTGCCTGAACACTAGAATCATTCATAAGTTGTTCTTGCGTCATATTATTTATATTAGAACCATTATAGAAAGTATACCCTTCATTTTGTTCTATTAAATCAATAATACCATTCTTAGCTCTAAATGCTTTAGTATAGTTAATTGAATATGCCATAAAAGCAGAAAAGAGCACTATAAATAGTGCCACTATACCAATTAACCAAGTTCCACCTATTGATTCCTTCATATGCTCTTTCCTTTATAAAATACTAATTTTCAGCTGATTGACACTTAGTAGCGTCGTAAGTCGTTACGTCCTTTGGACAACAAGCCCATTTTTTAACAGTGGCTTGAGAACCAGTATCAATTGTAGTGTTATCAACTTTTATAGCTTGCCAATCAGCTCCATAAGTTTTACATGTTTGAGTAACAATGCTCTTTTGAATAACTGGCCATAAGAATACATAGAACAATAATGCTACGGCTGCAATTGCAACGATAGTAACAACTGTCATATTTAATTCTCCCGTTGCTTCTTTCATTGAAAATTCCTCCTTTTTTATTTTCTATATTTACAATATAATTATACAATAATAAATTTTTATAATCAATATTTTTTTTACATTGCTGTAAACTGTTGCATAATAGAAAGTACTAATATAATCATTACACCTGCTCCTGTAGCGGTAAACATAGTCATAGTTTTCTTTTCCATCTTTTCAAGTCTTTCTTTATATTTAGTATCTCTTGACTTAGCTTGTAAGTTAGATATAGTTCTTGAGAATACTATTAATTGTTCTTGTTTTCTCTCTTGGCTACCAAGACTAAGTCTATATAAAAGTCTCATCATTCTCATTGAATCTCTAACAGGATATCTTCTAGCAAAAGCCATATATGGCTCAATTGTAGAGTCACCTGAATCAATTGAAGCTATTAACTCTCTAAGACCAGGCTTAAACATCTCAGGTGCTTGTTCTAAACTTCTTGTAATCGCAACTGGTACTGTATAGTGTTGAATTAATATTTCTAAACTCTTTAAGTAATATGGTAATTTTAAATTAATATCGTGCAAATGTTTTTTATAATAATTCTTAACTGAATTATAATCATTTTTAAATACAAGAAATGTGACTAAAAACACACCTACAAGTTTAACTGCAAAATTAATGCTAGATACAGAAGTAATTGCTACTATAAGACCTATTATAAACGTTATAATCGCACTTTTTACTCTTGATTGATACTTTACATTAACATCTACCTGATCCCCATATTTTGATATTAATAAGAAGTCGTAATCATCTTCTTTTAATTTAGAAAATAATGCTTTATTATCAGTTACAAATGTATTAAAGTTAAAAGCACCTATATAATTAAATAAAAATAATAATATTACACCTACTAAAACAATTTCCATTATTCAGCCCCCACATCTTCATGATAATATTTAATACCTGATATTAAGAAGTATGTATTTATAAGTATTACACAATGAAGTAAAATCACTACAAATACTTCATCAAGCAATGCTACATAACTAGATTCACCTAAGAATAGTTGTATTAATAATACTAATAAATATAACATTAAACCAAACATAATAAATTTCTTATAAAAGTTTGTTCTATCTATTCTATCTCTATATACACTTTCAACAAGCATATCTATATCCTGAAGCATTCCTTCTAATGCCTCACCTGAATCTTTTGAACCTTCTTTGGTAATTTGTAAGAATAATTGATGCATATTCTTAATTACATAATAATCATACTTTTCATTCATGAATCTTATTGCTTCATCAATAGTACCATTCTCATAAGACATTTGTATCATTTCTTTAACATCTGTTAGTAATGGATCTTCAAGTACTCCTGAATCTCTTACTCCCTCTAATGCTTTTACAAATGATTGAGTAGTATTAAATTCCATTATTACATTTGTTGTATATACTTGTATTTGTTCAAATATAAATTCACTATATGCTTTTTTACATCTCATATATGCTAAGTATGGAACCATTAATATTGCAGCTACTGCATACACTACACTCCAAAGTATACTATAAAAGTATAAGTATGCTACAAAAGCTGCTGATACACCAAATATTATAATTTGAACAGCATATTGTCTACTTGTATATTCTTGACCTAATTCCTTTGCTTTTTCTCTTACAACTTTAAATGAATATGGAGCATATTTATTATAAGTATCTCCTATGGTCTTATTAATAAATTTGTAAGAGCTGTCTCCAGTATTCTTTCTGTATATATATATGAATACTAATATAACAGCTATAATAAGAATTTCTATATACATATATACACCTCCTATAACTCTAGCACTTCTATTTTGCTAGGCATTTGCTGTGGTATTTGTTGTGCTTCTTGTGATTTTTGTTCTATATTTTCCTTAGTTTCTGTAGTCTCATCACTATCTTTTATTTCACTTTCTTTTGGTATAAATGGATCTTCTCTCATAGTTACGCCTTGCGAAGATAAATAATCTATTAGATGTGATGTTGGATTATTATAAACCTCATTGCCAACTAAATCTCTAGAATATAGTACATTTGCTTTAGCTTCATTAGTATCATCATCAACATAAAACTCAACAACTTGAGTAATTTCTCTTTGAAATCTATTATATTTCTTAGAAAAAAAACCTTTAACATGAATACCTAATTGTATATATCTATGCATACCTTTAATAAACTGATCTATATCTTGACTCGATTCTAAAAGTGAATAAAGTCTCATTGGTATACTAGAGGCTTTATCTGAGTGAATTGTTGATAAAATGTTATGCCCAGAAGAAATAGAGTTTCTAACGGCCATAACTGCTTCAGCAGAACGTACCTCAGATAGTAAAATCCATCTTGGGTTTTGTCTCATACAAGCAACCAAAACATCTGAATATGAAGCTATATTATTTGTTTTCATAGCTATTATATCTCTTGTTGGGTATATTTTATCTAAATGAAGTTCTAATGTATCTTCGATAGTAATAATCTTTTCATCCTCTTTAATTTTACTTGCCAAATATTTTACTAACTCAGTTTTACCTGAACCAGTTTCACCACTAACAAGTATATTACAGTGTCCTTGAATACATGTAAGCAGAAAATCATGAAGTTTTACAGACACATAGTCTTCACTTATTAACTTTTCTTTATTAAGTCTTATCTTAGCAGGAGTTTTTCTTATTAATACCGCTATTCCATTAGTGGCAATTGATTCATGCACAAAATTAAGACGAAGTTCAGCACTCTCTGCATCAAGTAAAGGATGCGCCATATTAAATGTTTTACCCATTACATTAGAACATTGAAATGCAAGTTTTTCCATAACTTCATTATTAAGGCCATCTATCTTAACTTGTTTTATACCTTGAGAAAGAGTCTTAATATGTACTTGCCCATTATTAGAATATGATATATCTGTTATATCATCATCTTTTAATAATGGCATTAAAAGTCCAAAATCTATTTGTGAAAATACCAAATCTTCCATATTATACCCTTTC
The DNA here is from genome assembly GCA_000436975.1 of Clostridium sp. CAG:1000. Classification (GTDB taxonomy): domain Bacteria; phylum Bacillota_I; class Bacilli_A; order RF39; family UBA660; genus CAG-1000. The sequence continues at coordinate 77,616 of HG000342.1, forward strand.
TTTCATTCTTTTTTATTCTTTATTCTGTTATTTTTACTTGATTGTTTTTAGTGCTAGTATTGTCTTGAACAGCACTATCAACTTGAGATTCAATTAAATTTCTTAAATATGCACTAGTAACTTTAGTACAATCTTTATTCTTACAATAATCTTGATTTCTAGTTACAGGAATTATTTCACCAGATACATAACTAGCTTTTCTTAATAGTAAATGTAAATCTTCTGACAATGAGAAAATTAGTGTTGCAAAATCTTTTTGAGCAGCGGTCTTTTTAAATATATGAGCACCCGTTGAATCTTTAACTGCAAGTACTTTAATACCTTCAATCAATTTTCCATAAACAAGTTTACCATTATCAGTAGTTTTAAAATATAAATCTATTTTATCACCAGGATATATAAATGAACCAGTAGTTGTAGATGTTGCAGATAAGTATACAATTGTATTACCATCTGCTATATCAGACCAAGCTGAATCAGGCATTTGATCCCAAGTAATTACACTTGATGTATAGAATAAACTCCCTGCTGGAATAAATGTATTATAATTAACATATTTTCCAATAACTTGTTTTTTATCTCTAATAACTCCCTCTGTTACCATAGTAGCTGCTACTTTTAATGTACCAACTTTGTCTTCAGTTATCTCTGCTCTTGCTTCTAATCTCTCTTTAGCATATGGAACACTTATAGGGTTAATTTCTTTATTAACTCTATATCTATATGCAAAGAATAATATGATTATACAAAGTACTCCACCTAAGAAAGTAACAACACCTTTATTTGCAAATAATTTTTTCATTAGTTACCTCCTAAATTAACTGAGTTTAAATCTTTTTCACTAACATTTACAGTTTGTGATAATATAATTTGTTGAATTTGAGTACTACTTATAACAGTAGCCTTAGGATTTTTTGAATACTCAGCATTTCTTGGTACCGGGAATATCGTACCATTTAAATATAAAGCTTTTTTAAGTAATAAGTGCATATCTTCTGGAACAGAGAAAATTAAATATGATGGTGAAGGAACATTACTACTTTGTTCAAACACATTATTACCTGCACTATCTGTTACAGAAAGAACTTTAATACTTTCAATAAATTTTCCTATTAATGTTTTTCCATTATAAGTACCTACATAATATAAATCAATATAGTTTCCAGGGAATATTGAATTACCATATGTAGTTTCAGTTGTTACTGGTAATGAAACAATTGTATTACCATCAGGAATATTTTCAGTTAAACTTGTTGGCATATCTTTCCAATCTATAACAGTTGATTTATAAAATATACTTCCTGCTGGTATTTCTGCTTGATTAGAAACATATTTATCAATAATTTCATTAGTATTTAATATTACATCTTTAGTTACAATTTTACCTGCTACTTTACGAGTTCCAACCATTTCAGAAGTTATTTGTGTTCTTGGTGAAAGTGTTTGTATAGCATACGGAACATCTATTGGTTCAGTAGCTTTCTTAATTCTCCAATTATAACCTGCATATATAAGACCCACACATAAAAGTAGTGCAAGTATAGTGACAGTATTTTTATTTTTTAAAAATCTTTTCAACCCTATTAATAAATTACTCATTCTTTTTTCCTCCAAAATATAAACTCACTATTTTATTCATATAAATTATAACACAAATCAAAACAATTTATCAATAAAAAAAACTACTTTTTAAAAGTAGTTTTAACAAAATGGATATAATATATATACTATAGCATCTCCATATTTATTTTTAAGAGTTGTTTCAAAGTCTTTAATAAGACTACCATCTGAATTAATAACAAACCCTCCATCCTTAACGATATATCCTTTACATGATTTACCATTTACTTTAGGCATAGTCACTTTTTTAACTTCTTTGCTAAATGTCTTACTATTACGATTATAAGACTGATACATCTTCTTAGTTTCTAAGTCATAATAGTAATATATTGGATTTCCTAAGTCATTAACTCCATTTTGATCAAGAACTATAAGCATGTATCTTTCTTGACTAACATCCGCAGCTATTTCATCAATAGTACCAATATTTTGCAAATCTTTAATAGTCACATTATCAGGTATACTAACACTGCTTTCTCCGCACTCATATTCATCTTTTAAGTCGCTTTCATTCATATAATTTCCATTTTCAAGTTTACACATATTCTTCTTAGTACCATAGTCACAGCCTTTAACCTTAACTAATGTACACGCAGCAACTGTTTTACTGTTTTTGGCAGACGAAGTAGAAGGATAAGATAATGCTCCTCCATTCTTAACCCATTTATACTCAAATACATCAGTTGATGATGTTGAGTGCCCTTTTAAGCTAGAATATTCGCATAACTTATAATTATTTTCATTAAACGAATCCAATGATGATGAATAAACATTACCATGAGTATAAGACAAATTCATTCTATAAATATATACTTCTTTACCATTATAGAATGCTTTACAAAACATATTCTCTTCTCCACCAGCAACTTTATATCTACATGTATTACCACTAAGAAGCTCTGTCTCATCTAGAAAACTATTTGCTTTTTTAGTTAACATTAGTGTAACTCTTGTACCAGAAGGAATTGTTTTACCACTAGGCTCAACTACTTTTCCCTTAACTAATTTATATAATTTTATATTCTTACTATTAGTAATTCTATCCTCATAAGAAACTGTATACCTTACAGTTGAACTTTCTCCCTCTAAATATTCCTTTTGCTTAGAGTCTTTAGTTTCGCTTATGTCTATTGCATTATATTGTTCAAAATTAGTTTCAAGAACTCCACTAATTAATGTATCTATATTAAAATTTAATGAATCAGAATTAATTGTTGACTCACCGCTCATAGTACGTATTCTTACACTAGCCTTAGGTGGCTCTTCATAAATATCATAAAAATCTATTTGATAATCTTGAGAGTTAGTAACACTTTCAGCAAATCTTCTAATATAGACTTCCATAAATTTACTTTTAGACATTATTATTCTACCAGTAGTTCTATATGCTCCATAATCTACCGAATCTAGCATAGATGCTTGCATTATTTCTCTTGCTAAATAATAATCTTCTTCAGCATGAGTAGTTACTCTAGATACAAGTAGCATAACAGTGGTAACTATGACACCAAGTAATAAGATTAAATATCCCCATAAAGATTCCTTCATTAGTTACCACCTACCTTAGCATTATAATTATTCTTAAGTTCATCTAAGAAAGTACTTCCACATCTATAATAAGTTCCACCACTAACTCTTGAAATTTTAATACAGTTATTAGCAGTATCATTTAAATATGTATTACCATTATCTTTATTATATTTTTTTATCTTTTTGATTGTTTTAGTACTCAAATAATAACTACTTTCTAAATGATCTTTATTATATATGTTATTTCCAATTTCTTGTGTTTTTTCTATTAATGCGCCTACTGTTATCTTCTTTTTTTTGCTATTAACTATAATGCCATTCTTTATTGCAAATGGATTATTTACCTCTTCCTTATAATACCAGTTGCTTCTACTTCCCCTAGCCACTGGAAATAAATTTTTAAGACTAACATTTCTATAAGATAATCCTAAGCCATGCTTATTACTACTTTCCCAATTTATACAATTTTTATCTATTACAGTGTTTCCTTCTTCATCTATTTCATAACATGCATTAGAACACATAGAAAAGTCTACTTTCCCATCTTTTGTATATTCACAATCATTTTTCTTAGTAGTATTGTATACTGTATAATAACATCCATAATTTAATGTATCATATCCAGTAGAACTGTCTTTAGAAATATTAGTAAATTTATAATTAATATTATATGTTCCAGATTCTGCCTCTATACTAACGGGATAACTATATTTAGGTATTTTAGTTGTTCTATTGTTCATAGAAACTTTACCAGTAATAGGTTCATATGAGAATTGATTTCCAACATAATAATCATTTTGAACTCTTATTAATAATGTTGAATATATAACATCACCATTTCCAATACTCGGTTTAGTTGTAGTAAAGTTATTCAAATTAGCTTCACAAGAAGTTTTAGTTGCTGTCTTATTAACTCTATAACAATCATTTTTACAATATGTCAAGCTCTCCTTTGTCTTTTTATATTCAGATTTTATTTCTATTTTGTTCCCTTCTTCATAAGTTGCAGTTAATTTAATAGGTTCTTTATTACTATCATAACTAAATCCATTACTATCAGGATTTATTAATTTATTTTGCAAGTCAGCGTTCATTAAACAATATTCTTTATCTTTATCTTTATCACTATTATCTAAAGCATCATATGCTGATTTATTAAACACACTAGTACATTGTTTATATCTGACAACAACAGCAGTTAATTTTTTATCATCTTTAACTTGTTTATCTATTGCACCATATTGAATTAAAGATTTACCAAGATCAAATCTAAATTGCATTCCTGCAAGCACACTTGTAGGAGATGGGATGTAAAATCTCACTTCATCTCTACAATACACTTTACAAAACGCAGGATTTGCGCTAACTTTATTAGTAACATCATACTCTTCAGTAGCAGCAGTATCACAATTGTTTATAATGCAAGACATTTGAGGATCTTCAATTGTCCTATAGCTAAATTCTTTACCAGCATCATTAGAAGTACCTTCACAAACATCACTTACATTATTGCTTTTTCCATCATTACCTTTGATATCAGTTTGCTTATCAAGTGATGTACAGTTTTTATTTGGATCACAATTTTGTGCATCACTAGGATCACAACTAATATCACTTAAATCAAATGGAAAATGATATTCTAAAGTTTTACCAGGTATATTTACTTCAGCTCCATCAAATTTCTTATAGTCATCAATATATGTCATCATAACTTGGCGACCAGCAGGACTACTACTGTGAATATATTGCCTTACAGTAGCAAATCCAAGAGCTCCGCCTTTTAATTTAAATGTTATACCTGGCTTTGTTAAATAAAGTCCAACCTGCCCCTCTTTACTTGTTAAAACACAGACTTTATAATTATAAACTTTAAATGTAAACAAATAAGAATCTTTTCCACTAACAGTATAATCAGGATCATTAAAGTTTATTCTATAACATGACTTTCCTTCATTAATATCATTGCCTTTACAATATCCAATTGACTCACCATACGCATCAATAACCTCTATTATCGATCTACAATTAGAATCATCTTTAGGGTTACATTTTGCTATAATTTGCTTTTTAACATTTTCATCTACCCTAACATCAATTGTCATATTCCACTTAGTTTGAGCATTCTTCGCTGTTTCTAGTTTTTGTTTTTCTTTAATATAAGTTTTAATATCAAAACTATCATCAACTGCTCCGAATCTATTATCTTGAATCTTATCATTTTGATGTAATCTTACATAATTAAATAGCTTTATAATATTTTGAACGTAATACTTAGACCTTTCATCATTCCAACATAATATTCCATGATTGCTTCCATTCCCATATTTTTTAGATACGTTTTTACATGAACTACCAGTATATCCCATCGTAACAGCATTAACAGTATTATAATATACTGGCTTTGATGCATACTCATTCCCAGTTACACACTCTGCTCCGGCCTCTCCACACACACTTTCTTGCTCAATACCAGCCATATTTCTATAGTTAGTAAATTTATACCAATAAACAACCCACATTCTAAGCGCAGCACCTATAACATTATAATATTGATTTTCGTCAGACAATTTACTCATAGTACCTTTTTTAGCTTGATAAAATATTTCAGCAAGTCCACAAGAGTATCCAATACTTCTATCTCCAATTGACTTACATTTTCTAACATCAACTGTTCTATTCAAAGTATAATTAAGTGAAGTTAGAGAACTGCTTCCAGGATATTGCTTAGATGGTTGAATACAATAAGCATTACTTGAAGATGTACCAGTAGAGTTAGTTATAGTGTAGTGATGAATATAAGTACCAGCTGTACCTGATTTAGTTTGACTAGTACTTTTCCATCCAGTTATTATTGCTCTATAGTAGCAGTCAATACCTTCATCATCGGCACAGTAAGCATTAACCTTACAACTATTTTTACTTTCTAACGTACAATTACAATAAGGTTTTTTTGTAATACTATTCTTTGTAACTTTACACTTATAATTAGACCATAAAGTGTTTTCCATTGCATTCCAACCATTTTGATCTGTTTTATATGTTTTATTAAATATTTCTTCATAACTTTTCGTTGTGTCTGTATAAGTCGTATTATAAAATCCCGCTATCTTAGAACTACTTCCACCTATGCTTGTACTTCTAATATTAACAAGAGCGCCACTACCAGATCCAGTAGCTGCATTTATAACTGTAGTTGATATGAATAAGCATGCAAATAATAAAATAGATTTATATAATTTATTTCTCATTTCTTATCTTGCTCCTTTTTATATGCAGATACTTTATAATAATAAATTCCTGCGACTACAGCAAAAGGAATAACTGCATAATACCAATATTTACCTATATATTTTAGTACTTTAATAAAAATGTTATCTTTAATATTTTTCTTTTCAATAACATCTGCTTTCTTACTAAACTCTTTTTCAGTTACTTTAGAAGTATCAGTATTCATTTTACATATATCTTGATTTTTATTTTCATCTTGTTGACAAAAATCAGTTAAACTATATTGATTATAACTTGGTACTTTATATTCTATTTCTCTTAATAGTTCTCCTTTACAAGAACTTTTATCATTACCATAAAATCTTATAGTATAACTTTTTTCTTCAAAATGAACATAGCTTCCTATCGCATTAGTTTTATAATAATTATCATAATCTATATTATAAAAATCATCAGAATAGCTATCTGTAGCTTGCATAGTTACTTTTTCATTATAAGGTTTCATAAGTAGTACATATGCAAATTCTGGCTTATAATCTTTTGTTTCAACTTCTTCTTTAAATTCAATACTTACATTTTCTGCCCAATTGTTTAATTCATCATCCTTACACTCTGCTTTTACATCAAATGTAAATATAGAAAAAGTTACTATTAAAAAAATTATTTTAAATGCTTTACTATTCATAACTCACCTACTTTATCTATAATGATTATAATATATTTTTAACTATTTTTAAAGAGTTTTATTCAAAAAGAAAAGATATTGATGTGTTCAATATCTTAACTACCACATTCTTGTGGTTTATCACTTAAATAATTTTTATTAATGTAATTATTGCTTCCATTTTCATTAACAACCTTACAATATACATTACTTCCGTTTTTATAATTACACCCGTCTACTATAATAACAGACTCTCCACAGCTTAAGTTTCCACTTTCTTTATTAAAACTTGTATTAGCATAAATAGTAGCACCATTTGTTGTATTAACGTATTTTACTGAGTATGTTTTATTACTTAATTTAGTATCAAAACTAGATTTTATTCCACAAGATAATGCCTCTTTTGTTTGATTATTAAATCCGCTATTAGTATAATTTTTATAATTTAATGTTCTTCTATTTATATAAATGACTTTATTATCATAAATTGCTTTACAATATTCATTTCCTTTAGAATCCTTGTATTTACATGCTGATGAAGTTAACATTTCAGATACATTATTCATAGAATTACCAATTTTACCATTAGCATAATATTCAAATATTTCTTTTGGATCAATTTCTGCATACTTGTCAAGAACTAATATGACTTTAGAACCATTTTTTATTTCTTTAGTATCTCCAATTACTTCATTACTTTCATTTACTTTTGAATAATAGTAATTATATGTAACACCGTTTTTAGTATATTTATAGAAGTATCTATCAGTAGTTGTAACACCATCTAAATATTGTTCATAAACGCTTTCTAATATACCATTTAATACTGTATCTAAAGTAACATTAATTGTTTCATTATTTATAGTTGCATCTCCAGATGTTGCTCTTATTCTAACACTTGCCTTAGGAGGTTCTTCATATATATCATAAAAATCTAATCTATATGTTTTATTATTAGTAACATTCTCAGAAAATCTTCTTATGAATACTTCAACAAATTTCTCTTTTGACATCACTATTTTACCGGTAGTTCTATATGTTCCATAATCTATCGCATCAAGCATAGAAGACTTCATTACCTCTTGTCCTATATAATAGTCTTCTTCACTTGTGGTTGTTACTCTTTGTACTAAAAGAATAACTGTTGTAACTATAACTCCTAGTAATAAAATTAAATATCCCCATAACGATTCTTTCATTATTTATTACCTCCTGTATTTACCACTACACCATGTTTAGTTATATCTCTTAAGAAACTACTCTTACAATCATAATATAATCTTGAGTTATCATCATCTGATGAACTAACTGATATATATTTATTACAAGTAAGTGTGTTATCTAAATAATTATTAGTGTTTTTATTATATTCTTTTATTTTAGAAATTGAATCTGGTGATAATGTATAACTATATTCTAAATGTTCATTATCATTTTTATATAACTCTTCACTACTAGATTCTATCTCTTTTTTAATTTCACTAACATTTATTGTTTTATTGTAAGAAGGCGATTTATAAAACATTGGATTAATTACATAATTATTATCACTCCAGTTAGAATAATTAACTCTACTAGCTGGGAATAACTTTCCTAATGCTACATTTCTATATATAACACCCATAGATGTTCCGGGTTCAAGACTCTTCCAACTCATACATTCTTTTTTTAATACTGCAACACCATCTTTAACTTCATAGCATGAATTTGAACATTCACCTGTCTTATAATTACAATCATATTTTTTAGTAGTATTATATACATTATAATTACATGTATATTTAATGTTATTGAAGTCATAAACTTTATTTTTAGCTATATTTGTTATTGAGTATTTTATATTATATTTACCACTCTTAGTTGTACTGTTAATTGGATAACTATATAATGGTAAATCAACTGTATTCTCAGTTCTACCATCTGTAATTATATTTCCTGTATATGTCTCATATTTAAATTTAGTTTTTAAATAATAATCATATTGAGTATCCACATATATAGTAGCAAATTTATTATTAGGTAATGACCCACTCATATTAGATAAGAGAGTTGAACAACTTCTAACATCACTATTATTAAAGCAATCGCTTCTGTTACAATAATATGTTTTATTTGATGAATGCTTTTCAATATTCTTACCTAATTCAACTTTATATCCCTCATCATAAGAAACATCTATTCTATTACAATTGCTACTGCCATTAACACAATCATCAAGTTCTTTATCGGATAAATAATCTCTTATTGTTCCAGTATCTTTATTAATATATTCTCTATATTTTCCTGGAATATCTTTTCCACTGTATAAATTACAATTATATAAGTCATACTCAAGTTGTGGTTTAGACTCTTTGCTAGCACTATTATAATCGCTTAACCATTTATCATTATCAATAACACTTGTACATTGTTTATGCTCAATAACAACACTTGTTAATTTATAATTTGGTTTTACTTGTGAAGAGATTACACCATTTCTAATAAGTTCACTACCTAAATCATATCTAAATTGCATACCAGCATAAACATCAACTTTATTTTTAAGATAATACTTAGTAGTATTTCTACAATAGACTTTACAATATTGATTAGAAGATACTTTAGTTTCTTCATATTTATTTTTGATGTCATCACTACATGAATTAATAATACAACTCAAGCCAGGATCTTCTATTGTGTGTTCACTATATAATGAATTATCATCCCCACAACTTCCTGTTAATTGTTTACTACCATCTGCTTTAAAATCAGTTGATTGTTTTGTATCTGTGCACTTATCAACGCAACTAGAAGTACAATAATTATTTGCATTCATATTTATTTTAATTTTATAATCCCAACTTGCACCTAATGCATCTGCAAAACTTTCATTAAAATAACTTACCATAATTTGTAAACTATTGTTATTAGGATAATATATTCTTAATTTAGCATCAGCCCCACTAGCACTTCCAAAGTATACTGCAGCTTTTGAGTCAGAAACTTCACTGCCTGATGATTCATAACATATTTGATAATTTATAACTTTAAATATTAAACTATCTTTTCCACTAGTATTATCCCATTCTATTTTAATAGTACCATCTTTATTAGTACTTGCTGGATAATAAGAAACTCCATTACCATTAGTAATTTTCACTGCTTTTTTGCATTCATCAGAGTCTTCTTTATTATAACAACTCTTGTATATTGATTCATAAAGAGTGATATTCTTAGATGATTCATCAGTTATTATTACTTCTTTTAAACCTTTAACTTCTATTTCAAAAGTTTTTTTAGCATCAATATATCCTTTTTCATTTATCACTATTTTAGCTTGAGCATCTTTAATAGTATCAGCAGCCATAAAAGTATTTCCATGGAATGTTTTAGCATTTCTAACTGAATTAAATAATGATATCGCTCTTGAAATAACATTATTCTTTTTATTCTTACTATCACACAAGATATTACCTTTATATTTAGTAGCATCACTACATTTACCACTACTATAGTTATCTAGTATAGCAAGTACTGTACTTGTATAAATACTGGAATTTGTATAAGCACCATCTAACTTTTCATATCCTGATTTATCTATTGCAGAAAGAGAATTATATTTATTATAAACTTTATAATAATAATTTACCCAAAGTCTTAATGCTATATTAATGCTAGTGTAATCATTTTCATTTAATTCATTATAATTTTTATTATATGCTTGATAGAACACCTCAGCAAGACCACAAGGGTATCCAATTGATTTATCATAAACTGAAGAACAATTTCTTACGTCAATTAAATGATTTAAGACATAACTTTGTCCACCAAATGGTCCTTCTTTACCTGGTTGAATACAGTAGGCACTTGACCACTTTCCACCATAATTTACTTTATATCTCCAGACTCTAGTTTTAAATGTATCTGCTACATTAAATTCTTTTTTAACTTTTGCTTTTTCTATCGCTACTGTTTTTAATTCTTTTGAAGAAGAACAAATACTTTCTTCTACACATTCTTTTTTATCACAACACATTTTTTTAACAGTACAATCACTTTTATCTTTACAATAATCATTCGCTAAAGTCTCAGCAAACTTTTCATTTATCTCTAAATCAAGATTACAATCGCTATTTTTAGCACACTTTTTATTAACAATATTTTGACATGATGTTTTACTATCACAATCGCCTTTTGATACAGTTGTATTAAATATTATATATTTTGTTGTATCTACTGCTTGATAAAATTTGTCAGTTGTAGACACTTTGCTCTCTACATATTCATATGTAGCAGGGCCTTGTTCCTCTATTTTATATGTTGTATCACTATTAACACCAACAGCTGCATTAATATAAAGACTACCTACAAAGAATAAAGGAACTATTAATAATTTATTTAATTTTTTCATTTTTTACTCTCCTTCTTCTTTAATAGATATACTTTATAATAATAGACGCCACCAACTATAAGAACTGGTATTACAACAAAGTACCAATATCTTTTAATAATTCCTAAGAATGAATTATCGTGAGTGACTTCACTATTTGTTTTCTTAGTAAATTTTTCATCTGTCATATTAGAGGAGTCTGTATTACTTTTACAAATATCTTCATCTTTATGGGTTTCACAATATTCATAATCAGCATATTTATTATAACCAGGTATTATATATTCTATTTTTCTTAGCAATTCACCATTGCAAGAAGATTTGTCATTTCCATAAAGTTCTATTTCATATTTTTTTTCATTAAAATGAATATTACTTCCAATAGCATTAGTTTTATAATGCTCATCATATGAAATATCATAAGTTTTGCCACCTGATTTAACTTTAACATTTACTTGTTCATTGTACGGACTAAGTAGTAGTACATATGCATACTCTGGATTATAATCATTTGTTTTTACTTCTTCTTTATAGACAACCTTTACCTTTTCAGCATAATCATTTAATTTGCTGTCATTACAAGAGGCATAAACTTTAGTTGATGTAAATAAGATTGTTATTAAAATTCCTAATTTTATTCCTTTTTTCATATCTACTCCTTTTAAATTCCATGTTTCATTTTTCTGTATTTATTTGTAAAGAACAATATAGATGCTGTTAAACTTATTGCAATAAGCATAAATTTAATACCATAATCGAGTAAGAACTCTATCACTTTATCTAAAAATGTTGGCTCTTTCTCTTCTTCTGGAAGAGGTATCGCAGGTTCTCCACAAGCATTTGATAAAGCACCTTTAAATAATTCTTCAGTTGGCTTAACATCTAAGAACTGACTTGTACAGTATGCAGTACTACATCCATCTTTTATATAGTCCTTACATCTATAATCATTATAGAATTTATTATAATATTGTAGCTTTACTCTAAGCGTTATTAAATTACTTTTACAATCTTCTTTATTTGGGTAAGCACCAACTACAATAGTAATTCCTTCTTCTAGTCCGGTAATGGTTACTTCGTTATTAGAGTTTGGATAATACTTTTTATTGTCATATTCTAAATATATATCTTTAACAACATTATAAAATGTTACTGTATATGTAGAAGAACTTTTAGAAAAAGATGTATCATATGTTATATTGCTTGCAAACTTACTAAGTGTGACTATTTGCCCATTATCACATAATGCGTTAACATATATTGGTATAAATAATAATAAAATCAATAATATTTTTTTCATATGTTCCTCCTAATCCATAAGTACTGCGTGTACTACAAGTCTTTTTTTACCTTTATCTGCACAAGTAGATAATGTTAATATTTTATCTCCATATTCTACTTTTTCATCTGATTTAAAATTACTTCTACTCCTAATCATATTTACAAATTTATCAAATTCTTCTTTAGATGTAAATTTAGTTTTTAAATAATCCGTTGTATAATCCACTTTATATATAGCAAATATTTTAAATTTGTGATTGTTAGTAGGAGTGTCATATGTAATAATAAGATTATTTTTATTCTTTCTCCAAGAAGAAGTCATAACTTTACTTAAACTACCAAACATAGTTTTATTTGGCATATTATGACCATAAATAATATTATTAGAATCAAAACTATCATGTGAGTTTCTATAATCTAGAAATACCCATCCCATAACTTTCTTTTTTTTATAAAAATCATGATTTAAATAATAACTGTTATCACTATATTGAGCAACTGGATAATTAATATTAGTATTATTTACTTTTAGAAAACCAACAGTGTCTTTATTAATTTTTAAAAGATCACTCAATGTATTTTTAAAAGTATATTTATTGTTTATTTCTTTTTTAGTAGTCTTATCTTTTTCTACACTTGGTTCTTCTATATCAACATCTTGATTTGTATCTTCTTCTTCGCTTCCCGCGGCATAAGAACTATTAATAATATTATTTCTTACTTCATCTATACTTGACTTTTCAACAAATTGATAAGATTTAACTATTAAAATAGATACTAAACTAACATATACGCCAAATACCATAATAAGTTTTAAATTATTAAATGTTAATTGTTTAAATAAATTATTTCTTAAAAATGAATTTGAATATATTATTCTAAACTCACAAGTATATTCGTTTTTACACTTTTCATTTAATTCTTTTAGCCAAACAAAGTTACTTGCTATAAATTTATCTTTATCATACTCTTGATGAAGAAAGACTATTACATTTCTTGCCTCATCATCTTTTACTAGATTTATTATGCTCTCTATTCTCTCCTTAGAAAATATATATAGATGTATTGCCTTTAAATTATAATTAATTCTTAAAAACTCTTTTATATCATTAAGTAAGTTTGGATAATCTTCTTTTATACATAAGTTTTTAATATAGTATAATGTTTCATAATCAAAAGCATCAACTTGAAGCATAAATCTATCTGATATTTTATTCTTATTATATAAGTTTACTTTAACACCTTTAAGTAAAAATTTATCTTTAATAAATTTAGGCATAAAATAACAATCTATTTCATTTAAATCTGGCAACTCTAAAAATAACTCATAATCATCAAGAGAAATAGTTGATCTAAAATCTAACTTTAATACTTCCATTTTTAAATTAAGCATAATATCTCTAACGTATTTAAAAGTAACTAGTCTTTTAACATACATAGTTTTATTGTTAGTAAAATGTTTACAAATAGAATTAATATTCTTTTTAAAATATTTTAATGTATAAAAAAGAGTATCTTCAAAAAAACTATTCTTGTTAACATACTTAAGCTCTGTATCACTAATAGTTTCATAGTTAAAGATAATTATATCGTTATCCAATTTTAAAGTAATATATTCTTTCATACATCACCTATCTTATATTATATATAATACCATAATTCAAACTAAAAAAAAATATATAATTAAAAATATGAAATTATTCTATTTCATATTTATTAACTAATTTGTTTACAGTTTTATAATCTATCATCTTAATTTCGCTACTCATAGCCTCTACTGCTGCACCATCTTTAATATATATAAACATCGGAGCAGAATTTATTTCATTATCAATATTTGGAAACTTATTCTTTAATATATTGATATATTTATTACCCTTAGTGTACTTAGTAATATCTAAATATATAATCTTATCTAATAAATTATTATTTTCTAATTCTTTATATAGCTTCTTTTCCATGCTATAAATCTCATTAGAGCCCGTATAGCTAACATATAATATTGAATTAGAAACTTCTCTAATAGCAAAATCAAAGTCATCCATATGTATTTGATTTACTGTTTGACTTGAAAAAATACTTTCAGATAATTTAGAAGATTTATAATTCAAATAAAATGATCTTATAAATATCATAAGTAATACCACTAATATAGTTACAATAATAACAATAATATAATTTTTACTAGGAATTTCTTTCTTTTTAAATAGTCTAATCATAATATCTCCTTTATCATTAAGTACATATTAATTTTAACACACTATTTTCTCTTTTTCAAATTATTTAAACAAATATTTATATTTCTATCAAGGACTTTTTTCCCTCTCCAGTAGCATGCATTATTTGAATACTTTTCTTTAAATTCTTCTTTTGTTAAGTTTAAAAATTCATCAGTTTTAATTTCATTCTTAATTCTTTTAATAGAGTTATTATACGGACATACACTAATGCATTTATCACAACCATAAATACAATTATCAAGATATTTATAATCACTTTCATCTAGATTTTTAGATTGTGTTAAATAACTAAGACACCGTTTGGCATTTAAAACACCGTTATTATTTAAAGCATGAGTTGGGCACGACTTAATACATTTATCGCAGCCGATACATTTAGAATTTATGATTTTATCACTATCAATAATCGCATCAGTTAATATCTCTCCTATAAAAAAATATGATCCATACTTCTCATTTATTAATAAATTATTTTTCCCATAAAAGCCAAGCCCAGCATTATATGCAAGTAGTCTTTCATCAAGCGGATTATTATCAACAAATATTTTGTATTTATACCCCTTACTTTCTAAAAATAATCCAATATTCATTAGTTTATTACGTAATTCTAAATGATAATCCCTTCCATATGCACATGAACTTAAACTAATACTATCAGTATCAAAATCTACTTTATCATAGGCACATCCTATAACAATAGCGGTATTATACTCACTATATTTTTCATTTGAAAGATCTTTATCAGATATATCTCCAACTTGAAATGAGCACTTATAATTAAGAGATTCTTGTATTTTATACTTCTCATATGGCACTATTAAATTCTTAATATTACAAAATCCTATCATATCAATATTATTTGATTTACTTAGTTTTATTATTTCTTCTTTCATAATTAAATAATAACACAAATAAATAGAAAAATTAATAATTTTATTATATAATATTTAAGAGGTATTAATATGCAAGAAAAATTTAATAAAGAAATTAATTATATAAAAAATAAAAGAATCAAAAAAAGTTTAATTACCATGACAAATTTATTACCAGAGTACTTTTTTCATGTACCAGCATCATCAACAGGTAAATATCACCCAGCTTTTTCATTAAATGAAGGAGGTCTTTTAAGGCATACTAAAGCAGCCGTTAGAATAGCAAAAGAACTTTTAGATAATGAATGCTTAAATAATTTTACAGACGATGAAAAAGATTTAATTATAATGGCTATAACACTTCACGATGGACTTAAACACGGAAGAGTTAAAAGTGAATATACCGTATTTGAACATCCAATAATAATGAGTGAATATATAAAAGAAAATAAAGATAAATTGGAACTTACTGATGATGAATTAAATTTAGTTTGTAGATGTATAGAGACACACATGGGACCATTTACAAAAAACTATAAAGGAGAAGAAGTATTAAAGAAACCTGTGGATAAATATCAAAGATTCGTACATATGTGTGACTACTTATCAAGTAAAAAATTCCTAGATATTAAATTTAAAAACGATGAGATTATATATTAAAAAATGCTTTAAATTTTAAAGCATTTTTTTAGTACTCATCATCAAACTCAATCATTTCTTTTAATTCTTGATATTCTTTGGAATTCTCTTCTTTTACTTTCTCTATTTCAATAAAACATTCTATATATTTTTTCAAGCTGTCATTATCATTTTTAAGTTCATCTATTATCTTTTCTATATCATTTTTCATAATTTATCCTCCAAAGACACAATCACAAGATTCTCTTTTTTAGCTACATTGATTATTTCATCAGTTATAATACCATTTACTATAATAAACTTAGCCTTCATATTTTTCTTTCTATCTTTATTGAATTTTAACAAAGTTCTATTATCATAGGTAATAAATCTAAAACTAGAACCCTCTGGAATTGATTCATAACAATAAGAATTTTTATCTATTTCACTGGCATAACTATATCTAAAATGAATTTTATCATCGTTATAAGAGGATAATACTTTAAAATCGTTATTATAAACAGCATAAATTTTTACTCCATCTACTTCTTTTTTATTAACAAACTCAGCTGAAGATGACATTACATCTAAATCATTTAGTTTTACAATAGAACTATTAATAATATAAGTTTTATATTTTTTTAGTTTATCAAATAAATTATTTGCAAAAATAATATTTCTTTTAATCTTCTTATCAAGCATTTTATCTACGAATGAAAATAATATTTCATCATCATCGTATGAAAATAACTTCTTAATAAATTTTATATATGCAAGCTCACTTTTAGTAAATACTTTTCTTCCATCTATTTTAAAATCTTCAAGTATTGAAGCATCATAAACATCTATCATTTGTGATATAGTAGTAATATCTAACCATCCACTATTCCCTTTAGAATTATAACCACGATTGAACAAATAATTGCAAAGTATATTCTTATATATGTTGTTATCTTTAATATTAGAAAGCTCTTTTAAAAATTGTTTTAAAACATCTATCTCATAATTATTAAGTAATTTTACATCATTAATATTTAAAGGATTATTATATGTTGATAAAATGTTGATAAAGCTTTCTGTATCTCTCTCTGTTAACTTACTACTAAAAGCAGACATCAAAAGTTCTTTATTATATGTAAAATTCTCAATAGCTCTATACAATACTTCCTTAGTATCACTATATATTTTTTTAAGAATGTTATAATAATTTATAAATAAAGATCTAGCTTTATCATTTTTAACAATATATAAAAGAGTAGATATATTTGTGTAATTAGATGTATTATATTCTTCTAATACATTTTTACTTATAAATGAAAATCTATTATCAAAAAGTTCTAAAGAACTAATATCATATAAATCATTTTTATTATCTATATTAATCTTATATGCATAAGATAAAATTTCGTTTAAAGTTTTAATTTTAAAATCATGCGAATCAGTATCATTATCATTTTTATATTTTAAATTTACACCAACATACATACTAATTTTTTTATAATCATTATTATATATTATATTTTTATTAAATAATATTTTTAAAAGTTCAAAAACACATTCATAATCATAAAAGCAATCATAATTATCAACATTACTTAAATATTCATTAAATATTTTATTTATTATTCTATAATACTCAGTATATATTTTATCATCACTATAATATAATCTAAATAAATTTAAGCATCTAGAATTACAATCTATTATTAGTTTATCCTTTGCAGCCCTATCCATAGAATCATTATATAAAGGACAAATATATGCTAATAAATAATTAATATCAATTTTTATCAGTTCATTTATTGCCTCTATCTGCAATGACTGTATAATACTTATTACTTTCTTGTTGTATTGATATGTTATGTTATTACTTTTAACATCATATCTATATAATTTACCCTTAGCATTTAATAAACCTTTATCAATAAATAAATTAATTATCTCACTAGAAGACTTACTTTTTATATTTTCAAGCACCCCATATAAAAACTTATAGCTCTTGTCATTTTCATCTTTTAATGATGCTATATTAACATATTTAATTAAATTTATATCATATTTTAGTAAATTTACAAGGACTTTCTCATCTATATAATTTATCATCGCAGGATATGTATTTATATATTCTTTTTGTATATCAATATCCATGTCATTAAATAACGATAAATTACTGTTTATTTTTTTAAGTTGTTTTGTTATATAAGATTTTCTTGCTTCACCACTAATATACTTTGCATATTTTTCATTATCACTATACTTGTTTTGTACATTCATAGGAGCATACATAATGAAAGCGGGATTTACTGGTATTATATATTCCCATTGCTTTTCTGTTAACTTATCTTTTATTTTATTTATAACATTAATTGTTTCTTTAAAATCATTTTTTTCAAGAACAGTTATAGTTTTTTTTAAATCTTCCATATATAATTTCGCAACATCATCTGGCCTTTGAAAATATAATGATAAATATTCATTATATTCTTCTTCAGTAAATTTAACTACAAAAGAATTCATAAAAAATTTATTATCATTAAACCAATTTAATACAATTTGTTTCTTTGCTTCATCAGAAGCATAATTAAACATAGATAAATTACTATTTACCCTTGAAACTTGAAAATCTAATGGTAATATTCTAATAAGTTCTTTGTAATTAAAGAATAAATATGATAAAACTATTTCATTATTTTCAAATTCAATATTCTCTAAATACATTTTTTCAATATCTTTTATATCTTTACCATTTAGTTTCTTAATAAAAGCATTTGCTCTTTCCTGAGCCTTCCTTTTTTTTCTTTCTTCAAAAAGTGACATATCACACCTCTATTATATATCCATTATAACACGTATATTATTAAACATAAAGATTTCTTATAAAATTATTTTTTAGTTAAATATTTATGATTAGCAGCTATTGATTTAACACCTATTCCTTTTTTAAACGCAATAGTAGCAATACCACCACTAATATTAACAACAACCCCCTCACCAAACACAGTATGAATTACATTATCACCTGTCTTTATTTCACTTGAAGAGTTATACATATTACCAACCACTCTTTTTTCTTCATGTTCTTTAACTAATGATATCTTGTTAATTAAATCACCATTTATTTCTCTTATAAATCTACTTTCAATTGTGCCTGAGGTTTTACCAAAAATAGTTCTTTGTCTAGCACTTAATAAATACAATTTTTCTTTAGCCCTTGTTATTCCAACATAACAAAGCCTTCTTTCTTCTTCTAAATTAGATAAACTATTAAAGCTTCTATTATGAGGAAATAAACCTTCTTCCATTCCCAGTAAAAATACCACATTAAACTCAAGCCCCTTAGCTGAATGCAGTGTCATTATACTTACCTCATCACCATCATTATTGTATTGCCCTCTATCACTAACAAGAGCTATATTCTCTAAGAATGTTTGTAAATCATATATACCACTTTCTTCAAACATAAGAGCAACAGTCTTAAATTCATTTAAGTTTTCTACTTTAGCTTCATTTTCTAAAGACTTATTAATTTCATATTCCATTCTAAGACCAGTAGTACTAAGAATTTCTTCTATCAAATCAGATAAATTACCATTTAAGGAAAACTCTTGCAACTTTAAAATCATTTTTTTAAACTCTAATTCTTTACCACTGTCAATCGCATCAAACATAGAAATATTATTTTCAGTTGCTTTTTTTCTTAGATTTTCAATGGATTTGGCTCCAATTCCTCTTTTAGGAACATTAATAATTCTCTCTAAATTAACAGAATCACAAGGATTATAAATAAGTTTTAAATAAGCTATTAAGTCTTTAATCTCTTTTCTATTATAAAAATAGTAACTTCCAATTATATTATGTGGAATATTATTTCTAACAAAAGCATCCTCAACCACTCTACTTTGAGCATTAGTTCTATAAAGTACTGCTATATCACTATATTTATAACCATTAGATACTAAATCTTTTATTTTATTTATTACAAAGTTTGCCTCCTTAATTTCATCTTCACATCTTATGTAATCTATGAGTTCCCCATCTCTTTTAGAAGACCATAAATTAAGTTTTTTACCCTCACTATTATTCTTTATAACTGAATTGGCAGCTTTTAAAATGTTATTAGTACTTCTATAATTTTCTTCTAATAAAATTACCTTAGCGTTCTTATAATCTTTTTCAAAATTAAGTATGTTTCTATAATCAGCATTTCTAAAAGAATATATAGACTGGTTAGCATCACCTACCACAAATATATTTTTATATTTACTCGCAAGTAATTTACAAAGTTCATATTGTATGCTATTAGTGTCCTGATACTCATCTACCAAAATATATTTAAATCTTTCTTGATATTTTTCTAAAATAATTTTATTTTTTTTCAATAACTCAACTGGTTTTAATAATAAATCATCAAAGTCAACTGAATTATTATCTTTAAGCAACTTTGTATACTCTTTGTAAACCAGTCCAATAACTATGTCAAGATCATTTAAAAATAATTTGGTATACTCATCAGGGCTAATCCCATCATTTTTAGTTGAACTTATCTTATTTATAATAGTTCTAATTTCATATTTAGCCGGATCATATCCATTTTCTTTAAGTATTCTTTTTACAATTGCTTTTGCATCATCGGTGTCAAGTATTGTGATATTAGATGTATAACCTATGTCAATATAATTTTCTCTTAATATTCTAAGCCCAAAAGAATGAAAAGTACCAATGAATATTGAATCAGTAATACTTCCTAATTCATTTTCAACTCTATTTCTCATCTCCTTAGCAGCTTTATTTGTAAAAGTGATTGCAAGTATATTGTATGGACTTACACCACTATCAATTAAATTAATTATTCTTTGTGTTAATACTTTAGTTTTTCCTGAACCTGCACCTGCTAAAACAAGACAAGGCCCATCTTTATGCTTTACCGCTTCTAATTGTTTATCATTTAATGTCATAATTTTACCTCAACTTAATTATAACATGAAAAAAACAAGTATTAAACTTGTTTTTAACCTTATTTTAAATATGTAGTATACTCTTTAAAATATACATCGCTCTTATAATTATTCAAAGATGTACTTGGTACATATATACTATTTAAACTTTCTTTATTAAATGTATCGTATGATGTTAATGTCGGAACAGTTGTTCCATTAAACACATAATTATTAACAGAACTACAACCATCAAAAGCGTATGCTCCTATAGTCTTCAAAGCTGCATTAAATGTAACAGTATTTAAAGTAGTATTATTAGCAAATGCCCTATATGCAATAGTAGTTACATTATTTGGAATAGTAAATGCAGTATCATTCTTTCCATTAGGATATCTCATCAAAACATTACCCCCATAATCATAAAGTATTCCATTAACACTTTTAAATGAAGTATTAGAACCATTAACATATATATTAGCAATATTTTTATTGTTATCCAAGAAACCATCGCTAAGTTTATTCATTGAAGATGGAAGCGTTATTGCTGTTACATATGTATTATTATCAAAAGCATTTGCTGCGATAGAAGTAACATTATATCCAGAAACAGTATTTGGAATTACTAAACTATTATTACCAACCCCTGTACCTGTATAACCAGTAATTATGGCATTATCTCCATCAACTATATATAAATAATCATTAGCAAAATATATAGGCGAATTGTTGTGATATTGCCATGGTGGAGTGTTTGAAAAAGAGTTAGATACTGAATTTGGAACACTATATGTAAAATTAGATTTATAACCTATAGTAATTCCTAAGAATGTTTCAACTTCATATTCTGGAAGAGCATTAGATGCAGTATTTGGCACAGCTGAAACTTGCATATTTAATGTAGTTGAAGGTCCTCCTTGATAAGGGTTCCATAATGCATATTGCCCGATAGTAGTAGTTCCAGAACCAAATTGAATATAAGTGATTCTGCCACAACTATAAAATGAATAATCATCAGCAACTATTACGCTATTAAATACAGCATTAGTCAACTTTTCACAATCAGCAAAAGCATATTTTCCTATTCTCGCTATTTGGTTACCATTTATTTTAGTAATATCTGTTTTATAGAATGCGTAATCTCCTATTTGAACAACACTATTTGGAAGTATAAACTCCCAAGTTTGATCAGTTGATACAGACACCCCATAAAAAGCATATGGTCCAATTGAAATTATATTATAGTTTTTACCATCTTTACTAATAGGTGATGTCAAATTAAATGTATTTGTTATATCAGCGCCATGATATTCTATAACTTCCCAGCCAGTAACATTAGTACCTATTGAATTTTTAACAGTCACTTCTCTAATAGAGTATTCACCTATATCGTAAGGTAATGAACCATACTTATAGCTTCCAATAATATATCCAGTAGGATATATATAATCTTTTACATTAGATGGTAGAGTTTTTTTATACGCTTGTTGATATGTTACAGAAGTAGTCCCTAGATTGCCATCTGGAACATATATTCTAAATCTCTTACCGATTGTAGTACCGGTATTATAAAATGCATTTGAACCAACACTAATCTTAACACTATTTGAATTGCTATCTACCTCAGTAGTTGCAAAATACATTTGTTCTAAATTACTACATCCATAAAATGCACCTTCTCCAATAATACTTACTGGTCCTAAAGATATATAATTTAAAGATGTATTATTAGCAAAAGCATAATTATCAAGATGATTTAATGCACTAAGAGTCACTTTATATAATGAATTATCAAAAAATGCATATTGTCCTATATATTCAGTATTTTGAAGAATTAAATTTCTAATTCCTAATTTATAAAATGCATGATTATTAACATATAATAATGATGTATTTGATATATCTAATGTATTACCTGTTGACATACTAGCAAATTTATATGCATTTTTTCCTATTCCTATTACAGGATGTGTCTCATTATTGATAGTTAATGATTCAGGTATTATGTATGTTGAAGTTAAATTCATTCCATGATATTCTACTATTTCATAACCTGTTACAGTTTCTCCATTCTTTTTTGTATATTCTCTTAATACGACAGAATATTCTCCTATATCGTATGGAACATTAGTACTAGTATAGTTACCTAAAATTGTTCCATAATCAAAGAAATATTCATAATATTCACTTCTAAATGAACTTGCGTACTCCTCTGTTAAATAGTCATCATAAGTAACTGTTTTACTCTCAGTATAACTACCAATTGAATTTGATATATAATTATTGTTTTTTCTCGATGTTTTACCTGTTAATGTGTATGTAAATGTTACTGACTTATTAGGTTCAAGCGTTCCATTAGAGTTAGTATTTGTAAATATTAATGAAGATGAATTACTTTCATACACTGCATTATTTACAGAACCACTTCTTAATGTGTGTCCATTTAAAGAAACTGTAGTTGTCCACGATTTTATTGTTTTATCAGAAGTATTTCTTACTGTAACGTTACATGCATTAGTATAAGTTCTATTATATCCCCATCCTCTTGTAGTTTCATTACAAGATTCAGTTACTGTAATATCAACTTGCTTAGTTTCAGTTTGAACTTCAGTTATCTCAGTAGAGCCAACATAAAATCTCATTCTACCACTTGTTTGAGTACCAACATCAGTAATAGCATATTTATCAAACACCCTAGTTTCAGTTGTTGGTGTAAAAAATGTTTGCAATAAATTAGGCAAGTTATATAACGCATTTGGTTCCATATTTGATACTTTACCAAGATTTAATTTATATGTTGTAGTCATATTAGCTATTGCATATGAGCCAATACTTCTAATATTTCCAATATCCATATAAACTATTCCAGAATTGTTAAAAGCATAACTACCAAGTTCTAAAAGGCTGCTTGAACTAAATGATTTAATAGTGGTAATACCATCAAAACAGTGGCTACCTATTTTTATCAATTTATTATTTACAATATTATTACTTTCTGTGCCGTTAACACTTGTATGCTTAAATGCATAGTCTCCTATTGAAATAACGTCTTTTGTAACACCATTTACAGTATATGACTCAGGTATTTTAAATGTATTATTAATATCTTGGCCATGATACTCTATAATCTGCCATCCATTAACATCATTACCGTCTCTATCCTTTAAAGTTACCTCTTTAATAGAATATTCTCCTATATCATATGGAATTGGTGTGTTAATAAATGAACCTACTATATATCCGGTTTCAAATATATATTCAGAATAATTACTAAATAAAGCTTTATAAAATTCTATTTTATTTTCTGGTACATATATTCTTAATCTATCTTTTGCGTTAGTACCAATATTGCTCATAGCTGTTGAATGAACAGACATATTATCAGTATTAATAGTTCCAATAAATATTTGCTCTAAGTTAGGATTATTACTTATTGAATTTTCTTTCATAACTTGAATATTTCCAAGATTTACACTATACAGTGTATCCATATCTGACATAGCATATTTACCTAATGAATTTAAATTAGGCAAATTAACTGTCTGTAATGCCGTATTATAAAGACCATAATCTCCAATAGATATTAAACTATCAGATGTTAATGATTTAACTGAAATATTTTCAAGTCCATGATTATCAATATTTAATAATTCATTCGCTACTAAATCAATTGTTTGGCCTGACTTAGTTATAGTATGTCTATATGCATATTCTCCTATTGATATAACATTCATAACAGCACTCGTACTAGAGTAAACACTATCTATACTAGCTTCTAAACTTTGTGATGATGTGTCGTAATAGAACGATAAATTCATCTCTCCATTCGCAGCTATTGTTCCATTATATTCTTTGTTACTTAATGATACGATGCTTCCATTTACAGTTTCATTAGCATTTCCATAACATGAACCCCAAGTTACTCCGATTGGTAAACTAATTCTTATCGTCCAGTCTTTTAATTCAGCAGTAGTATTATTTTTAATTTTAATTGTTCCACCAAATCGATATCCATCGCCTTGTTGCCATGAAGAACCACTTATGCTTGCCGTTAATTTCTCATCAGTAACTATTACATCAGGTAATTGATATTCACTAGTTAAATCAGCGCCATGATATTCTATTATTTCATAAGCTGTTATATCTTTTCCTTCACCATTTTTCTTAGTTACTGCTCTTAGTGAATATTCCCCAAAATCATAAGGAATTGCTACATGTTTATAGTTTCCAATAATAGTTCCAGTCGGATAAATAAATGACTCATTTGCCTGAAATAATTTTTTATAGCCATCTAGATAATTAAGCCCATCTTTAGAAGAACCATTAGGCACATAAACTCTAAGACGACCATCTAAATACATTCCCCAATTAGTAAATACGCTGTTTTCACCAACTGTAAGATCTATTTCCTCACTATTATTTTTAACTATAGTCGAAGTATTTTTAAACCATACCCTACCAATTTGTGGGCAATTATAGAATGCATAATCGCCAATTTTTTTAACAAGACCTAGATTTAATTCATAAAGAGTAGTATTGTTATAAAATGCATATGAACCAACCTCAAGTAAGTTTTCTAACATTGCTTTTGTTAATGGGACGTCATAAAAAGCATAACTTCCTATTTTGGTAATACTATTAGACTCTAATATAGACAACTTTGTTTTATAAAATACATAATCATTTATAGTAACTACATTATCTAAATTAATTTCATTTATATTATCTTCATAAAAAGCATATGAATCAATTAATTCAACAGTTGATGGTATTATAATAGAACTACCTTCATTAGGTGTATTCAAGTTTCTATATGCATTATAACCAATAGCTGTTATAGGCTTAGTAATTGAATTTAATTTCATAGTATTAGGTATAGTTAAATTATCTCCTACTGAAACGCTATTAATGAAATAAGAAATACCATATCCATCTTTGAAATTATATAAGAAATATTGCTTATTATCTGCTAACTTAGATTCATAATATACATTTTCCGGGTTAATATTAGTTGTACTTGTATAGGCACTTATTGCTCCGATTGGTACAAAGAATTTAGTACCATTTTTAGATGAATTAAATGAATTATTGCCTATTGTTGGCGGTACCTGTCCCTCAAAAGTGACATACTTAGCATTTTTAAATGCATTAGAACCTATTGAAGTAACTGTAGCTGGTATTGTTAAAAACTCAAATGTTTTATTTGTATATATTCTACCTAAATTGACATTTTCAAATGCGCCACTACCAATAGTCGTAACAGTCTTAGGAAGAATTAATGTTCTTAAACTAGTCTTATTGCTCAATGTATTATCAGCAATCTTATTTATTGTTTTTCCATCTATAACAGTTGCATTAGATAATCCTAAATATTCAATATTTGGAAGAGAAGAATTAATATATGAAAAATCTTCATTTTCAAAATATGCTGAATTTATTGTATAAATAATTAGCTTCTTAATGCTATTTATTTTTTCACTAACTGTATTTTCATCTATTTCAGTAAAATATGCTGTTAATAATCTCTCTAGTGTTTCGTTATTATCTCTTATGTATACATAGTAGGAGTCTTCTTCGCCTTGTATTGGAAATACAGAGTCATCAGGTGCACCAACATTAATATCTTTACCAGTAAAGTGATCACTTCCTGATACTGTTATATCATTAGATGAAACGCCCTTTATTATTAATGTATTACCTCTATTAGGGCCTGTATATGGTGTAGAGTTTTCAGGCAAAATAATTGAAGAACCACCAAGTACACCTAGTATCTTATTTAAGTTATATACATAAATTTGATATTTGGTGAACGTATCAATCAAATTCATATCTTGTAATTGTATTTGAGTAATAGTACCATTATTAAGAATTTCAATATTAGTTGCATTCTTTTCAGCTATTAAATATCCAATTTCAACATTAGGTGCTATAGTAACTCTAGTATTGGACATAACATACATGTCAACTGGAATATTTCCAGCCTTATTTTTTATAATTCTAGTAGCTTCTATAAGAACACCATCTTCTTCTTCATTTTGAATACCATTAACGGTAAACTTTGATCCAACAAATACATCATAATCTTTATTTGTTCCTATAAAATGAATTTTAGATTTTGGTGTGTTCATATATAAATTTGCACCAACATAAAGTTTACCACCACTAGAAGTATTTATATTTAATGAGCCCATTTCTACAAAGTCGTAAACCAAATCACCAGTAATTTCTAAATTGTAAATATCTGTATCAATATGTACCCTACGTCCAAAATCAATAGATCCATCTATTTTAATATTATCAGCAAGTTTAATTGTATCACCGGATAATGCATTTAACACAGCATCTCTAAATTGAGTTTCATTTTCTACTAGCCATATTTGTCCTTCTTGACTAAGTGAATAATCAATGCCTCTTTGAGTACTATAAACATTAGCATGAACAGCTACTGATGCGCCAGAATATAATGAAGAGTTAACAGTTTGATACATACCATAATCAATTCTATAATAACGATAATTATTCTCATCATCATCTTTATCTTTATCAATTTGACCCTTAATTATTAATTGTGGAATAGTTGTTAGATTAGACACAGGATTAATTGCATCAGTTTCTAATGCTTCAGGTGTTGGATTGCTTTTAGCATATGCTTCAAGTTTAGTAGAAGTTGATGTTTGGGTTTGCGCATTTACATCATTTGTAACATCCATAACCCTATAATATAAAACTCCAGCGTTAGACATCATACCATCTAAAGTAAAAGATAAACTATAATCAAGATCTAAGCTACCAGTATTTTTAATAACAATATACTGCGTATTTTTAAATGTGTTTGCCAAATCATCTTCCTCTATAACAGTAATTGTATCCCCTTTTTGCCCTATGATTTTACCCTTACTATCATAGTGCGTAACCTCATGAACAACCGTACCTAATCCTATTTTAGTACCTCTACTTTGATACTCACTATAGAACCAAGAATAAGCATCATATATAACAAATACCGTTAAAATCAATATTACAAATGACTTAGCAAGAATAGGTTTTGTCATATATTTAGAATACTCTTCATGATATTCTTTGATTTTTTTAGAATTTTCCCTTTGAGCTTTGTTTAAATATTTTTTATATTTTTCACAATAGAGAATTGTTTTTTCTTTAATATCACCATAATATTTTTTAATGCTTTGCCTTATTATAGCAAAATATTTTGAATTATAAATATTTTTAAGTCCCTTATAAAAATAAACAGAAATAGTCACTATACCCATTATTTCATAGTAATAAAACTTTTTAAATTTATTTTTAAGTCTTTTAAGTTTTCTTTTTATTTTATTATTAGCCATATGAAAAGATTCAATTAAATAATTGACAATAGTATTAAAAATTTCATTAATGCTTCTTTTCATATTGACTCCTTTTAATTATTTTCTTTGTTATTAATTTCCTTTATATCCTTTATTACATCTTTAATTTCATAAAAATATATATATCCAAGAGGAATAATTATTATTAATATAAATCCTATTTTAGTACTCATTATTTTTTCTATGAGACTAAATACTTTAAATTTATATATATATTTTCCAAGTATTTGTTCTTCGTATACAGCCGGATCATTTGAAATATTCTTAATTCCTTTAGTATAAAATATTCTTCTACCTGCCTCCTTAGTTATTCCGACTATTTCATGAGTCACTATTTTTCCAGATAAATCTCCGCTCATACCTTTAAATGTTATAACATCACCTACTTTATATGAGCTTATCTTTTGCTCTTTAACAAGTATTACGTCTCCAATTTTTAATTTAGGCTCCATACTACTTGTAATAATTGAAAATGTTCTAAATCCAAATACACTAGGATAATTTGGAATAACTTTTTGATATGCTGTAGCAATAACAAAAACAATTAACACTGCAAGCAATATTATTTTAAGTATATTAAGTATTTTTGTTATTATCTTTTTCATTTTCCCTCCTACATTGGTTTTATGAACATAATCTTTTTGACTTCAAAATTTGTTGCTTGAAGAGCATTAGGCGCTTTAATATCTATTTCAAGATTCCAATAAAAGTTTAATGTACTTTTTGCTGGAATTGTTATGCTATCAGCAAAATCAAAGAAGTATCTATTACTTTCCTCATTTAATTCTAGCTTATCATTTAGTGTATAAGTCGTTAAGTAAGGACTTGTTATATTGATTTTTAAATATGATTTAAGTAAGTTAATATTTCCATCTAATTCTGTAAATACTACTTTAACTCTTGACGCTACATCTTTTATATTAGTAAGTTCAAATCTATATCTTTGTATCTTGCCCGGATACATTTCATTAATTGTTATTAATGGATCGGTAGGCTGTTGCCCTTGTTCTACATATGTATTATCAATTAAAGCATATAATTTAACTCCTATATCACTATCAGTTATATAAAAATTTCTATTGTATTCTACGTTCTCTCCGGTAGATGGCATTGTTTGCATCCAACCATAAGCGCATAATGATAAAACCACTATTAACACAATACTTAATATCATTGAAACTGTTTTATTATTCATATTTCCACCCTCATTTATTTTATTTCTATGAATGTTGCATAACTTTCAGGTGATACATCTACTACCTCTGCTACTCTTATATACACGCTTTGAGTGAAAACTTGATTTACATCAGTTACCTTAGTCCATACAGAATTTTCATCATTAGTATAAGACCATTCCATAGTAGTATCTAGTCCTTTTATAGAACCATTATTATTAAGTGTTAAAGTAGGCGCTGGTAATAACTCATTAGCTGAACCAAATTTAAATAGTACATTTAAGTATGTTGATGCAAGTGCGTTTGTGCAATCTATATCTCCACCTTCTAACCATATTTTTAAGTTAATTGGAACTCTAGTATTCGCAGGAATTGTAAACAATATTTTATCTGTATCTATACTTGCATTATCATCACTACCTCTACCACCATTTCTCTCACTAAAAAGCCTTACTAATTGTGTTGTATAAAAATCACTAGATATATTACCGAATTTAAATGAACCGGCTTTTATTATTGCATTAGTCGTATATGGATCACTAATTCCATTCTCAGCAGTTTTACCAAAAATCAAAGAGGTATAATTGTTATTTTCAGGATTAATATAGGAAAGTGCCACTCTAATAGCATCCCATGCCGTTCCATCAATTGAAGTATCTTTATGTAAATAAACATGTTTAGGATAATTCTCTGTTTGTAGATAGAAATTAAAATCAATATAACCATTTTCTATCATTTTAGTAACAGAACCATCAGCAGGAGGTAGAAGTACAAATTCAGGATCTGTTAACACCAAGCCTTCATTAAAATCAATTGTATAAAAGTTAATCGCATCAACAGATGACACTTGTTTTAGTTCAAATTCATCAAAACTATCAAGTATGGAATTTAAATCTACAGTTTTTCTACCTGCACTATCAGGATTGAGCTTAATAACTAGTCCCTCAGCAGCAGAAACTTTTATATCCGAAACTGATATTTGTGGATTTGATTTATCTTGAAACCATGCATATGATGATATTATCAATAAAACACTAAATGCTACTAATAAAACAATTTTAAATATACTTTTCTTACTCATTATTGCCTCCTACTGTTATATAGGAAGATGCAAGCATTTCATTAGTTTCCATATACCTTACTAAAATAATTCTATTATTTAAGCTCACTATAGTATCATTTTTGTATGGTATCCAATTAATACCATTATCAACAGAATATTCCATAGACTCATTTAAACCAACCAAATTATTTTCACCATCTAGTGTGATCTTAGGTGTATTATTGTTCTCAGCCTTAGTAAAACCAACAAATGATAAATTGAATTTAAACCTGCCACCCTTTAAAGCTTCAACAGCCTCTCTATCAGTGCCTTCAATCCATATTCTTACCTTAAGACCAAATTTAACTTCATTACCTGTACTTTTAATATCAAATAATTTTTCATCACCAGCACTAGTCTTATCTGCGTAAGAAGCATTTATCACATCTTTTACATTAGTTAACTTTGTCTCTTTAAAATTAGTGGAATTAGTTACTTTTAAATATGAATAATTTTCATAGTTAGTCGAATTCATATTAAATTCATAATACCCATTTTTATAAACAATCTCATAATTTTTATTTGGCGCCCAAATATAAACAGGTTTATCATCTAATACATATTTTGAAGATGAACTATCATACTTATAATTTATAAATGCCACTCTTACAGCTCCTGCAATTAAATCTCTACTGAAATCTCCATAACTGCTAAGACGAACTATATCACTTCTATTATTATTTAAATTTAATATTGCATCATTTGCATTACTACAACATTCTGGATACACATATGAATTCTTATCTAAATAAATTGAAATATTAGAATCATTCTTAAACCATAAATCAAAATCTAAATAATCAACGTTTTCGATAGCATTAGCCATTTTAACTGGATATCCATCTTCACGCTTAGAAACTGCTTTATAAAATATAATTCCATCACCAGTGACTGCATCATCAAACATTAATTCTTCACCAGACTTAACACTTAGAATAGAACCCCATCCATCTTCACCAGTTTGAGAAATTTGTAGATTATTAGCTTTAACTGTTCCAATCTCAATATTATCTAAATGATTTTCTTTATTAGATACAAACCAAGCATAAGAAAAAACAAATATAGAAACAATTATTGCTATAAGTTTAACCATTGTACTATAAATTTTCTTGCTTGTTTTTTTATCCATCTTTACCTCAAATTATCTAATGCTTTTAGCTTGTTTTTCTTATAATCATTTATTAAATGTTCAAATTTCTTTATAATTTCTTTATCTGTTTTAGCTTCTTTCTTTTTAGCTAATTTAAATTCCTCTGTTAATAACTTCTTGAAATCTTTTTCTGAATACTGCCTATTACTAGCCAAAAACTCATCCATAAGTTTTCTAAGTGCATACCTGTTCATTACTCTTTCTTCTTTAGTTTTTCTCTTTTCTGAAAAATTCAATATAACATAATCCATAAAGAATGCACTATCTAAGTATTTCTTAGTCTCAGGATCATCAACCTTTTGATCGTGATCATCTACTTCTTTTTTATCTTTGACATCATACTGCTCTATAAATTCCCATAATTCAAGAGCTTTTTGGAAGTTAGGATTTTTAAGTATTGTATTAGTCTTTCTAATCGGAGATTTTACAGGTGCTGCATTAGCAAGTTCTCTACAAAATGGTGTTTTTAAAAAATCTGAAACAACCATTTCAATTTTAGCAAGTCTTTCTTCTATGTTGCCACCACCAGATACCCCCGATAAGTCTTCACTTGAATTCGACTCTAGATTTATTGTTACATTTATTTCTTCTTTATCAAGTCTTGTTTTTCCGGTATAATTCATAACCTGCTTTTTAGTAGAAAAACTTCCGCTTTTAGTTACTTCTTTACGTAATTGAAAGAAATAATTTAAATTATTAAGAAGAGAAATAATAAATCTATTTTCATACATATCGAAACTTTCTTCTTTATTAACATTTAACACCTTACTAGGAGTTATAGTTCCATCCTCATCAACATCTTGAATCAAATCAGTGTGCTGTGCCAAATGTTTAATAGTCTCTTGGCTAATTTTCTTCGCCTTTTCCACCGGAACAACTTCTTCCTCTTGCATAATAAATCTTTTGGGATTTCTTATTATATTGTCTAAATACACTAATGTGTCTTCGATTTTACTTATCCAAGAATAATCATATTCTACACTTTTAAAAGATGAATCGATTACCATTTTAGAATCATTAGCACCAATAAATTGTTCAAATGCTTTTTCATCAGTATCACTGATTAAGTTTAATAAATCTTCTTTATTCATCTTTTATTCCTTTCTACATTGCTTTCTTAAGTCTAGCTAAATACTCTTTACATTCAGTCATATTTTCTTTACCAAATGTCTTATCTAAAAACTTAACAAATCCATCAATTTCATCTCTAATGAATGATAAGTTTAATTGTTCAAATTTTCTTAATACTTTTTTACACAATATGTAATCAAATCCATCAAGCTCAGTTCCACCACATGCTACATACACAGGAACAAACTCTTTAATATGTTTAACAATACGGTTACCAAAAGCTAATCTAAAATGTTCAATAACATAATTATCCATATCTTCAAGTTTATTTAATGTATCTTGTGACACAGGATGTTCAGCCTTTGCTTTGTTAAATAAACTTTCTAAATAAGAACTATTTATTTTTATACCCTCTGTCATAGGTGCATCAAACGCCTGACCCTTATCGTTTATATCTATAGGCATAGCACGGTCATACACCTTATCAGTAACCATAAATGTTGAGTCATCGTTATTGATTGTACCAATATACCACATATTATCAGGAATTTTTAGCTTACCATCAGGTAAATGCTTTGGATCGTTTGGCCATACATTTGGTACTAAATCTATTACCCACTCATCACGTGAAGGCATTTCTAAAATTGATAACATCTCAGCAAAATAATATTCAACACGCGCTATATTCATTTCATCAAGAATTGTTAAATACATCTCATCATTATAACTTGCTTCATACATTGCTTTTAATACTTCAGTTTCATTAAATTTTTTAGTAAATTCGTTGAAGTAACCAAAAAGTTCAGTTCTATCTCTCCAGGAAGGTTGCACTGATGCAATAGTTGCATCCCTGCTTATAAATTTACCCCAAGCATATGGAAGGGAAGTTTTACCTGTACCAGAGATACCTTGCAAAATTACAAGTCTAGTTGCTCCAAGCGCTGCTACAAACAGTCTAATGATTTTAACTTTGTAATACAATTTCATTTTACTAGCAGCAAAGTTTCTAAATGTATCACATAACTCTTCAAGTGTAAATGTATTACCAAAGTTCTCAGGTGTTTTACCATCATACTCTTCATCAATTTGAGTAAGTTTGAAGAATCTACTAGTAGTTTCAGGGTTAATAACCTCTTCATTAGATTCACTTTCTTCATTCTCACTTTTGATGTCTTTTACCTCATCAATATTTAAAGTAGCACTTTCTTGTGGTTTTAACCCAATTTGACTTACTTTTAGTGCATACAATTCTTCTTTTTCCTGATTAAGTCTAATAACATCTCTATCTAACTTAGCAACCTCTTCAAGTAAACTTTCTTGTTCAACTAAAGTTTTTCTAAAACGTAAATATTTTCTTATTAACATGACAATTAAAAACACAATTCCTGCTAAAAAAGCAAAAACAAGTAGTACAGCAACACCAACTAGTATCCATTGTCCAATCGAAAATTCATTAGAATATTCTTTTAATATTTTTAAATACGCTTTGAAATTAAACATTTTTCCAAAACCCCTAACTATGCCCATAAAAATATTAATTATACCAGAAAAGAACTGTTCCATAAAATCATATAAAAATCTCATATAAGTTGCCACACTACACCTCTATTCTTATTCATTATACTTACTATAATTTTATCATATATAAATATAAAAAGAAATATAAAACAATAAAAAAAGAAAGATTTCTCTTTCTTATATATCAACAAATCATTTAACTTTTTTGTAATCTAATAATACCATTATAAATTTATATAATTGGTAAATAAAGAACGCAGCTAAAGGTAATATAATACATACAAAGAATCCCGTCTTTGTCTTTAAGAATGATAGAACATCGCCTAAAACAGGTATTCTAGTACCACTCCAAGTAGAAATAATATCTCCAGGAGCAACTTGTTGTTCATCATCAGCAGTGTTGTTATCACCTCTTGTTACATAAGAAGTCATACCATTTACATCTAAAACTGTTTTTACACGGTGAGTTTTGATTATAGTAGTATCATTCTCACGCGCAAAGAACGAAATTACTTCACCTTCTTTAATTTTTGTATTGCCATCATATTTTTTAGTTACGATTAAATCACCTGTTTTAATCGTAGGCTCCATTGATCCAGTTTGTATATTTAATGGAACATATCCCATTATATTTGATACGCCCTTTTCACGAGTAGTCAACGTAATTAATGTTACTGTGGCTGCTAAGACAATAATAATCCAAACTATTACATTCAAAGCAACTTTTAATATCTTTTTTCCTTTCATTTTATACCTCCATTAAATTATGCACCAGGTTGTGCTGTTGCTTTAGCAATTTGGAATCTAAAGATAACTTTTGTTCCAGATGCATTATTTTCACAATCGTAATCTTGTCCTTCTATCCAAGCATATACTCTTATTTTATTAATACCAACAGCTAAATTGAATGGCAATGTGCTATTAGCACCATTTCCAACTGTTGTTAATATATCTGGAGTTACTGCAGCAAAGTAAGTATCAGTTGTTGCTGTATAATCAATTTTATTTTCAGCAGTTATATCAGTTTTAATGCCGTGATAAGGAGTAACTGCTTGACCATCAGTTATAGTCTTACCATAGTTGGCTGCTTGTGCAATACCATAATCAGTATGAGTTGTTGAATTTGGTTCCCAAATTACATTTGATGTAGTACCGGCACTATGTGATGAGGCTCCTTTTAAAGTCCTAGCAGTTGTATAGTTTCCTGCTGTAGTACTACCTTGGTATAAGAATGCTAGTCTGGCGGCATTTTTAAGTCCTTTATCAGTTCCACTAGTTACAACATCTGATGAACCAGTTAGATAAATTGATGTAGCTTGTGTTGCCAATACGAATAGGTCAAAAGCAACAAAGTCACCTTCTGTACCAGCAGCACCATCAGTACCTGCTGTTTCCAAACTTCTAGTGGCTTCTAATCTATAACCACTAGGTATTGTTGTATCTGCAACTAAATTACCTTTATACATTTTCATAAAACCAGTAGTAGTTTCAACATCACCAATAGTAGATACTGGTGATAATTTACTAGGCAATTGGTTTGTAGCACCTGTATATCCAGCTGTAATATCAGTATTTGTGATATTTGCTTTCCATTTTTGAGCATCAGTTGAAATTTGTATACCATTTGATGCATCTACTGTAACTTCAATATCTTCAACAGATACAGTTGTGTTCTCAGTAAACCATGCATATGATGCAGTAGTTAGGGACACAGCAGTAACTATTAACATAAGAAATGCAGTTAAAATTTTTTTTCTGTTATCATTTTTTTCTTCTTTTACTTCTGTCTGCACATTTGAAACATTAACATTAGGATCAGCTATTGTTACTTTTTCTTCTTGTACAGCAGTATTATTGTTTTCGTTATTCATTTTCAATTCCTTCCTAAATACTATTTTGTTTTTTCTGTTATAACCATGGCCATCTTCATCTCGCCACCAATTATATCATCAATACATTCCGGATCATTTCCTTCAAGCCATACAACAATCGAATATCTATCGATTTCACCAGGTTTAATATCATTCCTATCTTGCTGCATAATTAAATGATTTGAAATAAACGGTATTGTTTGAGGTTCAGGTGAACCATCCTTAGCCTTTTTAGCGTAAACACTCTCTTTTCCATTGAAATAGACAGCTACCCTAACAGCCTCATCAACATTTTTTATTACTGATTCAATTACAATTTTAGTCTTATAACTAACATTCTCTTTGCCATCATTTTTAATAAAAAATGTATATGCGATATAGTCATCAGCACTATTATCGCCCTCTTTTGATATAACTTCCTTTATTGGTATCCATGCTTTAGTGATATTATTCATGTACTCCAGCCCTTTAGCCTTAATCTGAACAGTCTCAGCAGAAAACTCAGAATCTGAAGACATCAAAATATGCCTTTCACTGTTTAAGTTTCTA
The DNA here is from genome assembly GCA_000436975.1 of Clostridium sp. CAG:1000. Lineage (GTDB taxonomy): Bacteria > Bacillota_I > Bacilli_A > RF39 > UBA660 > CAG-1000. The sequence goes on from HG000342.1 coordinate 114,775, forward strand.
TCTAATTTAATTGTAAAATATCCATTACTATTAATAACATACAAAATCAAATATAATATAGAAAACAATAATAGTAGAATAAGAACACCCATTTTAACTATTCTATTTACCATTTTCTTTCTATATACTTTTTCTGCAGTTAATTTAACCTCTGTATTACTACTCATACATCACCTATTTGTAAATTTTATAGCTATTTTGCTCATTTTCTATTATTGTTAAATTAATAGATTTAGCAAACTCTATTAAACTACCATAGTTAGATACTTCACTAGGCCTTAAATAGATATAATCAACCACACCTTTTAATTTAATAGATTTAGTTTCAGCCTCTTTCATATTATAGACACCCAATCTAAATCCAAGACTCTTAAATTCTGATATTTTAGAAGATTTATTAATTAAATCATCATAAGCTATCAAAAATACGAAATTCTTAATTGTTTTAGGTTCTATCATACTAACAAGCTTATTAACACTAGTCTTTAATCTAAAAAAATTATAAGGAAGTTTTATAAAGTATAATGTGTTAGGTTTATTACCAAAAACATTCTTGATTACTTCAAAAGAAACATTTTCAACTTCAATATACTTAAATTCTATTGAATAATCATATTTCTGAAAAGCATCGAAAGCATGCTTTAAGTCGATACCATCAAAAGTCTTCTTATCAAAATTAATCTTAGAAATATAATAATCATAGCCATTATAATTACCCATTGACCAATATTTAACTTTTAATGGACCTTTATTTAAATCGCGTAAACACTTCTCAGTCATTTTATTATTTTTGTTAATATTTCTTATTAACTTAGCATAATTTTTATCAAATAAAGATCTAACTTTATCATCAAACAATGTACTGTATCTTTTACTAAATGTATCTATTATTTTTTCATAACTAAATTTCTTTTCAGTTATAGAATTAGAATACTCTTCAAATATTAAATTTAATAATATTAGCTTAGCAACTAGGTAATACCAATTAAATAATTCAGGATTGTCAATTAAATCTAAATAATCAACAACATTTTCAAAAATAAGTAAAAGCATTCTTTTAGGTACAATACTAGTTACATTATATTTTTCAAAAATATCAGTATATTCTTCTAATGCTGTAGTTATATCTCTTCTCCCAAACATAAAGTATTCATAAAATTTATCAATACAAATTTCAAAATCCTCCATGTTTCTAGGAAATGGTTGAACTTCATGACTAATAAGTATTTCTACGTTTCTAAGAATGCATTTAGCTTTTTGTTTCAAAAAAACATTCGCTATGCACCTCATTATAACCTCCTCTACTACACTATACAAACTAATTATATATTAGTATTAAAAAAATTTCAATATTTTTTTAGACAATTGTTATTTATCTATGATTAATTTATGATAATGTCTTAAGTGTTAACTTGCAAAAATGTCTCAATATTATATAATATGTCGCTAAGGTGACATGATAAGAAAGGCAGAATTAAGAATGAATGAACAAGAAAAATATGAAGTTATCAAAGAATTGGTTGACCATAATGGCAACAAGAATCTAGAAAGTAAGAAACTCGGTATATCTAGAAGACAAATTGATCGTCTTATTATTAAATATAAAGAGACTGGCAAATCTGCATTTGTACATGGCAATCGATCAAAAAACCTGTTAATGTTTTAGATAAGTCAATCTCCGAAGATATTATACTATTATATAAAAATAAATACCAAGGCTAGAATTTCAATCACTTTAAAGAGTTTTTAAAAAAAATGAAAATATTAATGTATCCTATCTTTATATATAGAACATTAACTAAAGCTAGCATTCTCTCTCCTGAGGCTAGAAAGGAAACCAAAAGAACCTATGTTAAAAATAAATATCTGAAAAAAATATATTTCTCAAATGACTCATCCATAGAAATTAAATTCTTTTCTAAAACAAATTGAGAAAAGTCACAATCAATACCAATATGCTTGAGTTTGTTTTTTCGTTTAGTAGATACAAAAAATATCTTAAGAAAATTGATATCAATGATGTGAAACATGAATCTATGAGCTCGTCATTGACATCAATTGAATAAGTTATATAATTACAAATGAAAATGAGAATATTTTCCCGTTTATGTTTTTTAATTTTTGAGACATTTTCCTAAATTATTGACAATAAGAATAGATAATTAAATAGAGCTTAAACAGGTTTTAAAAGAAAGAAAAGAAAGATTAAAAGCAAGGACGAACAAAGTGAATTTATAATACCCTTTTTTTAAATTTAATTAATTATAATACATATAACAGTAACATTTTAACTAATTATTAATATGTTTTTTAGATAATAGTAATATTTTTATATCGTAACTTTTATTAAATATGTGAATATAATAACATGAAAGAAAGTGAGGATATATGAAAAAAATTATTTTAATATTAACTACGCTTATTATATTAATAACATTATCTTTGTTTTTAAACAAAAATAAAACCAATAACTCAAAAGTAGTTGTATCAGAAGTTACCCATTCAGTTTTCTATGCTCCTTGGTATGTTGCCATAGAAAACGGATACTTCAAAGAACAAAAAATAGACATTGAAGTACTATTAACACCAGGTGCAGATAAAGTCGCAACTTCAGTATTATCAGGAGACGCCAATATAGGATTTTCAGGCCCAGAAGCAACAGTATATATATATAACAACTCAAAAGAAAAACTGCTAACATTCGCATCCCTAACAAAAAAGGATGGACAATTTATAGTCGGACCATGCGATTTAAAAAACAAATTTAAAATGACTGATTTAAAGGGAAAAATTACTTTGGCCGGTAGAAATGGCGGAATGCCTTTGCTTATGTTTAAATACGCTTTAAAAGAATCAAATATAAATGAAAATGATTTAACAATTAATACATCAATAGAATTTTCAGCATTAACTGGAGCATATATAAGTAAGCAAGGGGATTTTGTAAACCTATTTGAACCAAATGCATTAAGTATAGAAAAACAACAATATGGATGTGTTCTATCATCTTTAGGCAACATAACAGGTACAGTTCCATACACAGCTTTTTATGCCAAAGAAGAATATATAAATAACAACAAAGACATAATCAGAAAATTTAATAAAGCTTTGAATAAAGGAATAATTTTCGTTAAAGAAAATACTTCTAGTGCTATTGCAAAAGCAATACTCAATCAGTTTCCAGACACTTCATTAAAAGACTTAACAAATTTAATAGATAGATATAAAAAAATAGATTCATGGTATGACAGTACAAAAGTAATAAAATCTGACTACGATAGATTAATAGATATAATGTTATATGGTAAAACAATTAATAATAAATTAGATACAGAAATATTATTTACTAATGAATTTAATGAATAATCTGTTAACAGTTAATGGCTTATCAAAAACATACTATTCTAAAAACGGTGAGACAATGGCTGTTGATAATATATCCTTTGAAATAAATAAAAATGATTTCATAGGCATAGTAGGACCCTCTGGATGCGGAAAAAGTTCTATCTTAAATATTATTTCATTATTAGATAAAGACTATAAAGGAACATTAACATTTAAAGATAACATTTCAGTGGGTTATATGTTTCAAGAACCCGTATTGTTTTCTTGGTTAACCGTATTAGATAATGCACTATTAGGACTTAAAATATCAAAAAAATTAACAAAAAAAACAAAAAAATATACGATAAGTTTATTAAAAAAATACGGATTATATGAATTTAAAGATAAATATCCAAGTTCACTGTCCGGTGGAATGAAACAAAGAGTTGCTTTGATAAGAACACTAGCATTAAATCCTGATATACTACTTTTAGACGAACCCTTTTCTGCGTTGGATTATCAAACCAGATTAAAAGTAAGTGAAGATGTTTATAACATAATAAAACAAGAAGAAAAAACAGTGTTGATTGTGACACATGACATCTCAGAAGCTATCTCAATGTGTACAAAAATAATTATACTTTCAAAAAGGCCAGCCAAAATCAAAAAGATTTTAAATATATCACTGAATACTGAGGCAGGTCCAATAGAAAAAAGAAAATCTCATCTCTTTTCTAAGTACTATGAAGAAATATGGAAGGAGATAGATGAATAATGTCTAAAGAGCAGCAAAAATATCTAAAAAAATTAAAACGCAATAAAATCAAAATATTATTTTATCAGATAGCAATCTTTGTTATTTTTATTATAATATGGCAATATCTATCTAATAAAAATTTAATTAATACTTTTATAACAAGTTCACCAAAGAATATAATAATTACTCTGAAAAATCTTTACACAAATAACAACCTAATGTTCCACATTTTGGTAACCACAAAAGAAACATTAATATCATTTACTATAACAACATTTTTATCTTTACTTATATCAATAATTCTTTATAATTTTAAAATCATATCAAAAATATTAGACCCATATTTGACCGTTTTAAATTCACTTCCAAAAGTTGCTTTAGGTCCAATCATAATAATATGGATCGGAGCAAATACAAAAAGCATTATAACAATGGCTGTATTAATTTCAATAATAGTAAGTATTCAAACAATTTATAATGGCTTTGAAAATACTGATAAATTAAAGATAAAACTATTTCAAACATTTAATGCTTCAAAATTAACTACTCTTTTAAATGTTGTCATACCAGAAAACAAGAAAGTTATATTAAACACACTAAAGATAAACATTTCAATGTGTTTAATAGGTGTAATAATGGGAGAGTTTTTAACATCAAAAGCAGGAATCGGCTACTTAATATTGTATGGTTCACAAATATTTAATTTGGATTTAGTAATGACTGGAATATTCCTGCTAATAATAATTTCTATAGTTATGTATGAATTAATAATTTTTATCACAAAAGAATGATATTAATAGATTATTTTTCTACAATCAAAAATATAATATATTAAGGGGGAATTTTAATGGGAAATTGTAACGGAAATAAACAAAAAGTATTTCCACCATTTTATACATGCTTCGGTGCTACCGGACCTACTGGACCTACCGGACCGAGTGGCGGAGAAACAG
>HG000342.1:120024-129744 GCA_000436975.1 Clostridium sp. CAG:1000
ACTGGACCTACTGGAGCTGCTGGAGAAACAGGGCCTACAGGACCTACCGGACCTACTGGGGCCACACCTGTTTTAACAATAGGGGACGTAACCACTGGGGCTGCAGGAAGTTCTGCAAGTGCTTCTATAACTGGAACCGCCCCAAATTTTGTACTAAATCTTACCATTCCAATGGGCGCAACAGGACCTACCGGACCTACTGGACCTACCGGAGCAGGGCAATAGAATTATAATGTCTCAATCAAAAAAATATAAAATTTGTGTATATGCAATAAGTAGAAATGAAGAGAAATTCGTAGATAGATGGTATGAATCAATAAAAAATGCAGATTATATTTGCGTTTTAGATACTGGTTCTACTGATAATACAATCGAAAAACTAAAATCACATGGAATAAATGTACAAAGTAAAATAATCACACCATGGAGATTTGATACGGCAAGAAATGAGTCACTAAAATTAATACCAAATGATACTGACATATGCATATGTTTAGATTTAGATGAAGTCCTAGCTCCGAACTGGAAAAAAGTTCTACTATCGAATTGGACCGATGATACAACAAGAATAAAATACACATATAATTGGAGCCTTGATGAAAATAATAATCCAATTATTAGTTTTTACACAAATAAAATACATAAAAATAAATTTTATAAATGGACACATCCGGTACACGAAGTCCTAACAATCAAAAACAATGTTGAAGAAAATGAACTATTAGTAGATGAACTTATAATAAATCATTACCCGGATCAAAATAAATCAAGAAGTTCATATCTTCCTTTGCTAGAATTATCGGTGAAAGAAGATCCATATGATGATAGAAATATGCACTATCTTGGAAGAGAATATATGTTTTATGGCAAATGGAATGAATGTATAGAAACATTGCTCAAACACTTAGAACTTAAAAATGCAACTTGGAAAGATGAAAGAGCAGCATCAATGAGGTTCATAGCAAGAAGTTATAGAAATTTAGGTAGAACTGAAGAAGCTATTTTCTGGTATGAGAAAGCCATTACAGAAGCACCATATTTAAGAGAAAGCTATTGTGAATTAATGATGCTATACTATGATCTAAAAAAATATAGTCAAGCTATTAATTATGGTATTATGGCTTTACAAATTAATAAAAATACCAAATCTTATATCAATGAAACATTTTCTAATAATGAAAACATATATGAAGTGTTAAGCTTATGCTTTTTCTATCAAGATCTTAAAAATGTAGGTATGAAATTCTTAGAACTTGCTATTAAAGAAAATCCAAAAAACAAAAGATTACAAGAAAATAAAAAGTATTTTGAATAATTTATCAAAATGCTTTTTTATTATTTAATAATTATATATTTCCATTTTTATTTTTTAATTTTGACATTTGATTTTTTAGCATTATCATTTTCATTATCTTATAAACATCATATGTAATAATAACTATAGCTGGAATTATTATTGCAATAATAAAACCACTTTTTGATGCTAAGAAAAACTGTAATTTCCCTAACGAAGGTATAACAAGGATTACTTTGCCAATAATATTTTTAGGAATTACTTTTTCATTATCTGCTTTCTCATTGTGATCACCTTTCACTATGATAGAAGTTCTATCATCAATGTTCGCTATTCTATGTGTTATAGGCGTATCTCCAAAATAATTATTCGTTGAATAAAATGTAATAACATCTCCCTTTTTCAACTTATTTATATTTGTTTTTTTCACTAAAACCACGTCATAAACATTAATATTAGGCTCCATACTTGGACTAATAATGGTATAAAAACCAAATAAAGGAGTTTTTTCTTTCTTTTCAGCTATTTTACTGCTTATAACATAAAACATTAAGCATATTAGAAAAAGACTAATCATAGATAGCAAAAGAATATTAAATATTTTAACTATTAATCTAAAAGTTTTTTTTCTTTTAATTTCTTTACTTTCTTCCATATATTTTTATCCTTTACTTCCTATCATAAGATAATTTTAACATTAAATGAATTTTTTTTCAATTTAAAATCTTTCAACATAAAAAATCTCTTTCGAGATTTAATTAGTTTCAATTCTATTAAATAATATTTCTGACTCATTTAACTTTATACCTGTTTCTAATCCTCCAAAGTTCTTTATTGAGTTATAGTCTGTATTTTTAGTATTTAACATTTTAAATATTCTTTCACTGGTTTTTGGAATAAAAGGACTTAATAATACAGCTGAAATTCTAATACTTTCTAATAAATTATAAAGAACCGTTTTAAGTCTATCACTATTTACTTCATCTTTAGCTAGTATCCACGGAGTAGTTTCATCAATATATTTATTACTTCTTTTTAATAGTTCAAATATATCTTCTAAAGCCTCATTCAACTTCATAGAATTCATTTTATTTTCAACTAGTGCTGGTAAACTATTAGCATAATTGATTATTGTATCATCAATAGATTCATAAATATTTGGATTTGTAACAATGCTATCAAAATATTTTTTACTCATTGCTAAAGTTCTATTCACTAAATTTCCTAGAGTATTTACAAGATCAGTATTTGTTCTTGATATTAGCGCTTCTTCACTAAAATTACCATCACTTCCAAATGGCACTTCGCGAAGTAAAAAATATCTAACTGCATCTACACCATAAGCATTGATATATTCCCTTGGATCTTTATAATTTCCTAATGATTTAGATATTTTTCCACCATTGATAATTAACCAACCATGCCCAAATACTTGATGAGGTAAAGGTAAATTTAAACTCATTAGCATGCATGGCCATATAATTGTATGAAATCTAACAATTTCTTTTCCAACCAAATGTACATCAGCAGGCCAATATTTTTTGAATTTTTCAGTTTCATCAGGATAACCTAATGAAGTAATATAATTAGTTAATGCATCTACCCAAACATAAACAACGTGTCCCGGATCAAAATCAACCGGAATTCCCCATGTAAAAGATGTTCTAGATACACATAAATCTTCAAGACCAGGTTTTATAAAATTATTAAGCATTTCATTTTTTCTTGAAAGTGGCAATATAAAGTTTGGATTTTTATCATAAAATTCCACTAATCTATCTTGATATTTTGATAATCTAAAAAAATATGCTTCTTCACTAACTTCATGAACTTCTCTATGGCAATCAGGACACATTCCGTTTTCATCAAGCTGACTCTCTGTCCAAAAAGATTCACATGGTGTACAATAAAGCCCTTTGTATTCACCTTTATATATATCTCCATTATCATACATCTTCTTAAATATTCTTTGAACTCTTTTTACATGGTCTTCATCGGTAGTTCTTATAAAATAATCATATGAAATATTTAATTTACTCCATAAATCTTTACCATTTTCAATTATTGGATCTACATATTCTTTAGGACTTACTCCTGCTTCTATAGCCTTCTTTTCAATTTTTTGGCCATGTTCATCAGTTCCTGTTTGAAAAAACACATCATATCCCGTTAGTCTCTTATATCTAGCCACAGCATCTGCAGCAGTACTTGTATAACAATGACCAATATGAAAATCAGCACTTGGATAATAAATTGGCGTAGTTATATAAAATTTTTTCTTTTCCATTTTTCCTCCTAAATAAAAAAATCATAAACTAAGGACGAAATGTATCCGCGGTACCACCTTAATTCATGATTTATCATGCTCTTTATAGTTTTTAACGAAACAACTCGATTTGATTCCAGAACCATTTTCAAGTACCCTCATATCAACTTTCACCAAACATTGACTCTCTACAAATAAGATATCTCTCTCTTTCCTTCTCAACCAATTGTCATAATTTTATCACAAAAACTTAAAAAAATCTACATTTATTATACTTTATTTGTTAATATTTTAATTATTTTTAATTACCTCCATTAGCGCTACTTAAAGTAACATTTAACTTTTTTTCTTTTTCGTTTCTTTCTATAGTTAATGTGATTTTATCTCCTACATTATATTTATATAACTGATATCTAAATTGAGCAGTGCTTGATATACTTTCATTATCTATTTTTAATATCTTATCTCCCTTTTCAATTCCAGCCTTGTCAGCAGCAGATCCTCTTTGAACATATTCTACATATATTACACTACTATTGGTTTCATATACACTAACGCCTAAGTATGGTCTTGAAACGGTTTTACCTTCTATAAAGTCATTAGCAGTTTTTATGGCAGTGTCTACTGGTATAGCAAATCCCATTCCTTCTATGCTTGAACTTGCTATTTTCATATTGGTAATCCCAACTACTTCACCATTTGAATTACATAATGGTCCCCCACTATTACCAGAGTTAATAGCAGCATCTGTTTGTAATACCTCCATTACAGAATTAGTATTATCGATTGTTACTTCAACCAATCTATTTTTTCCTGATAATATTCCTCTTGTAACAGTCCAAGAGTATACACTAGAATCAAGTGGTGCTCCAACTGTAAAAGTAGTATCACCAACTCTCAAACTATCAACATTTCCAATCTTAGCGACACTAATTACATCAGATTTATCAACTTTTAAAACCGCTATGTCAGAATATTCATCAAATCCTACTAATGATGCTTCAATTTTTTTATTATTCGTAAATGTCACAACTATTTTTTTAGAATTATCAACAACATGATAGTTTGTTAATATATATCCATATTTATCATCCATTTTAAATACAAAACCTGTCCCAGATGATCCCACTCTATCATTTATATAGTTTTCAATAACAACCACTGAATCATATACTTTATCTACCGCATCAGCAATACCACTATCAGTTACAGTAACATCTTTTTGTATTTTTGTCTTTTCTACTATTAAATCTTTCAAATAAACTTCATAAAAAATCCCAAATATTAATAAACAACAAGTAAATGTTAACAAAATAGTAATAATGATATTCTTTAGCTTATTGCTTATCATATATTTATAATTCTTTTTATTAATGCTTGCTTTTTCTTTTTCATTATCACTTTGCTCAATAACTTTTGCTTCCTTTATATTATTTTCCTTCTTCATTCTAACACCTCAATATAATTGTAAAATTGAAATGTTAACAATTTGTGAAAAATAAATAAAAAAATTAAAAAAGACAAACTTTTGTCTGTCTTTATTTTTACTTATCCAAACCATTACAATAATTATTTGCACGATTCTTCATTAACTCTAGATTTTCTTTATTGCCATATATGTTTACTTTGTATTTATTATAACTATCAAAGTTTATTATTTTATAATTATTAATCTCATTTATAAAATCTCTTATGACTTTAAAATCTATATTTTGCATTCCAGTATTGTTTATATAAATATAATTATTATACTTTTCAATTTCTATTTTTTGGTGTTTGTTATGACTAACTTCTATTAAAATATTTTTTCTTTCATCTTCTATATAATTTACTGTCCCATAATTATAAGACCATTCACATGAATCAGTAAATACTGTATTTTTATCGATACTGAATTCCTGAGAAGTTTTTATATATTTATCATTGTCAATATTATAATAATTAAACTTTGGTAAAGACAACGTAATAAAACCTATCCCAATACCAATTAAAATTAAAGAAGATATAAATACAATGCATATTCTTTTAACAACATTCTTTCTGTTAGTAACAAAATTAAATATTGCTATTATTATTTGACCTAATAATATATCAATCCCTATCAATAATAATAGTAGACCAATAAATAATAAACCAGTTTTAATAATTGCAAATGATACTACTAAACATGAAACGAAAAACACAAAAGATATACATACAAATAATCCTACTAAAATCATAATTAGTTTCATTAAAAAAATAACGCATTTTAATATTGAAGAAATAAAATTATACATAGTATGTTTAGGATCTCTAATTATTATTTTCTGCCTCTTAATTACTTTAAAACTATCATTGATTACATTATCTACATTAGTTTCTTTTTTATTATCATCATCTAAAAAATTTTCTATTACATAATAATTTAAATATCTTACTTTAAATATATGACACATCACTCCAATAAATAATATACATAAACATATAGTTGCAATATCTTTTATTATATTAAAAACAAAAATATAGGCATTTTCTGGTAAAAAAGAAAATATATGTGTTACCAATGGTTGAAATAGTGACAAGATAATTTCTGATGTAAGATAAAACATAAGTATTAATAACACTTGTTCAAAAATGCATTTAATCTTTTCCTTAAATGTTAAGTTACTAAACAAGCCCACAACTTTAGTAATACAATTTAAAAAGTCTTCACTAAACTTATTTATATTTGTTTTTACAGCTTTATTATTATTTAATTCACTAACATCCTGGTTTAACAAATCATCCACAGAAATATTAAATAATTTACATAATTGCAATACTTTATCCATTTCAGGATAAGCTTGCCCAGACTCCCATTTAGAAACTGATTGTCTTGAAACACTTAATTTTTCGGCAAGTTTCTCTTGAGATAGATTATTTTCCTTTCTTATTTTTTTCAAATTTTCAGCTAAGTTCATAATTCCTCCTTACATGTCATAATTATATCTTTTAAAACCAGTTGCAAACTACCAATTTCCAGTTGTTTTTTGTCAATTATCAGTTGCAAATAAATATATTTATAATATTCTATCATGTTTTTTTCATAATTGTTATTAATATTTAATTTTTTATTTATATATGTTAATACTTATGCTATACTATATTAAAATTATGAGGTGATAATATTAAAAACATTGTGTATCATGGAAGTTCAACAAATGGCTTAGATGTAATTAAATCTAATATTTCATCACACAACATTAAATGTATTTATGCAAGTGAAAATATGACTGTTGCTATGATGTTTATGGGAAAAACAAATGATTTACAGACTTTAAAAGCAATAGAAAACGGAATACCAATTCTAGTTGAAAGAAAAGAAGGAATACTGCAAAAGGCATATAATAAAACCGGATATATTTATTTACTTCCTAGTGAAACATTTTCACACCAAACTTTTTTGTGGAAACCAGAGGTAATATCCACAGAAGAATTTATCAGACCAATATCAATAATAAAATGTGATAATATTTTAGATTCATTAAAAGAACAGGCAAAGCAAGGAAATTTGCGTTTATATTTCTATCCTAATAGACCTAATTATATACCTATCGATAATTCTGATTTAATTAAAATATATATTAATTATGAAAAAAAAGGTATTAATGGTGCAATAAACAAGTTATTATTCGAATATCCGGAATTTACAAATGAGGTAGAAAAAGAAATAAGCAATGATGATAATCCATTAAAATTAAATATAAAATAATTTAAATAGTAACCAAATCATATATAATTTATCTTTTTATATTACTTCTTCATTATATTAATATTAAAATTAAGCACAAAAAAACACACAGATAACACTGTGTATTTTATTTCTTCTTATGGGGCGGAATATGGGAATCGAACCCATGCATAACGGGACCACAATCCGCCGTGTTAACCACTTCACCAATTCCGCCATAAGCAAAAGTATTATATCAAAATATACCTATAATTTCAATAGATAATCATATTTTTTTATAAATACTTTTGAGACTCTATAAGCCTATTAAACTGAACAATACTTTTCTTAATCCATAATTATAATATTCATCTTTAAAAATCTCAGTATTTCTTGTATACGTTTTTATTGTTTCTAGTGTAATTACTGGATATTTTACTATATAGTCAACTTTTGGATCAATATATTTATTAGAAGATAACCTACCTGTTTTTGAACTAAATGGCATCTCATGAGCTATTTCAGACATAAAATCAGTGGCTGAACCATCATTTCCCTCACCAACTTCTTCACTTTGAATACCATAAACTATATATTTGTTGATATTGGATATTTTAGATGCAAACTTTCTAGACAAATTATTAAATTCATTTGATAAGTTTGGTTTGCCAGAATAAATAACTCTTCCCTGACTATGTAAATTAATATAAGAAACAACGCTTCTATAATGTTTCAGCATAAAATACATAGCAGCTTTAGTTTCAGGTTCACTACCTAAACTATAACCACCAAAGTAAGATTTACTGCCTGTATTCTTTTCTAGTGAAACATTATATAATAATCCTTTTGATTTATAATATAAACCAGCATTTTGAGTCGGAAAGTTTCTATTAATATCTACTCCATTAGCATTAGATTTTAAATTTTTAAAATTGATTTTATTTTTATTTTTATATACCCATAATTCTTTATTAGAAATACTTTCAATACCATTTGTAAATATTTCATAACCATCTGGATTCATACATGGCATAACAACTAATTTAAAGTCATTTAAAGCATTTTTAACGTTAGTATTACCTGATTCATACATATTTACAACTTCACTCATAAATTGAATTAAAATATGTGTATTTGCCGTTTCAGCAGCATGAATGTTAGCGTCAAGAAAAATCACTTTTGAACCATTTCCAATCTCCAAACCATATATATTCCTATTGTCTGCAGAAGACCCTATAACATATAAATCAGCAATATCACTATTATTAATTTTATTTAAATAATATTCAACATCTTTATAGCATAATTTCTTATTAAAATTGTAATTAATTTTCTTATATTCCTGTTTAGAAGTAACCTTATCAGCTTGATATTTCAAAACATGATTAAAAGAATCTGAACTCATACCTTTTGCAAACATTTTATTAACAACGTTGCTATCAGACTCAGCATTATCAACAACAGAATAAGACAACGATATAACATCATGTTCACTCGAATCCTTACTATGTTTTTTAAAATTCAAATAAAATAATACAACAACTAATAAAAAAAATAATAGCATCACTCTTTTTACATTTTTTTTCAATTTTCTTCTCTTAGCCATATTATCCATCCTCCTTAATAATTATAACAAAACACATTTAAAAAAAATAGTAATAAAAAAAATAAAAAAAGCCTTTTAGTTAATAAAGACTTTTTTTATACAAAAAAAAATTGGCAACTTGCTATCTTCGCTTATACTATTTTCGCCGTTAAAGTGCTTAACTTCTCTGTTCGGTATGGGAAGAGGTGTATCCACTTTGCTATCGTCACCAATTAACTGTATTATACCATAATTGTTCTCTCAAAACAAGATAATGTGATTAAAATATCAAATTAATAAAATGATTAAATTATCGATCTATTAGTATTAGTCAGCTCAACATATCACTATGCTTACACATCTAACCTATCAACCTTGTCGTCTACAAGGGATCTTATATCTTAAAGATAGAGAAAACTCATCTTGGAGGGGGCTTCTCGCTTAGATGCCTTCAGCGATTATCCCTTCCGTACATAGCTACTCTGCGGTGCCACTGGCGTGACAACAGATACACCATCGGTACGTCCTTTCCGGTCCTCTCGTACTAGGAAAAGCTCTCCTCAATTTTCTAACGCCCACTACGGATAGAGACCGAACTGTCTCACGACGTTCTGAACCCAGCTCGCGTGCCACTTTAATGGGCGAACAGCCCAACCCTTGGAAGCGAATCCACCTCCAGGATACGACGAGCCGACATCGAGGTGCCAAACCCCACCGTCTATATGAACTATTGGGTGGGATCAGCCTGTTATCCCCGGGGTAACTTTTATCCGTTAAGCAACGACCCTTCCATTCGGGATCGCAAGATCACTATGCCCTGCTTTCGCATCTGCTTGACTTGTAGGTCTCGCAGTTAAGCTCCCTTCTGCCATTACACTCTACAAATG
>HG000343.1 GCA_000436975.1 Clostridium sp. CAG:1000
ATCTTTTTAAAATAAATTAAAAAATAGAGATTTTTCTCTATTAATAAAGTTATAGTAGTCTTTATTCAAAAAGTTATATTAATCTTTTTACCCTTTCTTAAAATTTTTATTTAGTCCAGTTATGTCTCGATCGACATAACTGGATTCTCTTTTTTATGTTCTTCATTTTGCTTGTCCTCACTTTCGTTCGGAGCTCGCTCATTATTATCTTCTCAACTTTTTTTAGTTAATCAGTTAATCTTTCTTTTAATATTGTTTTTTTCAAATCTTCCAACTATCTATCTTCATTTTATTACCCAATTCGGAACGCTGGAGAAACGCCGCCTATATTACGATCATCAAGATAGAAAGATCCACCAGAAGCACCGACAGCGTAGAATTCATAACTATTCACAGAATAGGCACAGCGTAACCACCAAAAACTAAAATATGTTGAACTTACTCCTTTTATTGCACTATCATAACTGCTTGTAGTCACACCTTTACTATTATAATAGTCTAATTGTCTTGTAGAATCTTTTGCTGAATCATATTGATTTGACCAATCTGAATATATTTCTTTTGGTGCTAGTAAATATAGTTTATCTGTCGATGTAAAGTTATCAGCGTCCTCTTTTCCATGTCCTGATACTGTTTTTGTATCAATAATTACACTCTTTAATTCATCTGGTAATGAATTATAAATATCGTTATCTATAAATGTTTTCATTTGACTTTTTGGCCATCCATCTTTATTAGTCAGTGAGAATCCTTCTTGTTTACACTCATCTGGTGTACTCTTATTAGCTATTCTTACCTTATGTTTTCCATATGTACCTAAGTCTACTTCTTTTGTATCTCCTACTTTATATTTATCTGTATTTCCTGCTTTAACATTACTTGCTATTGTATCCCATGAATCTTCTGTAAATGATTTTGATGGCAGTGGTGTTTGTGATGTACTTCCATTACACTCAAACTTATATCCTGATGGTACATCTTTCATCTTTATTAGTCATTGTTGAATTCATTTTGTTTTGTGTAATTATATCAACAAATTCTAATACAAAACCACATGCACTTTGTGAGAATCCTTCTTGATTACATTCGTCTGGTGTACTCATATTAGATATTCTTACTGTATGTTTTCCATATGTACCTAAGTCTACTTCTTTTTCATCTCCAACATGATAATTGCTTGTTTGCCCTGACCTTACAGCGTTTGCTATTGTATCCCAATCATCTTCTGCAAAAGTCTTTGGTTTTTTAGGGCCACACTCTTCATTATCTAAATTTCCATCTTTTAAGTCACTACTTTTTAAGTCAGTTATCTTTTTACCTGATGGTAATTCTGCTATCCAAGTACCGTTTGATACTTTCATACTTTTTACTGATCCATCAGCATTTAAAAGTACACAATATTGTAGTTTTTTACCTGTCATATCTAGTTTAGTGTCATCTTCACTACTTACATATGTTAGTTTATTTCCTTTCATACTTTCAGATATGTATTTTTTAGATACTTCACTATATACTGTTTTTGCTTCTGTTAAGAAACTATTCTTCTTTGAATCATTAAACATCTTTAGTACGTTTGGTAATGCTATTATAACTAGTATTGCAAGTATAGCTATTACTGCTAATAATTCTACTAATGTAAATCCTTTTTTATTCATATAACCTTACTCCTTCTATTGTCATAATAAAATTGTATCATTTTTAATTAATAATAGTCAATTCACAAGCACTTGACATTTATAGTATTGTAAACAAATAGCAAAGAATTTCTCTTTGCTATTTATCATTTAAATCAAAGTCATCTTCTAGTGATGAATCATCATCTGTCTCATCTAATTCTTCATTTATTTCTTCTGTTTCATCTTCATCTATATCAATATCTTCATCTTCTTCACTATCATCTAAAACATTATC
Organism: Clostridium sp. CAG:1000; assembly: GCA_000436975.1. Lineage (GTDB taxonomy): Bacteria > Bacillota_I > Bacilli_A > RF39 > UBA660 > CAG-1000. The sequence goes on from HG000343.1 coordinate 1,912, forward strand.
TAAATCTTTTGTTTTTTCTAAGTCTTCTTCTTTATTTTTCTTTTTCTTATTTTTAATAATTAAGAATACTATTAAACCAATAATTCCTAATCCTAATACTACTAAGCCTACTATTAACAAAGGACTTGTTTTCTTTTTAACAACAGCTACTATATCTTTCTCTATTGTTATTGTATATTTTTTTGTTTTAGCACCATTTCTAACTTCTATAATTATATTACTTCCATTTTGTAGATTTTGATTTCCTTTAATAGTATATTTTGATTCAGTATTTACTAGTTCAATATTTATTTTTAATGAATATTCATCTTTTATTTTTAATTTGTATTCTAATACATTTGGATCAAATTTTATATCATATCCTTCTACTTCTAAAGTATTAATATCACAATCTGTATCAGCACTGTCATATTTAACAATTAATTTATAATCAATAGAATCTCCTTCACTATTAGAAACAGTAATAATAAACTCATTATCACCATTTTTCAATTCTTTTTTTCCAACATTTGTAACAGTAGTACCACCAACACCTATACCTCTAATATCCACTATTTTTTCAGTTGAAGTGTATTCATATTCATACTTTTTACCATCAAAATCTTCTATTTTAGTTCCATTAATAGTTATACTTGATAAGCGAGGCTCTATTATCTTTTTAATCTTTATAAATGAATTTACTTGTCCACTACATTCCAAATAAGCATTCTCTGCATCTGAAATAACATATTTAAATGAGCCGCTATCATTATCACCACTTGCCATTAAGGATAATTTTGTACTTGTTTCATTAGTATTTTTTACTTTAAAACTAATACTTGCTACTTTAATAAAAGAACCTTTATTATCACTACTAGTAATATATTTATTTTTATTCTTAGTTGATATATCTAAGATAATAGTATTGTATTTTGAGTTATCATTACTAACTATTTCTTTTCTTATATTTTCCCAATTATAGTAAGACTTAACTCCACTATTAATTTCAGGATCTAATACATTTGGATCATATTCTATTTCATAATGTATTCCATATAATGTATTTTGATCAGTACCAGTTGTACCTAAATTATATGTAACTGTCTGCCCTACATTAAAGGTTTGATTACTTTCAAGTTCAGCATGACATGTATTAGTATCAGCTTTTAGAAATGGTATAAAAGCTATTAATAAACCTAACAATAAAACTATTTTCTTTTTCATATTATTCACCACTATAATAATATCACATTAAAATAATAAATATTATCATTTTTTGTAATATTTACATTGATTTAAGTAAATCATTATATAAAAAAGAAAAACAATTAGTTTTTCTTAAGTATTTCTAATCTATCCATTTCTTTTTGTAAATCCTCACGTTCTTTATCAACTATATTCTTAGGTGCTTTGTTACAATAATTTTCATTTGAAAGTAATGCTTTTCTTCTTTGAATAGATTTTTCTAATGATTCAATTTCTTGTTTTTTCTTTTCTTCCTCTTCTTTACTGTTTTTAGAGTTATCAAAATAAATATCTAGTTTATAGTTATAAAGTTCAACTGTTAATTTATCATTAAACTTACTATTTTCTACTATTTTATCATTTAGTTTTAACATACTATTTAATAAATCATTATTATTATAATCAATTACTTCAAAATCATTTGATATTTTATTTTCTAATTTTTTATTTCTAAATAGTGTTACAAATTCTAATAGTTCATCTATTTTCTTAGTTTCATCTTTAAATATTAACTTTTTATTTACAGTTGGATAACTTTCAAATATTAATAATTCTTTATTCTTAATTGGCAATGATGAATATAACTCTTCAGTTACAAATGGCATAAATGGATGCATCATTTTAATTATAGATAGAAGTGTATAATATAGAGTTGATTTAGTTGAAGTACTATCACTAAACTTAGATATTTCTATATATTTATCACAGAATATATCCCATATAAATGAATAAAGTTCACTACCTGCGATATTAAAGTCATACTTTTCCATTGATTTAGTTACTATTTTTATAGTTTCATTTAATTTAGTAAGTACCCATTTATCTGAATCATTTAAGTTTTCTAATTTATATTCTTCTTCTTTAAAGTCTTCTAATTTCATAAGTACAAATCTACTAGCATTCCATAGTTTATTAATAAAATTCCATGTTGATGATAGCTTTTCTGTACTAAAGTTTAAGTCCATTCCTAAAGTTGAGCTAGTTGTTAAATAAAATCTTAATGCATCTGCGCCATACTGTTCAATCATATCAAGTGGGTCTATACCATTACCAAGAGATTTACTCATTTTTCTTCCTTGATTATCTCTTATAAGCCCATGAATTATACAGTCTTTATATGGTGATTTACCGTGTATATTAAGTGATTGAAACATCATTCTAGCACCCCAGAAGAATATTATATCAAATCCGAGTACTATTGTATTTGTTGGGAAATATCTTTTAAAGTCTTCTGTTTCATCAGGCCAACCAAGAGTACTAAATGGCCACAACGCACTACTAAACCACGTATCTAATACATCATTATCTTGTACCCATCCTTCACCTTCTGGTGCTTCCATTCCACAGTAAACTTCTTCATTTCTATACCAAACTGGAATTCTATGTCCCCACCATAATTGTCTTGATATACACCAATCATGGCAGTCTTCCATCCATCCTTTCATTAGTATTTTTTCATATCTATTTGGTATAAAATTGACTTTATCATCTGTATTTTGATTATCTATTAACATTTTAGCAAGTTTATCCATTTTAACAAACCATTGTTTAGATAAGTAAGGTTCAACAACTGCATCTGTTCTTTCACTATGACCTACTGAGTGAACCATTGGTTCTATACTAATAAGTAAATTATCACGTTCTAAATCTTTAAGTAGTTCTTCTCTACATTTTTCACGTGTCATACCTTCATATTTAAGTGCATTTTCATTCATAGTAGCATCTTCATTCATAACTAGTATTCTTTCTAGATTATGTCTTTGCCCTACTTCAAAGTCATTAGGATCATGAGCAGGTGTAATTTTAACACAACCAGTTCCAAACTCCATATCAGCATGCTCATCACCAATAATTGGAATTAATTTATTAACAACCGGTAATATAACATTTTTACCTATTAAATGTTTATATCTTTCATCATTAGGATTAACAGCAACAGCAGTATCACCAAATAATGTTTCTGGTCTAGTAGTTGCAACATCTAAATATTCATCTGTATTTTCAATAAAATATTTAATATGATAAAATGCACCTTTATCATCCTTATAAATAACTTCTTCATTTGAAAGAGCAGTTTTAGCAACTGGATCCCAGTTAATAATTCTTTGTCCTCTATAAATAATTCCTTTGTTATAATAATCAACAAATACTTTTCTAACAGCTTTATTAAGTCCCTCATCAAGAGTAAATCTTTCTTTTGAATAATCAAGTGCAAATCCAAGTTTACCCCATTGTCTTCTTATATTACCTCTATGATCATTACTCCATTTATGACATTCTTCTAAGAACTTTTCACGGCCTAATTCATATTTATTAATTCCTTCACTTTTAAGTTTAGCAACTACTTTTGCTTCCGTTGCGATAGCAGCATGATCCATACCTGGTAACCATAATGTATCAAAGCCTTGCATCTTTTTATATCTTATTATTATATCTTGTAATGAACAGTCATATGCATGCCCTATATGTAAGTTACCTGTTACATTTGGTGGTGGTATAACTATACAAAATGGCTCTTTGCTTTTATCTCCGCTAGTAAAAGCTTGCTTTTTTAACCATGTTTCATATTTATCTTTTTCTACTTGTTTATGATCATATTTTTTATCTATCATTTTTAACACTTCCTTCTAAATACTTTATTACTTCATCATAATAAGGTTTAATTATTTCTTTATTATCAAGACAGTCAAATATCTTTGCTAAATAATTTTTATCCATTATAAATCCTTTACTATAGTCATAATTTAAATCATAAATTGATGCGAAAAATGCTACTGCTTTTTCATTTAAAGTTTTACATTTTCTAATATCAATTATTTCATGTTTAAAAAATTCATTATGTACCTCATCACTAATAGTAGAATTATCAGTTTCTAATTTTAATATATTTTCAGAATAACTATATAATATATCTATCTTATCAGCATCTCTTATTATTTTGGAATGTAGTTTTTCTCTGATAGTTAAATCATCATCAATTTTAAATTTATTATGATTAAGTATTGCTTTCTTAATTATTTCATAATCACTTTCTTGTACATCATAATCTTTTATCTTGCCTTCTGAAAATAATATTGCACATCCAAGTTGTGCATGATCTAATAATTCATCATTAAATGATTTATTCTTTGTCCATTGTGAAAATCTTCCTATATCATGAAGAAGTCCAATCAAACAGGCTAAGTAATTGTCATCTTCATCTAAATTTAATGTAAAAGATATCTCATCACTTTGATGTAAGACTCGATAACTATGATTATATTTAAATTGAATCATTTTATCTTCAATATCAAATCCCATAAAATATTTATCAAAAATATCAAAATTAGCATTCATTTCATTTTTCATACTTTTTCCTCCATAAAAAAAGGTACCTTTTAAAGGACGAATTATCGTGGTACCACCTTAATTTATAATATTTCTATTACCTCTTTAGTCTTAATGCAACTAACAATATAATTTACTACTATTTCAACTATACAACTCCCAAGCTACCTTTAAATATTAATCACTTAGAAAAACTTTCAGTCTATGATTTTTCTTCCCTATAAGTTACAATATTTTACTCCTCTTGTTCTTCGTTTTTACATGTATGAGTATACAACACATTATCTAAGTTGTCAAATGTTATAACAAATATGGTAATAATTTTGGTAATATTACTACCATAGTTATTGCTAATAAATATAATATAAATATTAATGAATATATTTTTATATTATCTTTTAGTCTATCATTTAGGTTATATAAAACAGTTAAAATAATAGCAAGTATTATAGCAATAATTATTATTCTCAAATATATTAATAAGAAAGTTGGATTATCTGTTAAATACACCTTAAGTTCAAGATTTTTAATAATGGGTATTAGCATTAGTCCAAGCCCAGCACCACCATGGGTAAAAAGGAATATTAATCCAAAAGACTTAACGCTAAGTCCAATAAACAGTCCTGCTAAAAAGAATGGTATTCCAAAATAATATAGTAATATATCCATATCAATATTACTATTAAAAACATTAACAAGTCCAAGGAGCACACATAATATAATAAATATAATTAATATATATGTCTTAAGTTTCTTAAAATCAATTTTTCTTTCTGTGCCATACTTAGAAATAATATAATCAACTTCATCTTCTATTATCATTGAATTTTTATCATGTAGTTCTCTTAATTTATTTAATTTATCTTCAAAACTATTCTTCATATTATTCACCTATAATAATAGTATAAACTAAAATTAAAAAGAAGTATATAACATACCTCTTAATTTACATCTTTAATTTTAATTCTTTTTCAGTAAGATCTTTTACCACATCGGGAGTAAAATCACTAAATATATCAGTAAAATATATTGGATAAGAAGACTCTTCATTTAATGAACTTTTTAAATATTCATAATACGTTTTTAATTCTATTGAATCAATATTATCAATTATTTCATCAAAATAAACTCTTTTATTTGTAACAAATAAATATTCAAAATTTTTATTAAATAAAATAGACATAATAACTATAAACAATTTAAATATATCATCCATTATTGTATATTTTTTATTTGTTATATTATAATATGTTAATAAGGATTTATTTTCATTTATCTTTTGACCATTTTCTAAATCTATAAATATTGGTTTATGATCATATATTAATATATTACTTAATCTAACATCACCAATCATCATATATTTATGTAGTTTTTTTATAATATTAGTTATTTCATTTATCAAATAACATTTAGCTTCAGGTGTAAAATTATTTTCAATAATATCTTGTAATGAAACTGAGTAATCAAGTTTAGGCATAGTATATCCATAAACTATTCCATTTTCAGAGAGTAAATCATTTATTCCAAGTACTCCATCTATTTTAGGCATGGAATATATATATGTTAAAATTTCTTGTACTTCATAACTTTCATAATCACTACAAATTTTATAAAGAACTCTTTCTTGCTCATATATATTTTTAGAAAACTCTTTATTTTCTCTAACTTTATATCTAGAAATTTCTAGTTTCATCAAAACCACCTGGTTCTTATTAAAACAAAAAATAGAGTATTTGTAAATACCCTATTCCTCTTTATGAAGTTCTTCTATTATTTTTTCTATTTTTTGACCATTTTCGATAGATTCATCAAATATAAATCTTAATTCTGGTGTATGTCTAATATCTAATCTTTGTGATAGCTCACTTCTAAAGAAACCAGCTGCATTATTTAAATCTTTTTCTACTTTTTCTCTATTATCAGTAGTAGTAAAATATATTTTAGCAAAACTTAGATCATTAGTTACTTCTACATCTGTTATTGTTACATTTTTAAAGTCTTCATCTTTTGCTTCAAGAAGTAATATATTACATAGTTCTCTTTGCATATCAGATGAAACTCTTTCACCTTTTAAACTACTCATACTCTTTTCACTTCCCTAACTTCAAATACTTCAATAATATCTTTTTCTTTAATATCTGGAAATGATTCAATAGTCATACCACAATCATAACCTGATTTAACTTCACGTGCTTGATCTTTTTCTCTTTGTAAAGTAGATACTTTTGATGTTGTTACAACTATTCCATCTCTTATAACTCTACATGGACATCCAACTTTAACAATACCACTTGTAACATGACATCCAGCTATATTACCAACTTTAGAGAAATGGAATAATTGACGTACTTCAGCCTCTCCGATCACTACTTCTTCATATTCAGGATCTAACATACCTTTCATAGCTGATTCTATTTCTTCTACTAATTTATAAATAATGTTATAAAGTCTAATATCTACTCCATAGCTTTTAGCAGTATCTTTAGTAGCAGATGATGGGGAAACATTAAATCCTACTATGATAGCATTACTTGCATTGGCTAAAACTACATCACTTTCAGTTATAGTTCCAACGCCGCTTCTTATAACATTAATTTTAACTCCTTCAACATTTATTTTAAGAAGTGCATTTTTAACTGCTTCTTCACTACCTTTAACATCGGTTTTAAGAACAATATTAATTTCTTTTCTACCTTCTTTTATTTGTTCAAATATTTCATCTAAGCTTAATGCTTTATGAGCAAATTTCTTTCCTCTTTCAGCTTCTTTTCTCTTCATAGCAACACTTTTAGCTTCTTTTTCACTTTCAAATGCCATGAATTTATCTCCTGCTACTGGCACATCTTCTATACCTGTTACTTCAACTGGTTTAGATGGCTCTGCTGATACTATTTCATTACCAGTATCATCTCTTAAAGTCCTAACCTTTCCAGAAAATGATCCAACTACTATAGGGTCACCTAATCTTAAAGTACCATTTTGTATTAATAATGTCACTACTGGGCCTTTAGATTTATCAAGTCTTGCTTCTATTACAGAACCCATAGCATATCTATGAGGATTTGCTTTTAAATCTAACACTTCTGAAAGTAAATTAATATTATCAAGTAGTTCGTCTACTCCTTGTCCTGTATGAGCACTAATATTTACAAATATTGTATCTCCTCCCCAAGATTCTGGAGTAAGACCTAATTCACTCATTTCACTCATTATTTTTTCTATATTAATGTTTGGTTTATCTATTTTATTAACTGCCACTATTATTGGAACACCTGCTGCTTTAGCGTGATCAACAGCTTCTTTAGTTTGAGGCATAACACCATCATCAGCAGCAACTATGATAATTACTATATCTGTAACAGCAGCACCTCTTGCTCTCATTTCAGTAAACGCAGCATGTCCTGGAGTATCAATAAAAGTAATCTTTTTTCCATCTTTTTCTACTTGATATGCACCAATTGCTTGAGTAATTCCTCCTGCTTCACTTGATGCTACATGTGAATTTCTTATATAATCAAGAAGTGTAGTCTTACCATGATCAACATGTCCCATTATTGTAACTACTGCTGGTCTTGGCTCTAAATCTTCTTCTTTATCAGTAACAACATATTCCTCAAAATTAGATATATCAGTTGTTTCTTCTTTTACTAATTCTTTATTATATTCAAGAACTACTACTGATGCATCATCAAATGAAATAGCTTGACTTGATGAAATCATAAGTCCCATTCCAATAAGTTTTTTTACTATTTCACTAGCAGAGATACCAAGTTCATCTGCTAAATCAGAAACACTCATTCCTTCTTTATATATAACTACATTTGATGCAGTTTCTTCTTTATTACTTTGAAGTTTAGTCTTATTTTTATATATATTTTTTTTCTTTTTATTTAAATCTTCTTGACTTTGATTTTTATTTGAAGATTCTTTCTTTTTGATTTTCTCTTTCACTTTAACTTGATTATCAAGTTTTATATTATAAGCTAAAGCAGCCTCTTCTGCTCTATCTTCCATTTCAAACTTATCAGCTAATTCCTCAGTTAAATTATTATTACTTAAGTCACCCAATTCATTATCTAATATAATAATATCTTCATCATCTAAATAATCATTTTCATTATTATATTTATGACCTAATTCTTTTAATTTTTTTAGTATAACTTCACTACTAACTCCAAGTTCTAAAGCATAATCTTTTATACTCATATGTTTCCTCCTTTTCTTTTTTTATATTTTAGAAATTAATTCATCATAAATAGACTCTGGAATTTTTACTTCTAAATGTCGTTCTAATACTTTAGAATCTTTTGCCTTTAAAATAACATCCTTATCTTTTTTTAAATAAGCTCCTCTTCCATTTGCCTTATTTGTATCATCAACAAACACATTTCCATTATTATCTCTTACTACCCTTAGCAAGTCTTTTTTTTCACATTTTTCTCTTGTCACTACACAAGTTCTCATAGGGATTTTTCTCATTTTCATGCCTTACCCTCCTTATGCATTTATTTGTTTATTAATATCCTCTAATGTTTTAATATTAATTGTATATTTTGTAAGTTTTGATGCAAGTTTAATATTAATACCTTTTTTGCCAATAGCTAAACTTAAATTTTCATCATCAGCTATAACTAATGCTTCTTTTTTCTTTTCATCAGTTATACTTACATTAAGGTTTTTAGCAGGACTTAGTGCATTAGCTATAAATACTTCCATATCATCACTATATGCAATTAAGTCTACTTTTTCACCACCAAGTTCATTTATTATATTAGCAATTCTTCTTCCTTTTTCACCAATACAGCTTCCAATTGGATCTACTTTTGGATTAGTACTTGCAACTGCCACTTTACTTCTAACACCTGCTTCTCTTGCTACTCCTCTTAGTTCTAAAGTACCATCACTAAACTCTGGTATTTCATGTTCAAATAATCTTTTAACAAAACCATAGTTCTTTCTTGATGTTAAAATAAGTGGTCCTTTTGGAGTACTTTCTATTTTAGTAATATATACTTTAATAGAATCTCCCATAGTTAATTTTTCTCCTGGTATAAGTTCAGTCTTAGGAAGAATTCCTCTTGCTTTTCCTAAATCTACATAATAGTTTCTAGCATCTTCCATAGCTAAAAAACCTATCATTAATTCATCTTCCTTATCTTCAAACTCACTCATTACTTTTTCACGTTCTGCTTCTCTTATTTTTTGTAATACCACTTGTTTAGCAACAGATATTGCTACTCTACCAAAATCTTTAGGAGTTACTTCTTCTAATATTTCATCTCCTATTTGATAGTCTTTGTTTATTTCTTTAGCTTCGCTAATAGTCATTTCATTTAAATAATCATGAGCAACTTTTACTTCTCCAGTTTCAGGATCAATATCATCATCCTCATCATTATAATCATCTACTATAGTTGTTACTTTAAATACTTTAATTTCTCCAGTATTTTTATCTATTAATACTCTACTAGTATAATCTGCTTTTTCGTTTTTTCTAAAGGCTGTTGATAAAGCCGTTTGCATTGCTTCAATGACAACATCTTCATCTATACCCTTTTCTTTTACAATATATTCTAAAGCTTTTTTAAACTCTTTAGCATTCATTTGTGTTTGTTCTTCTTTAGTTACTTTCTTCTTCATAATCCACTCCTTTGCTTCCTACATCAAGTACATAATTTTCTATTTCAAGATTTAAACTATCGATAATTGGATCAACTATTTTAGTTGCTTTAACACATAAATCCATATCTACGCCATTTTCACTGTCGATAGTCACAAATAATGTTTTTTCTCCATCTTCCTCTCCGAAATGAACACCTACAAGAGAGATATTTTCCTCTTCTAAAGGTTCTTTAATCGCAGTAATAATCTTTTCTTCCATTATTCCTCCTTTATAATTAAAATTTAAAGAGTGGGTTTTGCCCACTCTTTGCTGTCACACGTATTATAACACATTAAATTATATGATACAAGTAATTCTTTAATGATTGACTTAATTTTATGTTTTTGCTAATATAATTAACTAATAAGAGGTGACTAATTATGAACGATAATATAAATACATTTAAGTCATTAAACTATGAAACACAAAGTTTCTTAACATTAGTATTTAACTACATAGATTTTATAAATGATAATAACTGTAAGATAACTATTAATGAAAAAAATAATACTAAGAAAACTTATCTTTTAGAAAAAAAATACCCTGTTCTTGGCCTTGCTATATTCTTTAGTTTACTGCATATGGATAGTGATTATAAAAAATTATTAAACAAAGAAGGAATTACAATATCAAATGCATTAAAGCAAATAAATAAAAGTCTTAAAGATTTTAACATTAAAAAAGACATAAAAGAAACAACTTCATTTAAAGAATATAATCTAGATGAAATATTAGATGAGGTATTAGAAAATGAAAAAGAAATATATGATTTAGAACTTAATAATACTTCTATTGAAGATGAAACTTTTGACTATGATATTAACAATGATGATACTAAAGTATTTCAATTTATTAATCTTCTTATTTCATCTCCATCTATAAGTAATTATGTAAAATTAATATTAAAGAAATTATATAAAATAGATGACTATTTTGATGAAGTTATAATGCCAAAATTAATAGATAAATTAAATTATGACGCTAAAGAGTATTATTTATTTAATTATGATATATGTGTAGAACTATTAGACACTATAAATAATATTGAATATGAATATGATAATTTAAATATAATTCAAAGCAAAGATAAATGTTTTATTCATTTTAAAAGACAAATAACTATTAATAATATTAAGATACCTAAATATTTAAAAGTAAAAAGAATTGAAATTAATGATAAAACCTATACAGGTGTTAATCTATTAAAGGCACTATTATTTAATGAAATTAATGATAAAATAAAATTTATTTGCAATAACAACATAGAATTTTCGATAAATAAAGAAATATTATTTGGAAAAAGTAAGCAAGAAGATAATTTAATGGCTTCTGAGTTTGTTAAATACCTAATGAATATTGTTAACGAAATCCCAAGTTCAAATACTAAAAAAGAAATAGCTGATATTTTATCTAAAATATATAATGTTAAACCACAAAAAGAAAAAAACAAAAGTAAAGAGGAAAAACAAATGCAAAAAGAAGAAAATTATCTAGAACGCTATGGTGAAAATTTAACTAAAATGCATTATTTAAAAGATCCTTCTATTGGAAGAGATGATATTATTAGAAAGATTGAAAGAATACTTTTATATCCAGAAAAAGATAAATCTATTATCATAACTGGTCCTGCTGGTACTGGTAAAACTGCAGTTGTTAAAGGCCTTGCATATAGAATTCAAAATAATCTCGTACCAGAAGCACTTAAAGATATAGAAATAATAAGCATAGATGCACCTTCTATAGTCTCAGGGTGTAAATACGTTGGAATGCTTGAAGAAAGATTAAAGGGTATATTAGATGAAGCAAGCTTTGATAAAAATATTATTCTTTTTATGGATGAAATACACCAAGCTATTGGTGCTGGTAGAAGTGAAGGAAATAAAGTTACAGTTGCTGAAATATTAAAACCTTATTTAGATTATGGGAAAGTAAGAATTATTGGTGCTACTACTGATAATGAGTATCAAGAAAATATTGAAAGTAACACTGCTTTTAAATCAAGGCTTAAAAGAATAAAATTAGATGAACCTAATCGTGATATTATTTATGAGATAATAGATGACTTAATAAATGTATATAATAAAATAAGTTATTCAAAAGTATTAATGAGTGAAGAAGAAAGATATAACGTTATCAATTTTTTATTAGATGCTACTAGTAGTAGATATAGAACATTTAATGATAAAGTTAATAACCCAAGATTAGTACTTGATATTGTCAAAGAAGCATATGCAATCGCAGCATTAAATAATAGTTGTGAAGTTACAGTTGATGACTTTATAGAGGCACTTAATGATGAAGAAAGAATATATGAAAGTTCTAAACAAAGATGTATACAAATGTTAAAAGAAAAAACTAATTATAAAAAAGAAAAAGCAATTATATTAGAATTTAAACCTAAAAAGTAATTGCTTTTTTTATTTGCATATGATAATATTAATACGAAAAGGTGTTTGTATGAAAGAAAGAGTTATTTTAAGCATAGATTTAAAAAGTTTTTTTGCATCATGTGAATGCGTATATAGAGGTTTAGATCCTTTTACTACCCCACTTATAGTCGCAGATACATCTCGTGGTAAGGGCGCTATGTCGCTAGCAGTAACACCATACTTAAGAAGTTTTGGCATTAAATCAAGAAGTAGACTTTATGAAATACCTAATAATATTAAAATTATGTATGTACCTCCTAGAATGAAATTATATGAAAGTTATAGTAAAAAAGTAATAGAAATATACAAAGAATTTATTAGTGAAGAAGATATACATGTATATTCTATAGATGAAGTTTTTATTGATGCTACAGAATATTTAAAATTATATAATAAAACAGATATAGAACTTGCTAAAATGATAATGAAAACTATTAAAGATAAAACCGGTATTACTTCAACTTGTGGCATTGGCCCTAATATCTTTCTAGCTAAAGTTGCAATGGACACTGAAGCTAAACATAATAAAGACTTTATATCAAAATGGACATATGATGATATTGAAAAAAAACTATGGAATATTAGCCCATTATCTGAAATATGGGGATTTGGTAAAAGAACTGAAAAAAAACTTAATAATCTAAATATATTTAAAGTAAAAGATATAAATAAATATAAAAGAGAGTTTTATATAAAAAGATTTGGCAATGTATCAGGAAATGATATATGGTGTAAAGCTAATGGAATAGACTTCACTACTATTAAAGAATTAAATCAAAAAAGTAGAAATAAATCTATAAGTATGAGTCAAATACTATATAGAAATTATAACTTAGAAGAAGCTCTTTTAATAGTAAGAGAAATGAATGATATGTTAAATTCAAAATTAAGAAGTATGAAAATGACTACATCAAATATTTATCTTGGAATAGATTATTCAAAAGACTTATATAAAAGATTTCATGATAGTGTTTCTTTAAAAATAGATGAAGATGATAAACAAACAATATATGAAGTACTAGAATATTTATATAATAAAAATATAGAAGATTTACCAATAAGAAAAGTATCAATCGCATATTCTGGATTAAAAAAGAAAACGCATACTCAATTAAGCTTATTTGATACAAATAAAGAAGAAAATAATGATTTTGAAAATCTAATAGATGAAATAAATAAAAAATATGGACGAACTTCTATTTTAAGAGCATCATCTCTTATGAAAAGTTCTACAATAAAAAACAGAAAGAATTTTAAAGAAATCATTTAAAATCTTTTTGTTTTATAATATGAATAAAGACCATTTTTATTATTTAAATAGATTTGTTTTTGAGCAAATATGTAATTGTTCCACATTCCACACCCTAATAATTCTATTTTATTATCATCTAGCGTAAATAACCATTCTATTTCTTTAAATTCAGTCATTTCACAAGCAAGTTTTTTTGATAATTTAATCATATCTTCATATTTAGGTATATTTATATTTAATAAACTATTATTATTTATCTCAGTATAAACATTATCATCTTTATCTAAGAATGGATAAGTAGTAGTTCCATTATTAAGTATGGTTTGTATAATAGTATCTTTAAATTGAAGTCTTAATGATGAAGAAACAATATCTATTCCACCATTCGTTTTTAAAGTAACAATACTTATAATACTTAATCCATCAGGATTAATTTTTTTAAGTATCTTATTTGGGCGCTTAAACTCTTCAACATATTCATACCCACTCTTTTTAGCTTTATCAAGCATAAAAGCAGGGCTTCTAAAATCACTAAGATTCATAACACATATTTTATTTTTATCATTGTTATCACTAAACATTAATGATTTTCTTTCTAAAGCAAGAATTTCAAATTCTTTAAAACTTAAACTTTTTATTTCCTTAATTTCTCTATTTAAATATTCATTAAAAATGCTATAAATTTTTTTTCTAGTAAATTTGCCCTTTGATTTTTTTATATTATTTCCAAATAAACTATTATTTCTAGATATAGTTAAATAAGTATTTCTTTTATTTGAATCAACATTATAAAATTCAAATATTTTATACTCATTAATTGTACATCCATACACTAAATATGAATAAAAAACATCAAGCACAATAGTTAATCTAAAAACATTATTAGTTTGTTTTACGTATTTAACTACATTATTAAGCCTTTTTCTATGTTCTTTAAATAAATCATATTTCTTTTTAAACCACTTTTTCATTTAACCACCCTCAATTAAATTATAACATATATTAATTGACTAACAAAGTGTTTTATGCTAATATAAAAGCCAATTTGAGGAGTAATATGGAAAAAGAAGTAATTGTTCAAATATATAGAAGAACCTATAGTATTGAAAAAGAAAACAATTTTGAGAGCGTATATAAATGTCAAGATATAATTACAGGTATAGAAGTAACTCTTGAAAATGGTAATAAAGTATTTAAAGATAACAATAATAATATTTTTCCATGTCTAAATAATGAAACTTTAGTTCATCCAAGTAATGGATATGCTTTTCCAATATATGTAGATGATAAAAGTAACAGTGAGAAAAAAGGACTTATTAAAGAACTTACACGAAATATGAGAAAATATAAATTCAATTTTGATATAAGACTTATCAATTCAGGAAGAAATATGTCCACAGTTACACAAATAAATAATTTAGCTTATGAAATAAATGTTGAACAATATAGTTCATTTAACAAAATTATATCAAAAATAAAAGGTGAAGATAATATGGATGAGGTAGTTAAAGAAGAACCTAAAAAAGAAATATATTCAAATGAATTGTATGATGAAGTTATCAAAGTAGTAAAATGTCAAGATGAACAAGTTCGCAAAATAACAACAGCAATAGCTCAAAATCAGAGAATAAATAATCCAAATATGAAAACCACCCTTTTTGTATGCGGTCCGACTGGTAGTGGTAAAACTGAAATATTTAGGCAAATTAAAGCATGTAGTGATATTCCAGTAGTGATGGAAGATGCTACTGAATACTCAATTACAAGTTTTCAAGGAAAAGATGTAACTGAAATGCTAGCTCATCTTTATATTGAATCAGACAGAAACATTGAAAAAGCACAACAAGGTATAATAATAGTAGATGAAATAGATAAAAAAACAAGTTCAAATAATCAACATTATACTTATGCTAAAGGAGTAATAGACTCATTTTTAAAAATGGCAGAAGGCCATGTATATGAGCTTGATAAAAGAATGACTGGTATTGGTGTTCCAATAAGCTTTGATACATCAAAAGTAACATTTGCTTTTTTAGGAGCATGTGATGGTATAGAAAGATTAAGTTCAAATAATAAATCAATGGGATTTAATGGAAATATTTATCAAAATACTAATAGTAATCAAATATATACTAAAGAATCTCTTTATAAATACGGATTTGGTCAAGAGTTTTTAAGAAGATGTACACTATGTCCATTAAAGAAATTAGAAGAAAAAGATTTAATAGAAATATTAAATACATCAGACTCAAGTATATTAAAACTTTATAAAGACTTCTATCAATCATTAGGAATCAATTTCATTTATGATACTAAAACTATAGAAGCAATAGCTAAAAAAGCATCAATTAATTCATTAGGTGCAAGTGAATTAAAAGTAATATTAGAAGATGCTCTTGAAATAGCTAACTTCTATATAAATTCTAGTCAAAAATACAAAGAATTAATAATAACAAGTGATACTATAAATAACCCTAATAAATATATATTAAGAAAGTAATTCATTAATATTAACGATATTATATCCCCTACTCTTTATATAGTTAATCGTAGAAGATAGTTCACTTAAATTAAATTCATTCTCACGAATAAATATTATAGCTCCATTATTAAGGAGTTTTTTTGTGTTTATTAAAAGATCCTTTTTAATTTCATTATTCATTTTAATACTATTAAGTTTCTTATTTTTACAATCATTTATTATTTCATAATCATTTGTCTTAACACAAAAGAATTCATTATGTAGCAAACTAGAAAAATTATTTAAATCACTCAGTGAACTTCCTTTATATAAAATATTACTATGATTATAATTATCAGTTATATTATCTCTTAAAAATGATGTATTCATTAATAAATTAATTTCAATATTTTTACTTTCAGAAACATCAAGCATTTTATTAAAATATTTACCACTATCAGTATTAATAACAATAGAAACATTTTTATTATAATCATTTCCTTTAAGAATATATCTATCAATATTATTCTTTTTGTTTAATATACATTCATCTTTATCAAACTCAAGTAATTCTTCTTTAAAACCAATACCTTTCATATTAGAATAACTTTTATTTTTATTAACAACTAAACCACTAATGCCAAGAATAATTCCATCATTATTAATACTACCTTCTCTACATCTATAGTCTTTTAAAGATGCATATTCATTTATAGATGTAAGTATAGTATTATTATATTGCGATATTTCAATTACCTTATTAGTATAAATTATACTAAATACAAAAAACAAACTTATTACTATATATTTAACATACTTTTTCATATTATACTATATGAAAAAAGGACTTATATTTATTCATAAATATTAAATCCTTCATTATATTTTTTAATAAACTTTTTGATGTTATCTTTTGGTCTTTTAAGTGATAAGAACTCATCTTCATCAAAACCTAGTGACTCTATACTTTCTAAAATAGTTGTTTCTTTTCTAGAACAAATAAGATTAATTAATTTTTTCATTGCAAGATTTTTATCTTCTTTAAATAATTCACACAAATTAAGTGAAAATAAGTACCCATATCCATAAAGTATTGCGCCATCTAAATCAATAACCTCATCTGTTGTAGGATCAACAATACATCTATCTTCTGTTATAAATCCATCACTTAAATTATAAAACTTTTCATATTCATCACTTAATCTTCTTAATATAAATATTCTATCTGCTAAACAATACTGTGCTCCTTTAACATCTATATTATTTTCTATTAAGTATTGTAAAAAGTTAATTTCAAAAAATGTTGATGGAACTTCTATTAAAAATTGATTGCTTAATGACAATTCTTTTTGTTGAGGATATACAAATAAGCTATTATCAATTGCATGACCTATCTCATGGACAATCGCAGAAATAGATGCAGCATTAAACTCACCATATTTTATAAGAATATATCCAAGTTCATTTGCATAATTATTCATAAAACTTCCGCCAGTGCCAGGATCTAAGTCAATATTAATGGATACTCTTCCATCTAAATAAGACTTTGCAATATTGTATATTTTATCACCAAACTGTTTAAAATATGTAAGAATCATTTCTCTTGCTTGTGCTTCATTATAAAATGGAATATTATCGTTTATTAATGGTATATAATTAGATTCTTTTAATATATCATTAAAACTCATAAACAAAAAATATAATGGGTCTCCTTCAGTTATTGCTCTATTAAAATACTCAAGTATTTGTTTTTTATTTTGAAGTCTTATATCATCATTTAATTCATCAACATTTCTATATAGCATATCTTTTGGATCAACAGCAAACCCTGTTATTTGTGCTAAAGTATAATTAAGCTGTTCAAACACAGGATAATATTTTCTAATATTATTAGTAGATTGATTTCTTATTAATTTTCTTCTTACCTCTAATAGTTCATCATACAGCTTATCTTCATTAATTTCCATAATTCCCCCTTAGTTTATTAACGCATAATTAAAGTATAGCATAATTTAATTTTCTTGACTATATTTTTTTAAAATAAAATGGTAAATATATAAACACTTACTATTATTCATTTTTTCTACCACAATTAGGACAATAATTACTATCAACAATATATCCACAATTAGGACAATAATTATCTTTATATTTAAATTTTTTATTTATAGATGATACCTTTTTAACTCTTTTAAGTGCCACTATATACATAACTACTACAAATATAAAGAATAATATAATAAGTAATCCACTTTCACTAAGCAAACAGTAATCATATATACCATGTGTTATAGTTGGAATTAATATACTTAGAAATAAATTTTTATTTTTTAAATCTTTTCTATTATTAGTAATAGCAATTTTTGAAAGACCCAAATAATAGCCCATAAAAAGTCCATCACAAGCGTGTCCTGGAACTGCTAATAATGCCCTTGCTATACCTGTAGAGATTCCTCCTTCATATACATATAATAAATTTTCTATGCAAGCAAAACCAAGTGCAACAAATACCGAATATAATATACCATCATAAATTTCATCAAAGTTACTATCATTATAAGCTATTTTATAAGCAACAATCCATTTACAAAACTCTTCTACTAAAGCAACACCAATAAATACATGAATAAATAGTTCTAATAAGTTTAATTTACTAGTATCTTCACTAAATATTGGAAATAATATTCCTAATAATCCTCCTATTATTAGTACTAGTACACATGATAAGAATCCTCCTAAAAATAATTTAACTAATAATCTAGTTGGTTCTTTTAATTTATCTTTTTTATATATATACATCCCAATTAGTAAAACAGGCAATACTGAAATAATAAATAAAAGTATTTCTTTCATATTATTTAAACTCAAGCGAATTTATAATTTCACTATTTACTTTCTTCCATGTACCATTACTATCAAATATTATTCTATAATTAATTGAATATAAAGACATTCCATTTATAGTATCATAATAATAATTAGTAATATTATTTTCATCTTTTATATCAAAGTCTTCATCTGTGTCGTGACTAGTTAATACTGCAAAAAAAGATAACGCAAATATAATTATTATTGGTAAAATTACACCAAGAATACTTGTGCCACCCTTGTTTGTACATATCATCATTAATTCTTCTCTTGTTGCATTATTATTTTCTATTTTTATTTTGTTTACTTCTTCAATAACATGTTTTAAATACAAATTTTTAAATTTCAAGCCAAGTACTACTGATAATGCTATAGAAATAGCACTAGAGACAGGTTCTAAAAAAGCTCCAACTATTGCATTAACTACAAGCCAACCTATACCAAGTAACCACATTTTTCTATAAAGAACATATAATGATCCAAAGAAAAATGTATTAGCTGAGAAAGTACCATTCTTTAACTTATCAGCATTTTTACCAATATATGCATTAATTAAATCGTCATCACTTATACTAATATTTTTAATTAATGTTTTTAAATCATTATTTCTTAATTCTACTTTTGTTCCACATTTTCTACAAAACTTATCTCCATCTTTTAAATTTGAACCACAATTAGGACAAATATTCATACTTACTACTTCCTTCCTTATTCTTTTTTTATTATATCATAAATTTAAAAAAAATAACTCATTTAAAGTTATTTTTTAATTGGCTTAATTATTTCTTTACCACCCATATAAGGTCTTAATACTTTCGGTACATTAATGCTGCCATCTTCATTATAATTATTTTCTAAGAATGCTATTAATGCTCTTGTTGATGCTAAAACTGTATTATTAAGGGTATGAACAAAATAATTACCATCTTTTCCTTTTGTTCTAATACCTAATCTTCTTGCTTGAGCATCCCCTAGAGTACTACAAGAACCTACTTCAAAATATTTTTGTTGTCTTGGACTCCATGCTTCAACATCACAAGATTTAACTTTTAAATCAGCAAGGTCTCCACTACAACATTCTAAAGTTCTAACAGGTATATCTAAACTTCTAAATAATTCAACTGTATAGCTCCACATCTTGTTATACCACTGCATTGAATCTTCTGGTTTACATAAAACTATCATTTCTTGCTTTTCAAATTGATGAACTCTATATATTCCTCTTTCTTCAATGCCATGAGCTCCTACTTCTTTTCTAAAACATGGACTATATGAAGTCATAGTTATAGGAAGTGCTTCTTCTTTAACAATTTGACCTTTAAATTTACCTATCATAGAGTGTTCACTAGTACCAATAAGATATAAATCTTCTCCCTCTATTTTGTACATCATAGCATCCATTTCATCAAAAGACATAACACCATTGACAACATCGCTTCTAATCATAAATGGTGGGATACAATAAGTAAATCCTTTATCAATCATAAAATCTCTAGCATATGACAGCATAGCAGAGCTTAGTCTAGCAGCATCACCCATTAAATAATAAAAGCCATTGCCACTAGTCCTAGCGCTTGATTCTTTATCTAAGCCATTTATTGATTCTAATATATCAGCATGATATGGTATCTCATATTTTGGAACTACCGGTTCCCCATACTTTTCTATTTCAACATTCTCACTATCATCCTTACCAACTGGTACAGACTTGTCTATAATGTTTGGAATAACCATCATTCTTTCTTTAATCTTACCTTGAAGTTCAATTTCTCTTTTATCAAGTTCATCTATATCACTTTGAATACTAGATATCTCTATTTTAGTTTGATTAATTTCTTCTTGTTTCTTTTCTCTTACAAGAACGCCAATAGAATCACTAAGTTTATTTTTCTTACTTTTTAAACTATCACATTTATTCTTACATTCACGATACAATTTATCAAGCTCATAAACCTCATCTACTAAAGGTAGTTTTTGATCTTGAAATTTCTTTTTAATATTTTCTTTTACTAAATCTTTATTTTCCCTAATAAGATTAATATCTATCACTTTAGTTCACCTCATAAATATAATAACATTATTTTAATAAAAATAAAATAAAAACATAATAAAAAGAGGAACAACCTCTTTATATTACCATCCTGTACATGTTCCGAAGATTATAGCAAGAAGGATAAATAAAATCAAAATTATAAAGAATAGATTAACTCCTTGGTTGCAACAACCCATCATACTTATCAACCTCCTTTTTTAGATAAAAGCACCTAGTATGATTACTAATAAAATAAATAATACTAAAGCAAATGCTGCTCCTGAAATTCCATTTCTATTATTACATCCGCATCCACAACCTGAATTCATAAAACATTCCTCCTTTTTTATCTTTACACTTTTATAGTATGTTAATGTTAACTTTTTGTGTATGATAATCACTTGTATTTTAACTGTTTATTTGCTATTATAATAAGAGTTAGGAGGATTTTATGAAAAAAACAATTCTAGTTTTAGCAAGTATATTATTACTTACGGGATGTAGTACAAAATTATCAAATGGTGAAAATGCAGTCGTAACATTTAAAGAAGGCGGTATTAGTTCTAATGATCTTTATAAAGTATTAAAAGATAATTATGGCGCTAAATATTTAATGGATTTAATTGATTCTAAATTATTAAAAGATTTATATAAAACTGATAATAGTGAAACTAATTATGTGAATCAAAATATTAAATCTGCCAAAAAGCAAGCAAAAGAATTAAACGCTGACTTTGACACTTATTTATCTTATTACTATGGTGTTAAAGATGAAGATGCTTATAGAGATTACTTATCTTTGAATTATAAAAGAAGTTTATGGGCTGAAGATTATGCTAAAGAATCAGTAACCGAAAAACAAATCAAAGAATATTATGAAAATGAGTATGTAGGCGATATGGAAGTTAGTCATATTTTAATAACAATTGATGCCAATAATAAGAGTTCTGAAGATGAAAAGAAAGAAGCAGAAGAAAAAGCATTAAATACTGCTAAAGAAGTTATTGCTGCATTAGACAAAGGTGAAAAATTTGAAGATTTAGCTAAAAAATATTCTAAAGATGAAGATACTTCAAAAAAAGGTGGTTCTCTTGGAAAAATAAATGTTGGAGATTATACAAGTGAAGTTGTTAATGCTGCTAAAGAACTAAAAGTTGGTACTTACACAACTACACCAGTTAAATCATCTTATGGATATCATATAGTATACTTAAAGAGTCAAGACAAAAAACCTGAATTAAATGATGATGTTACTAACAAAATAAAAACTATTGTTGGTAATGAAATTGCTCAAGAATCAAACTTCTATGTTAAAGCTTTAAAAGCATTAAGAGAAAAAAACGAAATGAAATTTAAAGATACTACATTAGAAAAAGAATTCAATAAATTAGTAACTCAATATGAAAATCAACAACAAAGTTCAAATTAATTAAAAAACCTCACACGAGGTTTTTTAATTTTGTATTAATTTCATCATAACTGTAGCCTTTTCTTAATAAATAATTTATTAGTTTATTTTTATCATCCTTATATTTCTTTAAGGCACTATTAAAATCCTTTTCTAAAGCATTTGACTCATACTTAATATCACTAAGTATATTATCTATCATATATTTATCATACCCTAAATTAAATAAATAACTTTTTAATTTAGTAATAAACATATAGTAACTTTTATTATTCATAAGATTTTTCTTTTTATTAACTATTTTTATAAGTTTCTCTTCCCATAACGAATTATTAAAATTACTTAAATAATTATCTATATCGCTTTCATTAAAGTCAAGTTCTAATAATAATTTTTTAATTTTAAAAGGCCCATCATTACTAAGATTAATTTTATCATTAATAAAGGCACTTATATATTGTCTATCATCAAGTATTTTTAAACTAGTTAATTTATTAATTACTTCGTTTATTAAGTCCTCTTTATAATCTTTTTTATTTAAATAATTATATATTTCTTTTCTATTTCTCATTTTAGTTTCAATATAACTTAATGACATATCATATGCTTCATAAAATTTATTTTCATTTATTATTTTATCAAGTAATTCTAGAGACACATCTTTTAAAAATAATAAATCATATTTTAAAATAACATCCTCAAAAAGTATAATCTCATTATTATCAAAATACACTTTATATTTATTTTTACCTACTTTTTTATATTTATTTATTTTCATATATGCCTCCACACATTATAAACATAATACACCGCAAATATATGTTTGTCAATTAACTATATATCATTTATAAACTTTCCTATAAGAAAAAAAGTTTCATATGAAACTTTAATCATTACTATAATTTGTAAAATATCTTTGAATTAATACAACTGGTGTACCTTTATCCCCACTTCCACTTGTTAAATCACAAAGACTTCCAAGTAAATCTGTATAACGTCTTGGTGTTGTACCTTGAGTAGCCATCGTACCTTTTAATTCTTTATCTTTTGCTTTAATTTCTTCCCTCATTGCCTCATTTAATTTTTCACCATGAAGATTTTTAAATTTATTTTCACTAAAATATTTAAGTTTTATTTCATTTGGGCTTCCTTCTAAACCACTGGTATAAGCAGGACTTACAACAGGATCAGCAAGTTCCCATATTTTGCCTACTGGATCTTTAAAAGCTCCATCACCATATACCATTACTTCTATATTCTTACCTGTTTTTTCTTTCATTAAACTTTGTATTCTTTTAACCAGTACATCTCCAGTTCTTGGGAATAATTTAACTCTTTCTTCAGTTGAACGATTACTACCTAAAAGACCATATGGTGAATATCCACTACCATCAAC
Organism: Clostridium sp. CAG:1000; assembly: GCA_000436975.1. Taxonomy (GTDB): domain Bacteria; phylum Bacillota_I; class Bacilli_A; order RF39; family UBA660; genus CAG-1000. The sequence goes on from HG000343.1 coordinate 25,974, forward strand.
ACTTTGATTTAATATTTCACTCATCATTATTACATTAGCACTAGCGTCGCTTTTTAATATTCTTTCTTTAGTTTCTTTTCTTGTATGAATATCACATACAATAACATCTTTAGTATATTTTAAAATATCTTCTGGCTTATTTGAAAATACCATTTCAAACTCACAGCCTTCTTTTAATACCAAATCTCTATATACTTCATACATATTAACGCCTGTAAATAAATGTTTAAAATGAATGAATTTTTCTTTGTACTCTTCTTCAGTTATTAAATCAGATAAACCAATATTATATTTAATCAAATCATCTTTATATAGAATATCATTACCAACCTCATCAGATGGAAAACTAGATAAAATAGTTATCTTCTTAGTACTTCTTGCCATTGCTGATAAAAGTACTGCAAACCTATTTCTACTTAGTATTGGAAAAACCACACCAATATGATCAGAATTTAATTTATTTTTGATATCTTTTGCTATTTGATCTAATGTAGCAAAATTACCCTCACTTATTCCTACTACAGCTTCTGTTACTGCAATAACATCTTTATCATTAAAATCAAATTTTTCACTTTTACTTGCTTTTAATACAGAATCTACTACTATAGATGCAAGATCATCACCCTCTTTTATAATAGGTGTTCTAATACCCATAACTATAGTTCCTACATTTCTCATAAAACCACTCTCCTATTATATTTTACCATTTTTAATAATTAATAAAAACCATATATTACATATGGTTTACACTTATATTTAAACTTCCATCAATGCTATAAGATAATGTATTTCTATTGAGTACATTTGAAACTTCAGGATAATAATATAATTTATTATCCTTTATAAATCCCAAATATCCTTGTGATTCTATATTCCTTTTCTTTAAATATTCTTCAGAAAGTAAACCATCAGATAGTACTTTACTTTCTTTAAGAGTCATTAAATCATTCTCTGTAAGTATTTTATATCTATTAAAACTTAATTTTCCACCATCAAGTGATAAAGTCAATGCATTATATGAGTTTAATTTAACACCAGCCACTTTTGTTTTATACATTGAATCAATTACTATAATAGACGTTTTATCGTTTCTCTTAATAACTCTATATCTAATAGTTGAATTTCTTTTTCTTTTATTATAAAAATATTTATTGTCTTTAATTCCCCCTAAGTATTGTCCATGAATATTTAATACTTCAGATGTATGTTTTATAGAAAAAAGACTATTAATGATTTTAAATCTATGTTTGCACTCTTCTAGTGCATTATAAGTTTCAGATAGTTTTCTTTCTTTTTCAAGTTTTGTTAAGTCCCCTCTTCTCTTAATAGTTTCTTTTTCTGATTTTAAACTATCAAGTATCCTTCTTTCCTTATCCAAATCAATATCTGATAAAAATATTTTAGGTAAACTAGCAGTATGTCCATCATATATAAAAGAAATATAAGCTAATAGTGATGTATCCCAACTATTAGAATATTCAGCATATGATCCTATTTTCGCAACTTTTAAAATACTTTCATCCTCTCTTCTTATAGTTTCAAAGTTATAATTTTGAGAATATGTCATAACCGATGATAATAAGTCTTTCTTCTCTTCTTCTGTCAAATAACTAACAAGTTCTTCTTCTTTTTCCTCAAAACCAGGAAAAGGTTTATGATATTTATTAAATTCACAAATTTCTTGTCCAAAAAAATATAATAATCCCTCATTATAAGTATCAGTCTTATAATTTTGAGAATCCCATGTCAAATCAAGATAATACTTTTTATTATCTAGTGTTAAACTATTCCATGCATGCGCACCATTTCTTGCTTTTCCTATAATATATTCACATGGAATACCTAATCTATCCATAAGTTCTTTAAACATATATGAATAACCTGCACATACTGTTTGTTGAGACAAGAAACCCCTTAATGATCTTGTCTCTAATGAACTCTTATCTAAATATTCAGGATCGTATTTAGTATTCATCATAATATAATTGTATAGATACATTGCCTTTTGAGACTTAGACCATTTAGGATTTACTTTACTAAATATTTTTTCCATCTTATAATTTATTCTTCGTAGTTCGCTAACATTATACATAGAACCCAAAAGTAAAGCTTCTCTATTTATTTCACTACATTTCATAAGTACACTGTCAGTGTAAACTGAAGATAACCTAATAAATAAATTATCCACATCACTTAAAATCTCATATCCATCTTCATCTATTGATTCAGTATTTTTAGTAATAATACAAATTGTATCACCTGGATGAATAGTTCTATAATCATAAATAATTTCTTTTATTTGACTAGCCGTTTTCTTATTTATCTTAGTGCACTCAATACAATAAATTCCTTTTGCTTTTAATAGTTTTGCAGAATATCCACTATTCATTGTCAAAGTCCTCTTTAGTATAAATAAATGAATGTCTATTAGTAACTTTAATTCCTTTATTAACTAAGTATTTAAATAATATTTTATTATTTCTAAATTGGCTACCTGATATAGAAATACATTTCAAATTAGGTAAATAATTCAAAAAAGAAAAATCAGTTATATTGCTATCATCAATATCAATTGTATTCAAATTACTAAGGCAACAAATCGCACTAACATCATCTATTTTACTACTTGTCAAAGATAAATATTCTAGCTCTTTTAAGTTACTTACAAATTCTAAATTAGATAGTGTTATATCTATTAAATATAATTTTTTTAAATGAGTTTGTTTTGATACAAATTCATAATTAGATATTCTACTTTTAATAACGCCAAATGTCTCTAATGTATAATTATCAATAAATGATATATCTTCAACTATCGAATTACTAAGAATTAACTTTTTAATTGGCAAACCTATAAAATACTCTCTATCGCTTTCAGATACATAAACAAAATTTAATCTTAAAGACTCAAGATTATGAAAATCAGATAAAACATTAAGATCCATAGGCGTTGTAATATGATATTCATAGTCATAAAAATCAATTACTAGTTCATCAACAGAATTTAATTCTTCTTTAGTAAATTCTTTTTTAGTTACTAGTAATTTATCACATAAATATTCAATTAAATTGTCATTATATTTCATATTTTACCTCTAATATGTTAAGTATAGCATAAATCATACAAAATAAAAAGTGCATACTGAACTAGTCAAGTAAAAGTAGACAGTTTAAAAAAAGAGCAT
>HG000344.1 GCA_000436975.1 Clostridium sp. CAG:1000
AAACTGTCTACTTTTACTTGACTAGTTCAAACGTGAATCTTTTTTGTTATTTAATTATATAAGGATCAACAGAAGTACCAGTACCTGATTTATAAAATGTATGTTTATTTAAATTAACTATAAACTTTAATCTTTTTGAACTAGATGTTTTTGATAAGGATATATCAGTACCATCAAATGCAAATGCTTTATAATCATTTTGATTAGTAGCTGTTAATAGCCACTCAGAACTTTGATCATAATCAGATAAATAATTATAATTTGAACAAGATAAGTCAGTTAGGTTTTTACAATTATCGTCCATACTAGCTCTCATATATTCATACGGTGCCATTAAAGAGAATAGATAGGTATCAGTACTTAATACACTACATTCAGAACTTCCATCTTTAGTGGTATCACTTTCAGTTCTAGTACCAATACATAATTTTTTGCTAACTAATTTTGATTTGACTTTACTACTTAAAATTAAAGTATCTATGTTTTCTTTATCTTCAGTTTCTAATTGTTTTAATGTATCTTTTAATCTACTTTTTTCAAATATATTGTATCCATCGTTATAACCTCTGTTTTCGTTATATCTATCATCCCATGTGTAAGTACCATCAGTCTTTTTATCAAGTCTAACTTTAATAGTACCATCACTTTCTATACTCATTATTCTTCCTGTTATGGCTTTTTCTTCCTTTTCATTTCCACTCATACCTATTATAATATAATTATTAACATTTTCTCCTTTATAATAATAAGTACCATTATCGTTATAAAGCCCTTCTCCAGAAGTAACAACTTTTTCAGTTATAATACTTTTTAATTCTTTAGTTTCATAATTACCCGGGCAATTTAGAAACGCTATATAAGAGTATGCACTATTTTGAGCATTAACTGTAACTTCAGCCGAACATTTATCTCCATCTTTTAATAATTCACTTAATGGTTTGATATATCCAGCATCAACAAGTGTTTGATAAGATAAACTATAATCCCCATCAGAGGCAGGTAACATAGTAGGATTATCTTTATAGTACTTTTCAGCTGCATTAACTATTTTTTCTTCTACTTGTTCATATGTTAACTTTTTACCACCAAATATTGACACTAACCATAATATTATTAAAAGAAGTACAATCACACCAATAATAGATGAACCTATTATTATTAATTTTTTATTATCCATAAATACACATCCTTTTCATCTAAGATTAATTATACAATAAAAATTTAAATCTCTCAATTATTTAGTTAATAAATTAAACACTTCTTCTACACTAATATTATCTTTTTTATTATAACTAGGTATTATATGTAAATGATAATGTTTTATTTCTTGTAAAGAACCATTATTTTGAACTAACTTAATACCATTAGGATTTAGTTTTTCATTAATTAAATCAACAATAATTTTACTTGCTTTATTTATTTCAGTTAAAGTATCTAAATCAATATCATTTATATCTTTAAAATGATTTTTAGGTAATATAAGAGTATGTCCTTTTGAATTAGGGTTAACATCTAATATACATTTAACTTTATCATTTTCATATAATGTATATGAAGGTATCTCATTATTAATTATTTTACAAAATATACAATCCATTTTAATCACCAATTCTATTATATATTAAAATATTATTAACTTCAATTATTATGTTTATTATAAGTAATTTTAATTTGATTGAATAATTTATTATAGGTGAGGTAAAATGAAGAATAAAAATGATTTTCCAATGAAAGAAAAAAATATTGTATATTTTGATAATGCTGCGACTACATTTAAACCTTATAGAGTGATCGATAAAATGAATGAATATTATTATAACTATAATGCTAATTCACATAGAGGGGACTATGATATTAGTTTTAAAGTTGATGATGAGATAGATTATACTAGAGATTTAGTTAAAATGTTTATAAATGCTAAACGTAAAGATGAGATTATATTTACTAAGAATACTACTGATTCATTAAATACAGTTGTATTTGGTTTTTTCTTAAATTATTTAAAAGATAATGATGAAGTTATTTTATCAAGTAGTGAACATGCATCAAATATATTACCTTGGTTAATTTTATCAGTTAAAAAGAAAATTAAAATAGTATTTGTTGATTCTAAAAATGAAAAATTAAGTATTGATGATATAAAAGAAAAAATAACTTCTAAGACTAAAGTCATATCACTTGCTCATATAACTAATGTTAGTGGAGATAAAAGAGATATTAAAAGTATTATTTCACTTGCACATAAGTATGGAATATTAGTGGTGGTAGATGGTGCTCAAAGTGTTCCACATATAAAAACAGATGTACAAGATATGGACATAGACTTTCTTGCATTCTCAGCACATAAAATGTGTGGACCAACTGGAATAGGTGTATTATATGGAAAATATGAACTGTTAAAGAAAATGATTCCTTTTACTTATGGAGGAGGAATGAATTTAAATTATAATGAACACTCTTTAGAGTTAGTAGAAATACCTTATAGATTTGAATCAGGGACACCTAATATAAGTGGTATTGTTGGCTTTAGTGAAACAATTAAGTTTTTAAATGAAATAGGTATGGATAATATAGAAAGACAAGAAAAGTATTTAAGAAGATATTTAATTAAAGAACTCGAAAGTATTCCATATGTAAAAATATATAATAAAGATTGTGAAGGTAGTACAGTTATTATTAATATTGATGGAGTTTTATCAGGTGACTTGGGGCTTTATTTGAATACTTTAGGTATTTGTGTAAGAAGTGGTAAACATTGCGCTAAAATGGGTGATAATAAAGAAGATACTGTTAGAATTAGTTTATATTTTTATAATACTTATGAAGAAATTGATTATTTAATATCTGCTCTTAAAAAAAGAGATGAAATTTTTAAATATGCTAATTAATTATTTATATAGTTTGACTTTATAATTAAAATTAAAATATATCTAAATTATAATTAAATATTAAGAATAATTACTTTTATAAAAGTTAATTTTATCAATTTGTAGTAATAATTTTAATGTGATATATTCCTCTATGAAAGGAGGTAATATGTGTTAAATCAAATAGTAATCGCAGGAAGACTTGTAGGTGATCCTGAAATCGTAGTTACTGAAAATAATAAAAAAAGAACTATGATAGTTGTTGCTGTTCCAAGGTGTTATAAAAACATTGAAGGTAATTATGATACTGACTTTATTAAATGTACTTTATGGAATGGTATTGCTGAGACTACATGTGAATATTGTAAAAAAGGTGATGTTGTTGGAGTAAAGGGAAGAATTCAAACTTCTAGTTATGAGAGTAACGGTGAGAAAAAATATTCAATGGATATTATCGCAGAAAAAGTATCATTTTTATCTAGTAAGAAAGCAGATGAATAATCTGCTTTTTATGATATACTATTTTAGTAAGGAGTGATTACTATATGATTATAAATGATATAAAAAAAGAATTGATAAAATCTTGGAGTAAAAACACTTGTACACCTTATTTAAAAGAACAATGGTCTATTTCTAATCCATCCTTAGGACAATGTGCAATTACATCTCTTATTGTTAATGATTTTTGTGGAGGGAAAATAATGAAATGTATGACCCCATATGGTAGTCACTATTATAATTTGATTAATAATGAGGTTATAGATTTAACTGTAGAACAATTTAATGGATATATTCCAGATTATAAAACAGGAGAAGAAAGAACTAGAGAATATTTATTAAGTAATAATGACACTAAGAATAGATATTATGAATTAATGAAAAATTTAAAATTTCAACTTGAAAAATCTAATAGTCAAAAATATCAATTAATTTCTCCTAATGGTGTAGAATATAAAAGTAATATTCCTGGAACATTAGGTGGAAATAAAAAGTTAAAAATATATGGTAAGTTAGATTGCCCTTCTGCTATACGTTGGATTCGCAAAGGTTATTATATTGAAAATAGAGTTTTTTTTGAGAATGAAGATATAGCTAAAAGTGCAGGATATAGACCATGTGCAATATGTATGAAAAAAGAATATGAAAAATGGAAAAATAGAGTATGATATATATAGCAAATCCATATATAAAAGTATTAACTAAGAAAAAATAATTTGTATAACCAAAAACCATTAAACGGAGTAAAGGGAAGAATTCAAACTTCTAGTTATGAGAGTAACGGTGAGAAAAAATATTCAATGGATATCATTGCTGAAAAAGCATCATTCTTAAGTAGTAAAAGTAAAGAAGCAGCTTAGGCTGTTTCTTTTGTTTTATGAAAAAATAAATTTTAGGGTTCAATTTTTAACTATTTTAGTACAAACAGTTGAGAAGACTTACTTCTCGACTGTTTTTTAGTTCTTTGACAATTAGGTTATTTAGTCATTAAATACGTTCTATTTATTTTAAGCACTTTAATAAGTACGCTTGCGAATAATACTTGATTATAAAATTGGACTGCAACCAATATGCGATGATGAATAAATAGTATAATGATACTCCTGCTTATAATTAAGTAGCTTGGAAGATAATTCGAAGAGGTGAAACTCCTGTGAATCAGTTAGCAGCTGATTGTTTAATGACTTTTAAGGTTCTAAATTAAAAAAAGAAAGGGATGATAAAAATGAATTTAGAAAATCAAACAGTAGTTGGAACTGATGAAGTTACGGTTAATGATTCTCTTAATGCAGCATTATTAGAATTAACAATAACACCAACTGTAACAACAGAAATACCAAATAATAATGAATTATTTATTTATGTAGATAAACAACCAAAGGATAATCCAAGTGAAGAAAGGAAACAATATTTATTTGATTTAAATGATATTCTTAGAACTTATAATAATGTTAGTGATGAGTTTAAACAAAGAATAAAAATATTAAATAATGATGTTGTATTAGAAAGTTATGTTGAAAGAAAAATATCTTATGATTCTTCTACTGAAGAGTATAGCGTATTTGATATATCTGAAATTGAGAAATTAGAAAGTTATCCAATTACGTTATTTGAAGGCACAAATTATATTTACACGAATTATTCAAATGCTAATATTGCACTTATTTATGCTAAAGATGATAATTTAAATAAATTGTACTTGAATGGTAGTATGTATTATCATCATAAACTAAGAAATGATGGGGAGTTTTGTTTAGATGACATATATTTTAAAGATGCATTTACTAAAACAGGTGATGATTTAAATATAGAAGTTAATAATGCCAGTGTTGATAGTTTATCTTCAAACAGCAATACTTTTAATTTGGATGAGGCAGGTAATTTAACTGTAAACACTATTTCTTGTAATTCAATCGCAGCAAATGAAAGCAATTTACCTTCTTCAAGTAATTTGAATTTAACAGAGATAATAAATACAATTTATCCAGTCGGAAGTATTTATATGTCAGTAAATGAGGTAGAACCTACTGCTTTATTTGGCGGAACATGGGAAAAATTAAAAGATAAATTTTTATTAGGATCAGGTGATGAATATTCTTTAAATTCCACAGGTGGTGAAAAAGAACATCTTTTAACAATCAATGAAATGCCATCTCACAGTCATAGTGTGTCTGGCAATACTCAAAATGGAGGAACGCATAAACATAATGTAAGTGGTGGCGCAAATGTACAAAGTAGTGGTGGCTCAGAAGGACTTGAAAGTTATGGAAGCAGATATAAAACATTCAGAACAATTGGCGATGCAGCAATGTCTGGTGGAACACATAATCATAGTATTTCTTTAACAAGTGCAACTACTGGTGCTGGAAATTCACACAATAATATGCCACCATATATAGTAGTAAATATATGGAAAAGAATTAGTTAATTCTACAGGTGAAAAATATGAAACAAATAGAATTAATTAATAAAAGAAAACCAAGAGAAAAACATTTTTTACAAGAAGATGGGACTATAGTTGCAAAATTATTTGATATAGACATTCACTATCTAAAAAATAATAAATATGAAGAAATCGATAATCAATTGATTTTGAAAAATGGAATATATAAAAATAAAAACAATTCATTTAGACTTGAATTTGATAATAAACATTTATACAGTATGTTCGAAAATGATTTTTATTTCAAAATCAATTTAATTGATGAAGAAAAACATAAGTTTATATTATCAAAGGATAATAATAAAAAAGAGGGTAAGGGACGTTATATTGATATTTTAAAAAATATTGATATTGAATATATAGTTAGTTCTAAAAAAATAAAAGAAAACATTATTTTAAAAGAAAGAAATAATGAAATTGACAAAATATCATTTAGAATTGATACTAATTATGATATTGAAAATATAGATAATACATTATATATATCAAAAGATAAAAGTAAAAAATATAAATTTAATGAATTATTTGCTATAGATGCCAACTCAAAAGTCTTAAGTAATTTGAAATTTGATTTAAAAAAAGATAATAATTTTTACTTTTTGACTATATTTTTAACTGATAGTTGGTTTAAAGATGATGAAAGAGCATATCCTATTATTATTGATCCTACCATTACATATGAAGATGTAGAAGACAGCGTAATAGATACATATATAAGTCAATATCGTCCAGATACAAATTTTAGCGCTACAGATAGATTACTAGTAGGAAATTGGGACACTTCTAGTACAACTAGTAATATATATAGATCACTTATCAAGTTTAAATTACCAACAATAGGGACAGGATGTCAAATTATCAATGCTAAAGTTAGATTAGTTGGATATCCTTATGATTATTCTATAAATGCTTATCGTTATTTAGAGACACATAGAATAACAAAAGACTGGAGTGAACAACTTGCTACTTGGAATAATATGAATGATAAATATGATTCTAGAGCTGAATCTATTTTTTATTCTTATAACAGTGAAGCCTCACCTTCGGGCGATGAGATTAATTATATAAATAATTATTTTGATATAACAAATATAGTTAAAAAATGGTATACAGGTACACCAAATTACGGAATAATGATTAAAGCACTTGATGAAACAGAAAGAGTGGATTTCTTATCTCAATTTTTTAGCAAAGAAAACTTAGTATCAGGAAACAATCCAAAGCCACTTTTAGAAATAACTTATAGAAATCAAAATGGTTTAGAGTCATATATGACATATTTCAGTGAAGGACTTTCTGATGGCTCTATTTATTATAATTTATCAAATGGTAATATGGTATTCACTCACGATTTAATCGCAACTAAAAGTCAAAACTTTCCTGCAGTATTAACATTAGTTTATAATACTAACGATGTAGTTTTAAAGAACAATTATAATAATATAGGAAATGGTTTTAAATTCAATTTTAATCAAAGAGTATTTGCAGATTCTAATGATAATTCAATTATATGCTTTTTAGATAAAGATTCTACAATTCACTATTTTAAAGATGAAAAACATACTTTTGATGATTCGGGAGAACTAGTAATTGAAAAGAAAGAAAATGAATATTATGATGATGAAGGTTTAGGCTTTGTTATTACTAAATATGATTCTTATTATATAATAAATGATATAGATAAGAATAAGTTAAAGTTTGATATTACTAATGGTATAGGATATTTAACTGAAATAGAGACTAATGATGGCTATAAAACAAGGATTTTCTATGATGATAATCAAAGAATATCAAAAATAATAGATGAAAGTAATGATGAGTTAAATATAACTTATAGTGAAACTCAAATTACATTAAGCGTAACTCATGGTCAAAGTGTAATTAACATAGTAGATAACTTAATATCAAATATTACGGATATTAATGGAGAATACTTGTTTACATATAATTCAAATAAACTTATAAGTTCAATAAAAGATAATAATTTTAAAAAAGTATCAATGGAGTACTATAATAATAGTCCTTACAAAATAAAAAAGGTTTCAGAATATTCTACTGATGAAACACTTAGTAAATCATATGAATTTAGTTATGGATTTGATTCAACATCAATAAAAGATTTTAGAGGTAGAGTTAATACATTCTGCTATAATTCTAGTGGTAATATAATTTCAACAACAGTAAAACAAATTGAAAATGATTTATCTGTAAATTATGGATACACAAATAACTATGGTGAGTATGGGCAATTTATTAATAAAATACTAAGCGAATCAAAGCTTATGAAACCTGTTGAAAATTTAATAAAAGATTCTAGTTATGAAGTAAATTCACTTAGAAATTCGCCATATGTAACATTAACTTCCTCTGATATAACAGCAGAAATCACGCAAGAATATTCAAATATTGGAAGTAAAAGTTTAAAAATAAATAGTGTTACATCAAATCAAGAATATAGAGAAAGATTTAATATTTATGATATTGGTGATCATACGTTTAGCGCTTATATTAAAAATAGTAATAAAATAAAAATGTTTATAGAATATTACGATTCTAACTCGAATCTTATAAGAGTAGAAGGAAAAGAAATTGACAGTAATTCTACTTTTAATAGATATGATATATCATTTACTTGTGAAATTTTACCTGATTATATAACTATAGGTTATTTACTTTTAGAGCCAGGAACATTATATATTGATGATATTCAACTTGAAAAAGGAAATGTATGTAATGATTATAATTTAATAGAAAAAATGAGAATATCTAATGATTTTGAAAATGAATGGAATATTTTCGCAGCAAGTTCAATAGAAGAATTAAATATAAACGCAAGTGATTTTGTTACACAAGTGGTAAAAGATGGATTGACAGCAATAAAAGTTAATATGCGACCAGATTTAACAACTCAATTTGGTAAAACGTTAAATATTAGTGGTAAGGCAGGAGATGCATATACAATATGCTTTTGGTATAAAAATCATGGTTTAAATTTAAATGATGATGAGTCTTATAATAATGTTATGATATCATTTAATTATTTATTGGGTGATGACTATCAAGATGGTCACTGTGTCTTACCAGGTGCAGAATTAAAACCTAACGAAGATGAATGGCAATTTTATATGGAAAGTTTTGTAGCAGAATATGATTACTCATATTTTAATATATTATTTTCACAAAATTTGAATTCTAATGAATTGTTTGTTTCTAATATTTCATTATTTAAAGGTCGTAAATCTTCTAATTATAATTATGACAGTAATGGTTTGTTAATTGGAAGTTATTCACCACTTGGTAAAGAATCAACTATATCATATGATAGTGATAATTTGCTTTCTGTACTTAAAAATTCAAATAAAAGCAAATTATGTTATGAATACAATAAAGATAAAAATGTATTTAAATGTTTCACTAACATAAGTTTATCAACAGAAGTAGTTTATGATGATAAAAAAAGAGAAGTTGCTTCAAAAGTAATGAATATAAAAAATACAGTAGACACATTTGATAAGTATTATATTAGATGTGCTAAAACAAATAATTTCTTAAAGATAAAAGAAAAAGATATTTTTATAAGTAATGATAAATATCTAAAAGATTATTGGTATTTTGAACCAGTTGTTTTAAATGAAGAAACATATTATAAAATATATCATTCAATTATTAATAATAAATATATGTCTTATATTTCTAATGGATTGAAATTAAAAGAATATGATGAATCAACCTCTTTATTTACACTTACTAAAAATGAAAACGGAAGTTATTATATAAGAACTAAAAGTGATGATGCATACTTATGTTCAAAAGAAGATAACACTTTGACATTTAACACTCTTATGAATGATGTAGATAATTTTAAATTTTATATTGAAAAATATACGAGTAAAGATTTCTCAGAAAGAAATAAAAAATATGATAATAAAGATAGACTAATACAAACTACTGATGAATTATTAAATGAAACAAATGTTGAAATAAATGAACTAGGTCTAGCGACAAAAACTACATCAGGTAAGAATTATTCAAAAATAACTTACGATGATAATAAAAGAATAACTAAGTATAGCAAAAATGGAGGAGAGTTAAAATATAATTATGATGAACATAAATTATTAAATCAAGTTACTTATAATGATAAAATATACAAAATATTTTATGATAAGTTCTTAAATATAAATAAGATATATTTAGGTGAACAACTATTACTTGATAATGATATGGATACTTATGGTGAAAATATTGTAAAAATGAAATATAATAATGGTAATATATGCTACTTATATGATAATTTTGGTAGAGTAATAGAAAAAACAAAATCAAATGATATTTATAATTATTACTATGATAATAGTGGTAATATGGTCAAAGTATTAAAGGGTGACTACTATTATAAATTATATTATGATCTTGATAATAAAATTTATGCAGTTAGATCATCTGACTTTGATATAGATTATAAATATGATGAATTATATAATTTAATAGAAAAAACATATTCAATAAATAATAATAAATATATAACTCAAGGTGAATATGATAGCGATAATAACCTAATTAAAACAATATATAAAACTAATTTTTTTGAAACGATTCTAGATAGTTTAGAGCGTATTACTAATAATAAAATCAATGACAGGATTATATCTTCTAGAGAATATTATTCTAATGGACATAGACAATCAACATTAATTAAAAAATATAGTATTTTAAACGATAATTATACATTTAAATTTGATAAAAACTACAATATAGTATCTATATTAAAAAATGATAACAAATATTTTAAATATAAATACGATTCATATAATCAATTAATTGAAGAAATAGATTATGAAAATAAAATAAGAACTAAATATACTTATGATTTAAATAGTAATTTAAAATCAATTATTAAATATGATTTAGATACTTATAGTCTTATTCATAAAGATAGCTTTAGTTATTCAAATTATGATTTATTAACTAAATATAATGATTCAGTTATAGAATATGATCAAATAGGCAATGTCATAAAAATAGACAATAATATGCTAGAATGGAAAAATGGTAAAGAACTTACTAAATTCTATAATAGTAATAATGTTTATAATTATTATTATAATGATAACGGTGTAAGAACTAGAAAAGTAGTTAATAATGTAAATACATATTATTATTTTGAAGATGCAGATATATTCATGGAAAAAAATGATAATTACACTTTATATTTTATTAGAGAATTTGATGGTAATTTATTAGGTTTTGAATACAATGATAATACGTATTATTATATTAAAGATGTTTTTGATTCTATTATAGGAATCATTGACAGCAATTATAATATTATAGTAGAATATAAGTATGATACTTGGGGAAATATCATAGGTGTTTTTGATGAAAATGGTAATGATATCAGTAATAATCCAAATCATATAGGAAATCTAAATCCTTATAGGTATAGAGGCTATTATTATGATAGAGAAACTAATCTATATTATTTAGGATACAGATATTATAGTCCTACTCATCACAGATTTATAAGTACAGATTGTGCTACATATGATGATATTGTTGGTGGAAACTTATATGTTTATTGTAACAATAATCCAGTAATTAAGGTGGATGATAATGGAAAATTTCCACTAATTGGTGTTGCAATTGTTGGTGGAATATTAAATGCTGGAGCATATGTTATTTCGAATAAAATTAATAAAAAAAAGGTAGACTGGAGAGAAGGAATGTTTCATTTTGCAACAGGAGCAGCAGGAGCAGCGCTTGGGGAATTTAATCTTCTTTTAGGCTTAACTGTAACAAGTCTTGCAGACAATATATATGATACATCGAGTGACAGAAAAAAAGAAAATGCTTCACATAATAAAAAGCAAACTGAAAAAGAAAAAAGAAAAAATTTAAGAGAGGATATTGCAAGTGTTATAATTGGAACATCAGTAGATGTCTTAGTTGGAAGTAAAATGAGTAAAGTTGCTAAATCTGTTATTCCAAACAAGGGAGGAAGACCTGCTAAACAATTTATAGTAAAATACACAGGCAAGAAAGCACAAAATTATTATAAGAGAGAAAGTTTTAATTCTTTCTTAACTACAACTGTTTTAATTATTGAAGATAAGATGATTGAAAATGATAATAATTTTCAAGAAGCAAACAAAATAATAGATATTAATTCACCATTATATCAACCTCAAGATAATAGATTTTATATAGTAGATATGGAGAGATGATTATGAAAAATAAAAAGAAAAAAGATAAGAATAAAATAATTAAAAGACGTGAGTTTATATTGAATTTTCTTGGATATTTTGGTTTTTTTAGTATTATTGCTATGATGTCTATTGGTGCAATTCTAGAAGATAAGGGTTATAAATTAGATGCTGATACTTTTATGCCACTTATTCTACTATATGGCGTTTTCATAGTATGGTTAATGTATCATTTATCTATAAAATGGGGAGCCACTAAAGGTGGTTACTATAAAGGTAATCATGCTCCAACTGGTTTATCACTAAATATAACACCAAAAATGGGTGAAGAAAAAATATTTGATAAGGATATAAACAGTTATGAAGAGTTATTAATGTATTTTGATAAAACAAAATATGAAAAGAAAAACATTAAGGTTAAAGGACATAATATTATAATATATTGTAATGAAGTATATTCTTGTATTAATGGTTATGCAGTAATAAAATCAAATAAAAATATACTTGAGGATATTGAAACTATTAAAAAAGAATGTTCTGAAGTATTAATTGATTACTCTGAAAATCATGATACAATATCTTTTAACTTAATGACAATTATTTATTCAAATGATAAATTAGATTATAAAGAGTATATGAAAAAACTTGATATGCCTGATTTATATGGTTTTGATGAATTAATAATACCAGGGCTAGTAGAAAATAATAAACTTAAATATTTAAATTATATAAAAGGACCCATGGAACAAAATTATGATTTGTGTATAAAAGAGTTAAAGAAAATTTTAAAGAAAAAGATTTAAGAAATAAGGAAACTATAGAAATATGGTTTCCTTTTATATAGGGAGGAATTAAATGAAAGAAAAGTTTATGAATGCATTAATTAATTTAATCAAAGTTAAATCAATAATTACTTTATTAGCGTTTGGTGCATTTTTTGTATTATCAGTTAATGAGCAAATAGATATAGATAATTTTATGTTGATACTAGGAATGATATCAACTTATTTTTTTAGTAGAAAGGATGTTAAAACAGATGAATAATATATTAAATATGGATTTTAATGATTTACTTTTGTTATATGATAATATACCTATGAAAGTATTTAATGAATTATTTTTAGGTATATTAAAATGAAATTAATTAATAAGATACTTAAAAGAAATGAGTACTATATTACTTCTAATTATGGGTGGAGGGTTTGTCCTTTTCATGGCAAAGAATTTCACTATGGAGTGGATTATGGTACTCATAATAAAAAAATACCACTATATGGAGTGGAAGATGGGTATGTTCAATTAACATCACATTCTAATAAGGGATATGGTAATAGTGTATGGGTAAGATATCCTAGAATAAATATTAGTGTCTTTTATGCTCATTTAGATAGAATTTGTGTAAAGAAAAAACAAAAAGTGAATAGTAATACAATAATTGGATACTCAGGCAAGACTGGAAATGCAACTGGAATACATTTACATCTTGGAATGACTTTAATTGGAAGTAATACTTGGTTAAATCCTCATGAATATGATTATAAAGAAATGAATAATTCGAACGAAAAAATACATAAAGTTAAAAAGGGTGAAACATTGTGGAATATAGCAAAAAAATATTATGGTGATGGTAGAAGGTACACTATAATTGCAAATAAGAATAATATAAAGAAACCATATGTTATTTATTCTGGTCAAAAATTATTAATACCATGATATCTTTCTTAATAATAAAATGTTATAATGTTTTATATTAAGTTAAGATATTAAGCAGTACCATTCTTAACTAGTTTTAGTGGTGGTAGTTGCTTATGAAGTATCGGGTTCTTTATAGAGTTAAAATAATATTTATATATTCAAACAAAGGAAGTAATTATGTTTGCAAAAAACTAATTGCTTCCTTTTTATTATATTTAAGAGGTCCGCCCATCTTTTCAAAATAAATCATTTTGAAAGGAGATTATGGTGGATATTCGCCCAAAAAGAAGAAAATTTAAAGATAATCCTTACGTTTTAGAAAGTATTAAAGAAAAAGGATTATTTTATATAATATTTAAAAATAATAATGGAGTTAATAGAATTAATGTAACAGAAGAAATATTTAATATATTTGATGAATCAGAAAGATATGAAAATTCAAAATTAAAAGAGTATTCTGTTCATATAGAACATAGTGAACAAAGTGAATCTAGTTTATCAATAAAAGGTTTATTAATATCTAAAAGTATAGAAGAGTTAACAATAGAAAATATTATTATAAAAGAATTATGGAATACTATTAATAAGTTACCAATTATACAAAGAAAAAGACTTATAAAATATTACTTTTATGATAAAACACTAAAAGAAATATCTTTGTTAGAAAATTGTTCTATAAACGCTATTAAACATAGTATAGATAGAGCCTTAAATAAAATATATAAAGAACTTAAAAACATATATGAGTAACTGTTTGCAGTTACTCTTTTTATATTGAATATATTTTGCGATAGTGTATTTAAACATATAGGTTTTAAGTTAGTAAAAGATAATCTTTATAAAATATTATGACTTAAGTATTTATTTAAATTTATTTTTTTTGTATAATGTTCTTATAGTAGAGGTGTATTTATGAAATCAATAGATATTATTAATAAGAAGAATAATAAAGAATCTCTTTCTTATGATGAAATTAAATATATGGTTAATTCTTATGTTAAGGGAAAAATTAATGATAAAACTATGAGTGAATTTATATTTAGTATTTATAATAATTCGCTTTCTATTACTGAAACATATTATTTAACTGATGCGATGATTAAGAGTGGGGATGTTATTGATTTAAGTGATGTGACAAAACCAACTGTAGATAAACATTCTACTGGTGGGGTTGGAGATAAGATTACTTTAATAGTTTCTCCTATAGTTGCATCATCTGGTGTAGCTGTACCTAAAATGAGTGGTAGAGGTCTTGGACTTACTGGTGGAACTGTTGATAAATTAGAAAGTATTACTGGATACAAATTAAATCTTAGTCATAAGGAGTTTATAAAAGAATTAAATACAGTTGGGTGTGCAGTAGTTAGTCAAAGTGAAAGAATTGCTGTTGCGGATAAAAAAATATATGCGCTTAGGAATGAAATAGGAGCGGTTGATTCAATACCTTTAATAGCAAGTTCAATTATGTCTAAAAAGATTGCTAGTGGCAGTGATATAATTATTATTGATCTTAAAGTAGGTAAAGGTGCTTTTATGAAAAATATAAAAGACGCTACTAAGTTATCTAAAGCTATGATAGAAATAGGTAAGTTTTATAATAAAAAAGTTATATGTACATTAAGTGATATGAGTACTCCTCTTGGTAGAAATGTTGGTAATGCTCTTGAAGTAAAAGAAGTAATTGATTTCTTTAATCTTAAGTATGATAAAAGACTTTATGAACTTTCAGTATACATATCTAGTTTAATGATTAGTACTGCTAAGAAGATAAGCTTTAGAAAGGCTAAAAGTTTAGTTATTAATTTAATAGAAAGTGGACATGCTAAAAATAAATTTTATGAGTGGATTAAATCTCAACATGGTGACATTAATAAAATTAAAAACAAGGCTAAAAAATATGTGGTTGTGTCAGATAAGTCTGGTTACGTAAATAATATTAATGCTGAAATGATCGCATCTTTAGTATTCGATTTAGGTGCAGGAAGAGTTAAAAAGACTGATAAAATAGATTATTCTGCTGGTGTTATTATTGAAAAGCCACTTGGTTCTAAAGTACATAAAGGCGATATTTTAGGAGTAATATATTATAATAAAAAAATAGAAAATATGGATGAAAGATTTAAAGAATCATTTAAAATTGATAAGAAAAAGAAAAAGGTTTCTAAGATAATAATAAAAACTATTAGTTAAGTATTAAATAATTATTATTGTAAATAATATTAATATGAAAAAGATAATATTTACAGTGATAATTTTTTTTAGTTTTATAAAAATATTTGCTCTTGAAAATATAAAAATTAATAATGAGAGTTTATCACCTTATTTTGAAACTAATATTAGAAAATATAATTATTTTACAGATTCATCTAATGTTAAAATAGTTGTTAAATCATCTAAGGATGAGAATGTAAGTGGAAGTGGTATATTTGAAATAAAAGATGGTAAAAACATCTTTTATATTGAATCAGATAAAAGTGGTAAATATGAGATAAATGTATTTAAAAACTATAAAAAAGATACCACTGATAAATGTATATTAACTAGTCTTAATATTGAAGGGTATGATATTAACTTTAATTCTAATAAATATGATTATAAAATAAATATTAATGATGAAAAGAATTTAAACATTAATTATGAAACAATAGGTAAGAGTGATACTAAAATTATTGGTAATGGTAATTTTAATAAGACTGATAATTTAATAGAAGTAATTTGTGGAAATAGTGAATATAAAATACATGCTTTAAAAAGTATAAATGTGTCTAAAAATATTGATAATAAAAAAGAGTATAAAACCATGAGTTATACAAGTAAAGAAATATTAAAGGTGGTTATAGTTATTATTAGTTCTTCTATATTAGTTGGTTATTTTTATATTTTATTCATTAAAAAATAAGTGAGAAATCACTTATATTTTACACAGTATTCTTCAAAAGTAATATTTTCTGTATATATCTTAGTTGCGATGTCTATACCAACATATCTATAATGCCATGGTTCATAACCATATCCTGTTATAAATTCTTTATCTTTCTTATATCTTTCAATGAAACCATATTTAAATGCATTTTGATTTAACCATTTATATTCATTGGTATCTTTGAATGATTCATCTACTGAGTTTAAATCAGCAGCATAACCTGTTTGATGTTCAGAGTGGCCTTTCTTTGCTGAATAAAGTAGCGCATGTTCTAAGCCATTTTTTTCATTTGAATTATTAAATAAAGATTCTTGTTGCTTTTCAGTTCTATATCCAGAGACAACAAATAAATTAATATTATCTTTCTTTGCTGCATCTATCATTTTAACCATAGCCTCTGCTGCTTCTTTTTTCATCTTTCTTTCATTAGGACTATAATCTTTATTTAGTGAAACTAAATCACTTGCTTCAAAATTATCAGGTAATTTATTATATTTATTTACAAGTGTGTTTATATTATCATAATCAGACACTTCTTTTATATTTGTATAAAATTCTTTATCAAGACCGATTTCAACATACATAACAACTTTTTCAAATGACAAATTATCATTATTTTCATAGTATGATTCATATCTTTCTATATTTTTAGCATTAAATGATGTAGAGTTAATAAATTTTGTAATATTAGGATATTTTTTATTTAATAAATATTGTTTAGTATCACTTTCACTTACTTTTGTTTCTATAAGTTTTATTTCTTCCATAGTATATCCAAGCTTTATTAAGTCTTCTTTAAATACATAGTCTTCCTTAGTCATATGTTTTCCTTCAATATCACTTTCAGTATTTATCTTATCATTACTAATTATATAAGTTATTGCTGAATAGAGTAAGAAACCTCCGATTAATATTAGTGTTAGATTAATAATTAATTTCTTCTTTTTATCCATTCTACTCAACTCCTTATTATAATTATACTATATTTTTGGAAATTAAAAACAAAAAAA
The DNA here is from genome assembly GCA_000436975.1 of Clostridium sp. CAG:1000. Lineage (GTDB taxonomy): Bacteria > Bacillota_I > Bacilli_A > RF39 > UBA660 > CAG-1000. The sequence continues at coordinate 17,640 of HG000344.1, forward strand.
TAACAGCAATTATAAATTTTAATTAATCTATAATTACTGTACATTAAATATTATTATATTTTTATAGTTTTAGAACACTTTTTGTTTTATTAATTAAATAATTCGAATGATTAATAATGATAACAACAAGTGAAGTAATACATATACCACCAATCATATCTATAAATACATGTTGTTTTATAAAGAGTGTTGATATAATTATTAATATTGATATTATTGTTATGAATAATTTAAAGTATTTATTTGAATTTTTCATACTAAGAGTATATATTATCCATAAAAAACTAATCGCGCAATGCAGTGATGGAAAACAATTTAAAGGTTCATTATCTACAAAGAACACTATTTTAGTCATAATACTAAATATATCATTTCCACTAACAGTAGGTCTATTAACAGTAGTTGGACATACTATAAATATGATATTTGCGATAATAGTTATTAATACATAAGATACAATATATTTTGATATTAATTCTTTATCTTTTTTATAATAGTAATATGGTATTATAAATATTAAGAAATACCATATACAGTAGGGCACTATTGCTAGTGTGTTAAATGGTATTAGAGAGTCTATATGGCCACCTATTAATGCAGCATTACTTCCATTTATAACTTTAGATAAAGCATATAGAATTGATTGGAATACTACTAAACTTATTGATATAATTATTGGTTTTAATTCTAACTTTTTCATATACATCACAAAATAATTATACAATAAATTAATAAAAAAGATATATATATACTAGAAAAAAATCATAATTTTGTGTATAATGTATGCGAGGTGAAGGGGATGGCAAAACAAACAATATGTTTAGTTGGTAGACCAAATACAGGTAAATCAACTTTATTTAATAAAATCGTTGGTAAAAAAATAGCTATTATAGAAGATACCCCAGGTGTCACTAGAGATAGAATATATAGTAAAGCAAGTTATAAAGATATACCATTTTATTTGATTGATACTGGTGGGATCGATATGTCAGATGGTGCGTTCAATGAAGAAATAAGAATGCAAGTAGAAGTTGGTATGGAAGAGGCAGATACTATAATATTTGTAGTTGATTCTAAAGATGGACTTACCACTAATGACTTAATGATTAGAGATATGCTTAAAAAATCTAATAAAAAAGTAGTAGTGGCAATTAATAAAGTTGATAATAAATCTGGTGAAGAAAATAAATATGAGTTTTATAGTTTAGGTTTTGATGAATATATACCTATCTCTGCTGAACATGGTATTGGCATTAATAAACTATTAGAAGTTGCGACTTCTAATTATGTAGAACAATATGAAGAAGAAGACACTAATATTAAAATATCAGTAATAGGTAGACCTAATGTAGGTAAAAGTAGTCTCGTTAATGCTCTTTTAAATGAAGACAGAGTAATTGTTAGTAATGTTGCTGGTACGACTAGAGATGCTATTGATACTGAATTTACTTATAATAAGGAAGTATATACTTTAATAGACACAGCTGGTCTTAGAAAAAAAGGAAGAATATTTGAGTCAGTTGAAAAATATAGTCTTTTAAGAAGCATGAAAGCAATAGATAGAAGTGATGTTTGCCTTTTGGTACTTGATGCTACTACTGGTATAGTAGAACATGATAAACATATCGCAGGTTATGCACTTGAAGCTGGCAAACCTGTAGTAATAGTGGTTAATAAATGGGATACTATTGAAGAAAAAGATTCAAGTATGAAACAATGGACTAAAGATATTAGAAGTAATTTTCAATTTATGTCTTATGCTAAGATAGTATTCTTAAGTGCTCAAACTAAAAAAAGAATACATACACTTATGCCTGAGGTTATGATTTCATATAATAATTCAATAAAAGAAGTTAAAACAAGTATTATAAATGATGTAATAAGAGATGCCTTTATAGAAACACCACCAGCATCATTTAAGGGCAAAAAATTAAAATTATATTTTACTCATCAATCAGGAACTAAACCACCTAGATTTGATATAGAGGTTAACTCAAAAGGACTTGTTCATTTTAGTTATTATAGATATTTAGAAAATAAAATAAGAGAGAATATTGATTTTAGTGGAACACCAATAATAATACAATTTAAGAATAAAGGTGAAAAAGATTTATAATTTTATGATAGTATGTTATACTTGTATTATCATAATAAGTAGAGTTAAAGTATCTTACTTTTTGTGAGATGCTTTTTTTAGAGGTAGGTATGAAAAAGTTTATTAAAAATAATATTGCTATTATAGTTGCATTCATTGTTTTATTTATAATATTTAATGTATTTTGTATTCGTTATGTTTATAATAGTATTTTTGTCTATTATTAAAACTGGTGTTAATTATAAAATATATAGTTTTAATGATTATAAAGTTAGTAATCTTGCTTATATAATTTTCTTTTCTATAAGAAGTTACTTAATACTAAATATACTTGTTATTATAATGGTATCTATATATAGACTATTAAATGAAATATTACTAATATTAACAAGTGGTTTTATATTAGTTAGTATACCTGCTTTATCAAATACTATTACTAGTAGTAAAATAACTTCAGTATTTAATTTACCATTATATTATGGAAAGTATTTTATATATAATAATTATGGAACTTTTATATTTGAAGTTTGTATGTCAATATTATATATTTGTTTATTTAGTAGTGTAGCAAGTCTTTTAATAAATCTTGTTTCTAACAAAAAGAATGATTTAGAGACTAATTTATTGTAAAAAATAATAAATATTAGTTGACAAGCAAAAATATTAATGATAAAATCAAATAGATTTGGGTTTTTCTCTAGGAAAACCCTTAAAAAATAGGAATTATGATACACCTGGAAATGTGTATTAAGAAAGGAGAAAAAAACATATGCCTACAATTAATCAATTAGTAAGAAAAAGTAGAACTGATAAGACTAAAAAGAGTAAAAGTCCAGTATTAAATGTTGGATATAACTCTAAAGATAAAAAGAGAACTAATAATACTTCACCACAAAAGCGTGGAGTTTGTACTCGTGTATCTACTAAGACTCCAAAGAAACCAAACTCAGCTTTAAGAAAAATAGCCAGAGTAAGATTAAGTAATGGATATGAAGTAACATGTTATATCGGAGGTGAAGGACACAATCTTCAAGAACATAGTGTTGTTCTAATCCGTGGTGGACGTGTTAAAGACTTAATCGGTGTTCGTTATCATATTGTACGTGGTACTTTAGATACTGCTGGTATTGATAAGAGAAGACAAGGTAGAAGTAAATACGGAACTAAAAAACCAAAAAGTAATAAATAATCTAGGAAAGGAGATATATTCATGCGTAAGAGACAAGCAATAAAAAGAGATGTTTTAGCAGATCCAATATATAATTCTAAAATGATTACTAAGTTAATCAATGGAATCATGTTAGATGGTAAAAAAGGTACTGCTCAAAAAATATTATACAACGCACTTGATATAGTAAAAGAAAAAACAAATAAAGATCCTCTTGAAGTTTTAAATCAAGCATTTGAAAACATTAAACCAGCTTTAGAACTTAAAAGTAGAAGAGTTGGTGGTAGTAACTACTCTGTACCAATGGAAGTAAGAGAAGAAAGAGCTAACACTTTAATGCTTCGTTGGTTAATTCAATATGCTAAAAATAGAAACGGTAGAGGTATGGCAGAAAAATTAGCTGCTGAAATAATAGATGCTTCAAATGGAACAGGTGGAGCAGTTAAGAAACGTGAAGATACTCATAAGATGGCAGAAGCTAATAAGGCATATGCTCATTATAGATGGTAGGAAGGAGAATTAAATGGCACGTGATGTTGCATTAAATAAACTTCGTAATATAGGTATTATGGCTCATATTGATGCTGGTAAAACTACATTTACGGAGAGAGTTCTTTTCCATACAGGTATCACACACAAAATTGGTGAGACACATGATGGTGAATCACAAATGGACTGGATGGAACAAGAAAAAGAAAGAGGTATAACAATTACTAGTGCTGCAACTACTGCACATTGGAAAGGTTATAGATTCAATATTATAGATACTCCGGGACACGTAGACTTCACAATTGAAGTTGCAAGAAGTTTAAGAGTATTAGATGGAGCTATTGCATTATTAGACTCACAAGCTGGACCAGAAACTCAAACTGAACAAGTTTGGAGACAAGCTAATGATTATATGGTTCCAAGAATGATTTTCTGTAATAAGATGGATAAAATGGGAGCTGACTTTGAATATAGTTTAAAGGCCGCTAAAGATAGATTAAGTGAAAAAGCTGTAGCTATTGAATATCCAATCGGAGCAGAAAATGACTTCAATGGAGTTATTGATTTAGTAACTATGAAGGCATATCATTATGATGGTGGTCAACATGAAGAAGCTACTGAAATTGAAATTCCTGTTGAATTAAAAGATAAAGCAGAGGAAATGAGAACTGAACTTATTGAAACTGCTGCAGAATTTTCTGATGAATTAATGGAAACATATTTAGAAGGTAATGAAATTCCTGTTGATATGTTAAAAGCTGCTATCAGAAAAGGAACATTAGAAGTTAAATTATTCCCAGTATTATGTGGTACTGCATTAGGAAATATGGGTGTTAAATTAGCACTTGATGCTGTTATTGATTATTTACCGGCTCCTACTGACATTCCTGCTATTAAGGGAGTAGATTTAAATGACAATCCTATTGAAAGACATGCTAGTGATAGTGAACCATTCTCAGCTTTAGCATTTAAAGTTATGAATGATCCGTTTGTTGGAAACTTAACATTCTTCCGTGTATACTCTGGTGTATTAAAATCAGGAAGCTATGTTATGAACTCAAGTACTGGACAAAAAGAAAGAATCGGACGTATTTTACAAATGCATGCTAATACTAGAAAAGAAATTTCTGAGGTGTATGCTGGTGAAATTGCTGCCGCAGTAGGACTTAAGGATACTACTACTGGAGATACACTTTGTGATGAAAAGAATCAAGTTATCTTAGAAAAGATGGTATTCCCAGAACCTGTTATTGAACTTGCTATTGAACCTAAATCAAAAGCAGATCAAGAAAAAATGAGTTTAGCATTACAAAAGTTAGCTAAGGAAGATCCTTCGTTTAGAGCTAAAACCGATCATGAAACAGGACAAACTATTATTGCTGGTATGGGTGAGTTACACTTAGACGTACTTGTTGATAGAATGAGAAGAGAATTTGGTGTAGAAGCAAATGTAGGTAAACCACAAGTTGCTTATAGAGAAACATTAAAATCTACTGCTGAGTGTGAAGGTAAATACATTAAACAATCAGGTGGTCGTGGACAATACGGACACGTTTGGGTTAAATTTGAACCAAATCCTGATAAGGGATATGAGTTTGTTGATGAAGTTGTAGGTGGAGTTGTTCCTCGTGAATATATTCCAGTTGTTGACAAAGGACTTCAAGAAGCTTTAGCAGGTGGTGTACTTGCTGGATTCCCAATGATAGATGTTAAATGTACATTATTTGATGGATCATATCATGACGTAGACTCAAATGAAATGGCATTTAAAATAGCTGCATCTATGGCATTAAAAGAAGCTAAAAATAAATGTAATCCATGTATTTTAGAACCTATTATGAATGTAGAAGTAAGAGTTCCTGAAGAGTTCATGGGTACAGTTATGGGTGACTTAACAAGTAGAAGAGGTAGACCTCTTGGAAATGAATCAATGGGTAAAGATTTATGTATCAGAGCTATGGTTCCACTTTCAGAAATGTTTGGTTACATGACTGTTTTAAGAAGTAATACTCAAGGTAGAGGTACATATCAAATGATATTTGACCACTATGAAGAAGTACCAAAAAGTATTGCTGAAGATATTATTAAGAAGAATAGTGTACAATAATTACACTTTCGTTGCCAATTTATTATTAAGTACTTGAAAATGTTTCAAGTATTAGATAAAATATATATGTAAAAAAAGGAGGAAAAAGTAAAATGGCAAAACAAAAATTTGATCGTTCTAAAGAACACGTTAATATTGGTACTATTGGACACGTTGACCATGGTAAAACAACATTAACAGCTGCTATTACTAAATATTATGGAGAATTTATGGATTATGATATGATCGATAAAGCTCCAGAAGAAAGAGAAAGAGGTATTACAATTAATACTGCTCACGTTGATATATAGACAAGAATATTAAAGAAATAAGTAATAATAATACTATAGGTATCTTAATATGTAAGAGGGAAAACAAATATGTAATAGAATATTGTTCTGATGAAAGAATTGTTGTTAGAAAATATGTATTAATGTAATTATTAATTTTTATTACTAATGTATCTAAATAATAAAAAATCCTAACTATTTAAAATGAAAAACATTTAAATTAATAAACTATTGTATAAAGTTTGCATTTTATGTGAAATATTTGTATAATTAAATAGAGGTGTGAAGATGATAGGATTTTATAATTATACAGTACTTTTAACATACTTAGGATTTTCATCATCTGTATTAGGTATTATACTTGCAATGACAGGGCATACTTTTGCAGCAATATTTTGTTTGATGTTTTCTGGTTTATGTGATATGTTTGATGGAAAGGTTGCTAGAACTAAAAAGAATAGGACTAAGGATGAGAGACAATTTGGAGTACAACTTGATAGTTTATCAGATTTAGTTTGTTTTGGCATATTACCTTCTGTTATTGGCTTTAAAATAGGTCTTAAAGAGCCATATATGATAAATGTTTTAGTTTTTTATTCACTTGCAGCTTTAATAAGACTTGCTTACTTTAATGTTTTAGAAATAAATAGAAATAGTAATGAACCTGTTGTTAATTATACTGGTCTTCCTGTTACTAGTTCAGCATTAGTATTTCCTTTTATATATATATTTAAAAAGTTTTTAGGTAAATATTTTGCATTAGTATATGGATTAGTACTTTTAATAATGGGAATACTATTCATATCTAAAATTAAAATTAAAAAGCCAAATATTAAAGTTATGATTTCATTTATTATTATAGGGGTTTTAGAGATACTATTAATTATCTCTGTATTTAGATTCTTATGATGTATATATGTCGTGAAAGAAATAGTAAGGATAATATTATAACTAAGTCAGGACGTTCTCTTGATTTTTTTTACCGTACTTTTCTTGGAAGATTACTACTTAAAATAGTTATTAGTAAACCTATAAGTGATTTAGGTGGTCTTTATATGAATAGTAGATTTTCTAAGATTAAAATAAATAGATTTATTGATAAGAACAATATTAATACATTTGAATATGATGATAAGAAATACAAATCTTATAATGATTTTTTTACGAGAAAAGTTATTAGTTGTAAAAGACCAATTATGAGTAATAAAAATGCATTAATATCACCTTGTGATGGGAAGGTACTTGCGTATACTATTAATGATGATTTAACACTTAAAATTAAAGATTCTTATTATAGTATTGATACTTTAGTAAATGAAAGTATCATGGAAGAATATAAAGGCGGTAGTGCTTTAGTATTTAGGCTTTCTACTGATAATTATCATAGATACTGTTATATAGATTCAGGTACAAAGGGTAAGAATTATCATATTAAAGGTGTATTTCATACAGTTCAACCAATATCATTAAAAAACTATAATTTTTTTAAGACTAATTCTCGTGAATATACAATTCTAAATACAAATAACTTTGATAAAGTTATACAAGTTGAAGTTGGGGCTTTAATGGTAGGAAGAATTAAAAATAATCATGAAGAATATGAATATAAAAAAGGAGAAGAAAAAGGTTATTTTGAGTTTGGGGGCTCTACTATAGTTTTATTATTTAAAAAAGGAGTTATAACTCTTGATAATGATATTTTAGAGAATTCAAAAGAGAATATAGAAACTATTGTTAAATATGGGGAAAAGATAGGAAAAAATACTTTTATAACTAAAGTTAAGAGTACTATAAAATTTATTGTTAAATAACTATTAATTTTTGTAATTAATAGTTTTATTTTTTATAATTTTAAGTTATAATTTTATTATAGGAGTGATGATATGAAAAAGTTTATTAAAATATTAGTATTAATTAGTGTAAGTATTTTATTATTTGGGTGTGGTAAAAAAGAGGATACCTTAGTTATGGTAACTGAAGCAGGATTTGAACCATATGAATATGTTAAAAATAATGAGATAGTTGGGGTAGATGTAGACATAGCTCGTGAAATAGCTCGTGAAATGGGTAAGAAGTTAGAAATAAAGGATGTTGCTTTTGATTCGATTGTTAATGAGTTAAATAGTAACAAAGCAGACTTTGCAGCTGCAGGTATGAGTATAACAGAAGAAAGAAAAAAAGAAGTTGATTTTTCAGCTGAATATATTTCTAGTAAACAAGTTATAGTCGTTAATAAGAATAATAATACTATTAAATCAAAAGAAGATTTAAATAGTAAGACTATTTCAGTACAAACAGGTACTGTTGGTGATACGTATGTTAGTAAAAATTTTAAAAATGCTAAAATAATAGGTCATAAGAAATTTTTAACTGCAGCAGAAGATGTAAAAGCAAATAAATCTGATTGTATAGTTATGGATGAATTACCAGCTAAAGAATTAGTATCTAAAAATCCTACTCTTACTATATTGAATATAGAACTTGTAACAGATAAATATGCTATTGCTGTTAAAAAAGGCAATACTACATTATTAAATACTATTAATAAAGTATTAGATAGATTAATGAAAGAAGGTAAAATAGAAGAATATGTTATAAATCATTCTTCTTAAGTATTTATGGATATATTTATAGATAAAATAATTAAATGGTTTGTAAGTGTATATGAAAACTTTTATAATTCAGTCATATTTGAAAATAGATATGAAATGATTTTAAGTGGTTTAGAAAATACTATTATTTTATCTTTTGGAGCATTAATATTAGGTATTGTTATAGGATTTTTAATATCTATTATTAGATATACAAATAAACAAACAGGAAAGCTTAAAATAATTAATTCTATATGTAAAATATATGTTTCAATAATAAGAGGGACACCTTCTGTATTACAACTTATGATTATGTATTATATTATATTTAAAACAAGTGATATAAATTCTATTATAATAGGTATGCTTGCTTTTGGTATTAATTCAGGTGCTTATTGTTCAGAAATATTAAGAAGTGGATTTGATAGTGTAGATGATGGTCAATTAGAAGCAGGACTTGCTTTAGGACTTACATTTAATCAAACACTAAGAACTATTATAATACCTCAAGCTATAAGAATAGCTTTACCATCATTAGGTAATGAGTTTATAACATTAGTAAAAGAAACTGCGATCGCAGGATATATTGGAATAATGGATTTAACTAAAGCATCAGACACTATTGCTTCAAGAACATATGATTATTTCTTCCCGTTAATTCTAATTGCAATAATTTATCTAATTATAACTGGACTTCTTAGTAAACTTATGAAATCTTTAGAAAGGAAGTTAGATAAATAATGATAAAAATAGATAAAATATCAAAAAAATTTGATAAAAAGAAAGTGTTTGATAAGATAAGCTTTGATATTAATGATAATGAAAAATTACTTATAATAGGACCTTCTGGATGCGGTAAAACTACTATGATAAGATGCATTAATGGTCTTGAAAAAATTGATAGCGGAAATATATATTTAAATAATGTTAATACAAAAGATATGGATAAAGTATATCTTAAGAATAAGATTGGCATGGTATTTCAAAATTATAATTTGTTTCCTCATTTAACAGTAGGAGAAAATATATCTTTAGCTCCATCAATATTGAAATTAGGAAGTAAAAATGAGATAAATAATACTGTAAAAGAATTATTAGATAAAGTACATATATTAGATAAAATAAATGTTTATCCTAAAAAATTAAGTGGTGGAGAAAAACAAAGAGTTGCCATAGCAAGAGCGCTTGCAACTAAACCAGAAGTATTATTACTTGATGAACCAACATCAGCATTAGATCCAGAAAGTATAAAAAATTTATTAGAATTATTAAATGAACTTTCTAAAACAACTACTTTAGTTGTGGTGTCTCATGATATGGATTTAATAAAAAATTATGCAGATAAAGTATTATTCTTAAAAGAAGGTAAAATTATAAAATATGGAACACCAAAAGAAATATTAAATAGTGATGATGAAATAGTAAAAGAATTTTTAGGGAGAAATAAGAAATGAAAAATAATAAAGGATTTACATTAGTAGAGTTACTAGCAGTAATAGCAATCTTAGCAATACTGTAAAAAACATGATCACAGGTGCTGCTCAAATGGACGGAGCAATCCTAGTTGTTAGTGCAACAGATGGACCAATGCCTCAAACTAGAGAACACATCTTATTATCAAGACAAGTTGGTGTACCAAAAATGGTTGTATTCATCAACAAATGTGATATGGTAGATGATCCAGAACTACTTGATTTAGTAGAAATGGAAGTTAGAGAATTATTAAATGAATATGGTTTCGATGGAGACAACACTCCAGTAATCCGTGGTTCTGCTCTTAAAGCTCTTGAAGGAGATGAAAAATGGGTACAACCAATTAGAGATTTAATGGCTGCTGTTGATGAATGGATCGATACTCCACAAAGAGATACTGATAAACCATTCTTAATGAGCATTGAAGATGTATTTACTATCACAGGACGTGGAACTGTTGTTACAGGTCGTGTTGAAAGAGGTAGATTAAATCTTAATGATGAAGTTGAAATCGTTGGTATTAAACCTACTAGAAAAACAGTTGTTACTGGTATTGAAATGTTCAGAAAATCATTAGATTATGCTGAAGCTGGTGATAATGCTGGTGTATTACTTCGTGGTATCAATAGAGAAGATGTTGAAAGAGGACAAGTTCTATGTAAACCAGGTTCTGTTACACCTCATAAGAAATTCAAAGCTAGTGTTTATGTTCTTACTAAAGAAGAAGGTGGACGTCATACTCCATTCATGAACAACTATAGACCTCAATTCTACTTCAGAACAACTGATGTTACTGGTGTAATTACTTTACCAGAAGGTACTGAAATGGTTATGCCTGGTGACAATGTAGATATGACAGTTGAATTAATCACTCCAATTGCTATTGAAAATGGAACTAACTTCTCAATTCGTGAAGGTGGTCATACAGTTGGTGCTGGTGTTGTATCAGAAATTGTTGAATAATAAATTAAAAGTCTCATTTGAGGCTTTTTTTATTTACTTTTTTATGCTATACTCTTTATAAGATAGAAGGGTAAAATAATATGAAAAAACAAGGATTTACATTAGTAGAGTTACTAGCAGTAATAGCAATCTTAGCAATACTTGTTATAATAGCAATTCCAAATGTACTAAAAATGTTTAATGATTCAAAAAAGAATGCATTTATGGTACAAGCAAGGAAAACAGCTAATGTTGCTCAAGAGCATACAGTACTATCAAGTGATAAAACATTTGACTGTAATAGTCTTTTAACAGGACAAAAGTTTAAAGATTGTACAGCCACAGTAGATAAAAATAATCAAGTATCAGTAGATGTACTAGGAAGTGGTGCATATGAAAACTTTTTAATGGTTGACGTAAGTTTAAATAGAGAGCAATCTCTATTTTTTAGTAAATAAAATGTCAACCATTTGTAAATTGACTAGGGGAGGGGTGAGTATGCTATAATGCAACTATAACAAGTAAAGTAATAGTAAAGGAGTAAGAATATGAAAAATAAAGGCTTTACATTAGTAGAGTTACTAGCAGTAATAGCAATCTTAGCAATACTTGTTATAATAGCAATTCCAAATGTACTAAAAATGTTTAATGATTCAAAAAAGAATGCATTTATGGTACAAGCAAGGAAAACAGCTAATGTTGCTCAAGAGCATACAGTACTATCAAGTGATAAAACATTTGACTGTAATAGTCTTTTAACAGGACAAAAGTTTAAAGATTGTACAGCCACAGTAGATAAAAATAATCAAGTATCAGTAGATGTACTAGGAAGTGGTGCATATGAAAACTTTTTAATGGTTGACGTAACACCAAACGCTAACTCTGGTACATTTGTTGACTTATCAAAGCTAAATACAATAGAAACAGAAAAAGAATTTAAAGAATCATTAGTAAAGAATAATAAAATAAATGAACCAACTTTCAAACAAATGACAGCTGATGAAGCAGTTACTTTTGTTTCTAAACTTGAAAAGAGAACTCCAACTGAAGCAGAAAAACAACAATTAAGAGATGAATATAACGCTTCATTAAAAAACATTAAAATAGAAAATAACTTAATTAAAAGTACTTCAAAAGAAACACCATTTGCAGCAACTATGGCATTACCAACAGGAGAATATAAAATAGTGTATAAATTAAATGATTGTGACTTTGGATCTCAATTTTATTTATTTAACGATAATTTAATTAATAATGCAGAAAATGTATGGAATTTGAAAGAAAGTGATATGTTTAATTATTTATATTTTACTGATTATAATGTAATTGACGATGAGAATGGAAACAGTATCTTAACAGGAACAATAAATATTTCAAAAGATACAAAGTATTATATATTCGGGGATATAAATGAATTTGGAACTGTCCCTGAAATAACAATCGAGAGAATGATACCTGATTTTTCTATTAATGGTGATGAAAATATATATTTATTACTAGCAGAAGTATCAAGTTATAAAGATGCAGGAGTGTCATATAATGGTAAAACTTTAACAGGTAATGATGTATATACATATACTAATTTAAAAGATAAAGAGGGAGAGTATAAATATAATTATATAATTAAAACAAATAAAGGAGTTAAAATATTAAAAAGATATATTACAGTAGTTAATTATACAAGTGAAAAATGTTTTAAATTTAACAAAGAAACACAAGGAATAGAACAATACTATTATTTTGAAAATAATGAATCTAGTGGTAAAAAGTGTCCAATGGATGTTGTGATACCTAAAAAAATATCAGGGATACAAGTAAAGTCAATTGGTGATAGTGCATTTAGACATGGCTGTAATAATATTGTATTACCAATGGCTTCTTTAAATAAATATGAAATTAAAAAGGTTGATTGTAATTTTAAGCCTATTGGTATTACATCTGTAATATTACCGGAAGGATTAGAATATATTGACGCCTATGCTTTTAAAGGCAACAATTTAAAAACAGTAACAATACCATCTACTGTTACCAAAATTAATCATTTTGCCTTTGAGAATAATCAATTGCAAACAGTTATATTTAAAGGTATTATGAATAATATAAAATTTGGATGTGATCCATTTATAGGTGAGAAACATTCTGCAAGTGTTAATGCACTTCTTGCAAGATGTGAATAATAAATATAAAAATAAAATATCTTAGTTGAAATTACTAAGATATTTTTTATATGCATTAATTGCTGTTTTATCAAGTGATTCATATTTTAAATTTTTTGATTCACAAACTTTTTTTAAGAAGTAATCTAATAGATATGGATTTCTAATAAATAGGGGACCTATTAAATGAGTTGCATAAACATTTTTATAATTAAATCCTTCATTATTATTAGTTCCATCATTTGAATATTTTATATCAGTTTTAAATATTGGTGTGTCTATATCACTTATAATATCACATCTATTTTGAAAACCTATTACTTTATGTTTTATTAAATTAGTTGTGCATATTACTTCTCCGACTGTTCTATCACTAGAGGCATTTTTAAAGGTACTTTTAGTTAAATAATTACTTTTATAGTCAAATATATTAAGTGCATCTATTTCACTCTTATTATCATTTATTTTACTTCCAAATAAGCACATAGCATTACCTGTTAAAAACATATATTTATCATTATCAATATAATTAATTAAATCATTTCTTCTTTTTAATATATCATTAAGTGCTAATAATAAATTTTCTTCTGATCCTTGTCCAATATATACAATATCATATTTTTCAAAATCTATTTGGTCATTAATTGTTTTTAAATCTACTTTGGCTTTAATGTTATTTAATTCTAAGTTATGTACTATTGCTCTTAAATTAGCATTTTCTCCATATAAGTTTAGAAGATCATAATATAAATGTAATACATTAATCATTATTTTCCTCCTTTATAATTCTTTTTAATTCTATTTCTTTATCAAAACATACCATTGAATATATTTTACCCTCTGTTTTAGTCTTAATAGTTTTACTTAAATTATTAATATCTTCTACTAGTAATAATTTATCTTTACTAATACCTGCATATTCCATTCTAAGTTTCATATCATAACAAAATTTACCTATTAAAATAATATTCTTAATACTTGAATCATTTAACTCTTCAAAGTCTATATCCCATATCCATGATATATCATTTTCTTTATATCTTCTACTTGAAGAGTCGAAACCTAGTATTATAGTTTTATCTCCATCTTGATGCATTATATAATCTAGTGATTGTTTATAACTTAAATTATTTTCATTTTTACTTACTAACATTTGCCATTTTCTATTATCAAAGTCATATATATTTAATCTTTTGGTTTTAGTTTCTTTATCATTTATAACTTTTAAAATATCTTCATCTTTTAAACCAATTGATTTAGAAAGAGCAAAGCATCCAGTGACAAAATAAACTGTATATAAAAAATTAGATGGTAAGTGAACTATATTATCATTTATTCTAATAGTTTGATTATCTACATTGACTTCTTTAGCTTCATAGTCTGGTGTCCCTCTATTAAAATCATACTTAGGGCAATTATATTTACCTATGTGTCCATAATGATAAAATTCATATTCTAATTTAGAATGACAAATAGGGCAGTAAGCAGCATCTAAATCATTAATAGTACTTTTATATGAATAATCATTTTTATCCATTCCATATGTAATTATTTCACCTTTATGATTAATTCTTATTCTATTTACAAATGGATCATCAACATTTAATATTAAGTTTGTTCCTGCTGGGATTGATGATTTAATACAATTAAATATGTTTTCTGGATGTGAATTTCTTGGAGGTTGATCTCTTGTTATATTAGTTATCATTAAATGAGTTGGTTTAATATATTCAAATATCATACCCATAAATCTTTCATCTAATTCCATTAAAAGAACATCTTTTTTTAATTTACCAAATATAGTAGAATTATTTAATATTAATGATGTTATTCCATTTATAGTATTACTTCCTTCTTTATTATAAACAACTTTATAATTATTTTTAGTTAGTATATTATACATAAGCTCAGTAGAAGAACTTTTACCACTTGAACCAGTTATACCTATAACGTATTTTGGTAATTTAATTTTCTTTAATATTTTTTTATCAAGTTTATTAGCGATTCTTCCACCAATAACACTTCCTTCATGTCCGGCTAATTTACTTAACTTACTTGCAAGTTTACTTGTTAATATTACAAACATTTTCCACATAATTATTCACCTATATATATTATACAATTTTTTTTAGATTTTATAAAGTATTAAAAAAAGATAAGTTTTCCTTATCTTTCACTACAATTTAATGTTTTAGAATATCCATTATCAACAAGATTATCTAGTATTATAGTTTTAGCATATGTTATTGATACTTTTAATATTTGAAGTAATTTTTCTCTTGCTTCTTCATTTGATAATTCTATCTTTTTACCATTTTCTATTACAAATGATGTTAAGTCACCAGTTGATATATTATAAGATATTTCAATTGTTTGTCCCATTAAATGATTATTAACAGAGGCTGAAACTTCATTCATAATTTTATTACCAAGAGAATAGATATTGTGTGAAATTAATAGAGATGAACTATCATTAAAATTACTTGATAAATAATATGAATTACTATTTCTAGTTATTTTATTTTTAGCAATAAAGCTATCTTTTTTATCATAAATAGTAATAGTTTTATATGGATCTTTATTATTTTCATGTGTAACTTCTTCTGTAGTTACTTCTAAAAATTCCGGATATTCACTTTCATTAATAAATAAAACATCATTTCTTTCAAATGGATTAATAGTTTTATCAAATTCATTTAATTTAACTTTTAATGCTTTATTTAATTCAAATTTATTCATGTTTTCCTCCTTATGTAATTCATTATACTAACATAATTATATGTCTCAGTCAAATAATTGTGTATAAATGTGTAAATAAAAAAGTAGTAATTGAACTACTTAGTATTTAAAACTTGGTGACTCATATGGGATTTGAACCCATGAATGTCGCCTTGAGAGGGCGATGTGTTAACCATTTCACCAATGAGCCATCAGCAGTAAAATAATACCATGTTTTTTTATGTTTTTCAACTATTTATGAATTATATTTTAAAAAATAGTTAAAAATAATTATAGGTGAGATATGAAAGAGGAAGAATATAAAAAGTTAGTAGATAAGTTAAGTCCAAAAGAAGATATATTCAAAGATATATTTATATCATTTATAACTGGTGGCTCTTTAGGACTTCTAGGACAATTGTTATCTAATTATTATATGACTATTTTTAACGTTAGCGTGACTGATTCGTACCTATTTGTTTTTATTAGTTACATAATTATTGGTTCAGTACTTACTGGAATAGGGGTGTTTGATAAGATACTTAGTATATGTAAGTGTGGTTTTATAGTACCGTCTACTGGGTTTGCTAATTCTATGACAAGTGCTGCGATGGATTATAGAAAAGAGGGCTTTATCAAGGGAATAGGGTCAAATATTTTTAAATTAACAGGTTCCATTATTGTATATGGTATTATTTTTGGATTAATATTTGGGTTTATTAAAGGGGTGATAATATAACAAACTATTATGATTTTATTTATATTAATGAAAAATATAGTCTACTAGGTTCTAATTTAAATAGTCCAATTATTAAAGATAAAGTTGATAAATATATTAATGATTATTATTTAAAAATGAAGTCTATTGAATTAGGGGAAAGCAAATATCAAGAACTTACTATAAAAGGTGTTATGAATAAAAATAAAAAGGTAGAAAGTGATATAGATTTATTGATAAGTACTGACTTACAAAATCAAAATCTTTCATCTTCCTTATCATCGATGAGATTTAAAATACCTTTTTTAGGTATATATTCAGCTTGCGCTGGTTTTACAGAAGGGTTGATAGTTGCAAGTTCACTGATTAATAAAAATGATGAAAATATTATAGTGACAACATCATCTCATAACCTAGTATCAGAAAAACAATTTAGGTATCCAGTTGAGTATGGCGCAATTAGAAAAAAAGTTAATACTTGTACTAGTACAGGAAGTATAAGTGTATTGCTATCTAAGAATAAATCTAATATAAGGGTAGAAAGTTCAACTGTAGGTAGTGTTTATAGTATGTATAATGATACTAATAACATGGGAGCTGCGATGGCATATAGTGCCTGTGAAACTATTAAAAAGCATTTGATTGATACAGGAAGAGATGAGAAATATTATGATTTGATTTTAACTGGTGATTTAGGTATATATGGTACTAAAATATTAAAAGAATGCTATAAGAAAAAATATAAAAATACACTTGATAATGTTATTGATAGTGGAAGTATATTTTATAATAAAAAGAATGTTTATGCTGGAGCTAGTGGTCCTTTGTGTTTACCATTAATATTATTTGATCATATTTTACCTTTAAAAAAATATAATAAAATTTTAATAGTCGGTACAGGTTCATTACATTCAGTTTTGAGTACAAATCTAAATTTAAATATACCAAGTATTTCTCATGCGGTTAGTCTGGAGGTGTCATATTGATATACTTATTATCATTTTTATTTTGTGGCTTGCTGTGCGCATTATCACAACTTGTTCTTGATAAAACCAAATTAACGCCAGGGCATATAAATACTATCTTGGTTATTATTGGATGTGCTTTATCTGGATTTGGAATATATGATCATATGATAAATATATTTCATGCAGGATGTAGTGTCCCAATTATGAATTTTGGTCATTTACTTGTTACTGGAGCATATGAAGGTTTTAAACAATATGGATTTATTGGCTTATTTAAAGGTGTTTTAATTAATGCTTCAGCAGGAATAAGTATTACTATATTAATGGCTGTATTAATGAGTTTATTTTTTAAAGTGAAACATTAGATAAAAAGCATATACTTTTTATCTTTTTTTTGGTATAATTTCAGTAGGAATAAAGAGTAAAGGTGATATATATGAATCAAAATATAACTAATAATACAAGCAATAACACTTCTTCACAAAATGTGAAATCTCCTCAAAATACTAGTGTTAATACTAATCCTGTACAAAATACAGTTCAACCTCAAACTAGTAATGTGGTAGAAGAAGTAGTGGTAAATCCAATTGATGCATCTACTGGTATAAATCCTAATAATGAAGTTGCTCCAGTAGAAACAGAAGTTATAAATACTTCTCGTAAAAAGTCATCTAATATATTTATGTTTATAATTATTATTTTGATTATAGTTTTTATTTATAAAATAGATGATGTTATTGCATATTTTGATAATAATTTTTCGCCAACTATTAGCGATAGAGTAGAAAATACAACTAGCAGTAATTTAGTTGATGGATTCATTGTTATGAACGAAAATAATAGTTTTATTAAAGTAGAAAAAATCAAGTTTTATAACTTTAAAAAGAGTAATGGAGAAATAGTTTACAATTATGTTTCTGATAAAAAATATAAATCTACTGATTCATTAGGTATTTATATTGAAATATATAATATAGAAAAAGAACTATTATATAAAGAACTTGTTAATATATCTAATGTTGAAACTGACGCAATAAGAACTAATAATATGAAAGTGACTAATGATGTATATCAAGATGCATATTATATTTTGATTAAAACTTATAGTGAAGATGAAAAAAATAAGAAAACAACATTAACATGTAAGTATGATGAAAGTAATGATATGATAGTCTTAAATTATAAAATTACTTATAATTTTACTAATAATGTATTAACTAGTTATACTGTTTCAAAAGAGTTTTTAGCAAGCGATATAAATTCTGCTCAAACTAAAGTAAAAGATGAATTATTTAATGAAAATAATGAAGCTATAAAGTATGGCATAACTACTGAATATAGTGAAAATAAACTATCTTATACAGTTGATTTAAATAATGTGAAAGAAGGGTTTAAACCACTATATGATTCTAATACTGTTAGAAAAACAATTATTAATAAAGAAAGTTTAAAGAAATGGAATTGTGAATGATGGATAATTTATTATTACAAGTACAAAGTAATAATAGTACTGGGGGCTTTGAGGGTCCATTAGATTTATTATTACATTTGATTAAAAAATCGAAAGTGGAAATTTTTGATGTTCAAATATCTGATATAACTCAACAATATTTAGATTATATAAAAGCAATGTCTGATTTAAATCTTGATATCGCTAGTGAATATCTAGTGATGGCTGCTGAATTGATAGAAATTAAAAGTAAAAAACTGCTTCCAAGCAAAGAAGAAGAAAATTCTTTAGAAGAAGTAGAAAATTCAGAAGAAAAATTAAAAAGAAGATTACTTGAATATCAAAAATATAAAGAAAGTACTGGCGTATTTAGAAATCTAGAAGAAAAAAGATTTAATTATTATACTAAAGCACCAGAATCTTTAAAACAATATACGAATGAAACTATTGAAAATGATGGAACGATTGATGTATATGATTTATTAAATGCTTTTCAAAAATTATTAGAAAGACAAGAATATAATAAACCATTAAATACAAAAATTGCTAGAAAAGAGTTGTCAGTTAAAGAAAGAGTTGTTAAAATAAGAGAGATACTTAAAGAGCAAAAGAGAGTAAAATTTACTTCTCTTTTTGATGACTTTAGTAAATCTTATGTGGTTGTTACTTTTTTATCTGTTCTTGAAATGGCTAAAAATAGAGAAATAACTTTAAAACAAGATAATAATTTTTCAGATATTTATTTAGAAAGAGTTGATTAACGTGAATTATAAAGCTGTAATAGAAGGTATACTTTTTATAGTAGGGGATGAAGGTATTTCATTACAAGAAATATCTAATATTCTTAATATAGGGATTGAAGATGTTAAAAATAGTTTAATTGAACTTAAAAAAGATTATGATGATGAAGGCCGTGGGCTTAGAATATCATTTTTAGGTAATGCATTTAAACTAACCACTAAGGAAGAACATAAAGAGTATTATGAAAAACTTGTAACTGATACTAAAAGTAATGGACTTTCTAATGCTGCATTAGAAGTATTAGCAGTAATCGCATATAATGAACCAATAACTAGAATCGAAATAGATGAGATTAGGGGAGTTAATAGTTCTCAAATAGTTAGAAGACTACTAGCTCGTGGCTTTATTAAAATATGTGGTAAAAAAGATACAATAGGTAAACCTAGTTTATATAAAACTACTAATGAATTTTTAGATTATTTTGGACTTTCATCTAGTTCTGATTTACCTGAGATAGTAATAAAAAAAGATAAAGAAGATAAAGATAATATGGATCTATATGATTCTACATATAAAGAAAAGGAATAATTTTTAGTTATTCCTTTTAATATAGAGTTAATTTTAATTTGTTTTTAATATGATTTACTGTTTCTTCATCAAATTCATCTATATATTCTAAACCATTAAATTCATGTGATTCTTCCAATGCATGTTCAAATAAAGCTCTTTGTTTTGTTGTTAACATTTTTTTTATAGCAAAACTATTTTTTTCAAAATTTTCATAAAAATTCATTGGTTTTACTCCAAATAGTATATTAAGAGTCATTATACAAGCTCTATTAGATGACATTATAACACCTATATTATATTCATTTTCCCCTCTAAATTCTTTAAAACAACCACTATCTAAGTCTAAAAATTGTAAATCAAATTCATCATTCATTATTATATTATCTTCGTGCAAATCAATATATGAATAGCTGATTGATTTGAAAAAATTTAATACTTCCCATATTTGTTTAGCAATTATTAATCTTTGACTATAAGGTATGCTAGGATCTATTATTTTTTTACTTAATACCATATATTTTTTATAATATTTCATTGCATATCCACTAAAGTAATCATCCATAATTATTGAATATAGTGGGGTAATACAATTTTTATGATGAATATTACTTAGCCTTTCTACAGTTTCTTTTCTATCATCTGCGAATACTGGGTCTAAAAACTTTAATACTTCATCTTTGTCAATATAAAGAACACTTTCACTGTGTGCACATGGATTAAAATGTTTAAGTTTTTTTAATTCTTTATTACTTATTATTCTTTCTTTCATATTTACCTCAAACACAATATTTTTTTCATTCCTTCTGTATAATCTTCATTAAAGTAGTCTAAATAATCTAGTGGATTAATTTCATTATTCATATCTAGGAATGCAAAGTCATATAATTCTTTTTGTTTTTTACTAGATAATGCGTATATTGATTTGGCTCTTGAGTCTTTTATATTTGTAATATTAAAGTCAATTGTATTTAAAAGTAGTTGCATACATAAATAGATAAGTCTTCTTCTTGCTTCTAATCTATTTATTTCATATTCTTCATTATCGAATCTACTTTTTAAAAGTATACTATCCATATCAATAGTTTTAACATTTTGATTTCTAATTAAAAAATTATCTTCATGTATGTCATAATAAATAGCATCATTTTTTTCTATTTCGAGTATTATTTGACATATTTTAATAGCAATATTTTTTCTTATGTTATAGTCTATATTTTTAATACTTAATAAATCATATAATGCATCATAATCATATAAATATTCCATTTGTACACCTATTAAATCTTTACCATTAAATAGGGCATATTCAGGTATGACACATCCTTCTATATTAATAGTGTTTAACTTTTCTAATATCCTTTTTTTATTATTGATATCAACTTTATAATTATATAGTTTTATTAAATACTCTTTATATAAATATATATCACTTTCGGTATTCAGTCTTGTATTAATATGTATTAATTTCTTTCTAATGCTTTTACTTAATTGTTTGCTTTGCATTATTACGCCCTAGAAATATGTTTTTTAGTATAACATAAAACAGTTAAATAATCAAATTTAACTGTTTAATATATCTTTTATTAGTACACTGACTGAACTATATTTTTTAATATTTTTGTTGTTTTTTAATATATCAATAGACTTTTCCATACAAGAACCATTATAATCATTAATCATATCAATATCTGTATAACTATCTCCGATAGTGTAAATATTTTCTTTTTTGAAATTAGCTTTTTTCATTAATAAATCTATTGCTCTAGATTTATTGGTTTCTTTTGAAATAAGTTCTATTTCATAGTTTTGTGTAAAATATATATTAAGTTTATTATTGTATTTTTTAACAACATCCATCATTACTTTTTTAAATGTTTCAATATCTTTTTGAAATCCTATTGTTATTTTTGATATATCTGGATTATTAATATCATTTGTGTCTTCTGTATAGTAAGAATACATTACACTCTTTGGTTTATATTTTGATAAATAGTTAGTGATATTAAATAAAATATTTTTATCAATTTTATAATGAAATAGGGTAGATTTATCTTTTTTAATAACAAGGCTTCCATGATTAAGTATTAAATAGTCATATTCAATATTATATTTATCAATCTCTTTCTTTAATGAGTTATATGTTCTTCCTGTTGCGATGATAAATATATTACCATTTTCTCTAAATTTATTTATTGAGTTTATATTATTTAACATATCACTATTATTTATAAATAATGTTCTATCATAATCTACTACTAATACCTTTTTATTCATAATTAATTCTCCTTATATATTTTAACATTTTTATTTAAAATAAAAAAGAGATTTTTAATAAATCTACTTCATATACCTTATCAAATACATTTCTTTTCCATTATATGCCTCATCATGTTCAAAGTGTACTTGATATTTACCATAGTTTTTAAGTTCACATGCTAGAGTACAAAAACTATTTAATTTATACTGTAGTTCTGGATCATTATCACTTACACATAATCCAATAAACTTATCTTGAGTAGTTGATTGCAAGTATGACATTGATGGTAAAACCCCATTAGATATAATAACATCAAAATCATTTAATAATGGTACTTTTATTTCATTATTTGGCATAACTATAGTATTCATATCTATATAGCCATAAGCACCATTAATTCCTATTCTATCTAGTTCTTTTTCTTTTATTTTATCAGATAATAAAAATTGTTTATAATCTTTTAAATATTGTGACATAGATGTTTGAGGACTTTGATATAATTCTAAAATATTATTATATTTGGATGGATCAAATCCATAACTTTTAATAAATTCTAGAAATAAAAGTGAGTTATCTACATCACCAGTTTTTCTTTTCATTTTTTAACCCTTTCAAATGTATACATATCATACAACAATAAAAATAAAAAATCAATCATTTCTGATTGATATTTATCTAAAAGTCCGAATAGTTCGAACAGTTTTACTAATGGTGCAAGAGATGGCGTCAGATTTTGGGTCTACCGCGTCTACTAGTTCCGCCATACGAGTAAGATTATCTAATTATAACAAGTTATAACAAGTTTTTAATTAGACATCAATTTTTTTCTAAACTTCTACAGTTATTTTATCTTCATAATATGTTTTTCTATGATAAAATGTATGCTATAATGAACATAAAGATAGGGAGGTGTGAAAATGAAGGGTTTTAAAAAAGCACAAAAAGACTTAAAAAATGATATGTTAGTCTTGTTTATATTGGAGTTATTATTTTTTGTTTTTTCAATATTTAGTAGTTCAATTAGTTTAACATTTACATCAGTAATTTTTGCCATTCTTTTGTTTGTCGGTTATAATTATGCAAAAAAAGGTGAAAAAAAAAGCCGGCACTATAGGAATGGTTGTTGGTATTTTAATGATGCTTACTATAATAAGTGCAGATATATTGGACTTTTTACTAGGTTTATTTGTAGTATTACATTCATCAAAATACAATAAATTAATTCAAAATAAGAAAGATTAGATATTTGCTATATATATAATTTTAATTTTTATACTTAACAAAAAAGAAACTCAATTTGAGTTTCTTTTAATATCATCCTGGTGCTCGTATCCGGACTTGAACCGGAACTCTATCGCTAGAAGTAGATTTTGAGTCTACCGCGTCTACCAATTTCGCCATACGAGCAAGATAATCTAATTATAACACATATTTTTAAATATTCAAACATAATATTGAATAGTAATAAATTTAAATATTTGTTATAATATAAAGAGGAAGGTAATAATATGAATCAAGATTTAAATAATAAAGAGGAATTTAAAATAAATGAAAATGTAAAAGAAGAACATAAAGATTACGCTGATAAAACGATTGAAACTGTTGAAAAGATAATAAATACTAAGAATGAAACAACTAATTACACTAATGAAGAAGTACTAAAAAACAAGACTGATGCGGTAATTGCATATATTCCATTTGTATCAATATACTATATAATTACATCTAAATATAAGAAATCTAAATATTTACATTTTCATACTAATCAAGGATTTAATTTAACAATATTATTTATATGTGTATTCTTTGTAAGTAAAATACTTTGCTCTTTATTTGCAGTTGATGGTGGGTATGGTCGTGAGTTTGTCCCTGGTATTATTGAATTTGTTTGCTATATTCTTTATGTAATAGTGGTATTTTTAATAGGGTTTGGTATATTAAATACAACAAATGGTCAATCTAAGGAACTACCTTTAATTGGAAAATATAGGCTTTTAAAATAGTGCGTATTGAAGTGATATGATAAAAGTAGACAGT
>HG000345.1:0-73112 GCA_000436975.1 Clostridium sp. CAG:1000
CATTCCTACGAATGCTTGTCAATACTTTTTTCATAATTTTACCTCCTAATTTTCATCATAGGTGCCAACATAAGTCACACCTAAAACAACTTGCGTTCCTTTCTTAATTTCACCATTTACTTTAAAATAATTTATGCCTTCGGTTACATACCAATAATAAATAGGATCACCTTTTGTTATTGGAAAATTTGAACTTTGTGGTGTGATTTTATCTGTCACGGTAATTGAAAATTGCCACGAATACTTATAATCGCAAATTCCACCTAAATCAAAATCTTTCAAAGAAAAAGAACCATCATCATTTATCGTTGGTTCTAATACTATAGTAGTCCATTCATTATCTTCTTTTTTCTTGTATTCACACTTAAATGTAGCAGTATTTTTAATATTCTCACTAAAGTAACCATTAAAGAATTTACCATTTAAGCTTAAAATAATATTTGAACTAGTGGATGTTTTTCTTTTGCCACTCGCAGTAATTTGAGGGTAAAAATAATTAATCATTGAAATATTAAATTCGTATGTAGTTTGATAACCTCTACTGTCAATCACTGTTAATTTGTACGAATCGCTCCAATTAAGTGGACTATAAGGGCTTACTACTTCTACACCATTAATCTTTTGTGAAATGATGCTAGCGCCATTCTTAGCGCTTACATCCCACGACAACATCGGAGCAGATTCATATTTAATGAATTTAGTGTTATCACCAGTTAATAATACAGTAGCCTCACATGTATCAATTGCTCCTACATTACTAATCGCAGGTTTACACAATTCTTCATTTGCAAATGCATTAAATGTTGTAGTTTTTTCACCGATTTTTGAGCTCCCATCATAAGTGATTGCTCTTAATGTAACTACACCATATTTTTTATTTGGGATTTGATTATAGAAGCTTTCAGGCAAAGTCCAACCATAAGTTGTATTCGAAGTCTTAGTCACAATATTCGTCCATGAAATTTCGTTTTCGAACTTGTAGTCTATCGTTGTAGTGAAAGATGATGCCTTTTTATTAATAACAATAATTGTGCTACTCCCAATATCAGCATTTGAGGCTGTGATATCGCTAGCCCTCGGTATTGTAGTAAGTGTTCTTGTACCACTATCACTTAAAGTCCCTAATACTGATGTACCGGTTGCAATATGCCAAGACCAACTTACTGATTTTTTTCCATCATCATTATGCTGAATATTACTGAATGTAAATGTAGCACTTACTTTGCCACCTTTAGATAAAGAAACATTTTTTGATTGCTCTTCTCCATTACAAGTACATTTTAGTGATTTTGAATTAAACCAGGTAGAACTGTTATTTGCACTAAATGTAATTGTAATTGATAAATCAGATCTATTATTTGCTTTATCTACACTTTCGCTAAATGAAGTACTCTTTGTTGCTGCAAATAATTGTATATTTAATTTCATCATATATCAAACACTCCTGTTCCTGTATTGCCATCTTCATCTGTATAATCTTCAAATCTTGAAGCACTGCCGCATACGAAATACTTACGCACTGTAAGATTCTCAGTTCGAACTATTGATTCTTTTAATTCCTCATCATAGCCAGCAAATAGCAATTCATCGTTATTCTGTGTAGTTTCAACAGATACACCTTTTTCATTAATTGTCGAACTAGTTTTTGCACCAATTTTTTCATAATGCATACCATTTTCGTCAAAAGTACCACTTGTTGTTTGCACTTTTGTAACAGAGCCATCCGTTAACTTAGTATTAACTTCAGTTTTTGTATAAGTATTAGTTTGTATAGTTTCAACAGATTTTTCTAATTCAACAGTTTTTGAAGTTGGCGTATAATCATCAAATTTTTCTTTTATTTCTTGATAGTTATTGCTGGTTTCTATATCAATTTCTTTTATGGAACTAACAATTGAATTTATTTGATTGTTTATATGATTTACATCAAATTTAACTTGGTCTAACTTTTCTTTGTTGCTACCTGCCAAATTATAATCCGTTATAGATTTAGTTTCAGTATTAGCACTTACTTTTGATTTTATTCTACTTGTTGTTTCAAAATTTAAAATCACGCTTTTGAATTGATTTCCATTTTTGTCGATTACTTCTATTTCATCATTTAAATCAAAATAAAAACCATCAACAAAATCTGATAGTTCAAATGGTATATATGAAGTTCCAATGAAATATGAAGCTACTGTTTCTATCATTTCTTCTCTATATAAATCTACAAATGGGTTATCAAGTATTTTACATTCAATTCTGTCTCCTTCTACAACTTCTGGATAAACAATATCATCATTATATCCATCTTTTCCAAGTACTAATGTGTTGTACGGACCAACTATATTTTCTTTAGATAAATTAATATATCTTTTTCTTTCTATTAATTCATTTGTTGCAGTTCTTGATTTTATTTCTAATTTACCTTCTCTATTGATAAATGCTATTGAATTACCTATTTCAGCGAGTCTTCTTATTATTTCTCTACAAGTTATTTTTTCTTTAAAATTAGGTTGTTTAAATTGATAACTAGACCAATTAAAAGTACTATTTGCTAATTCTATTCCAATTTGAGTACAAATATCATCAACTATCTCTTGACCACTATGAGTTTGATTATTATCCCAAGATAAAGTACTT
Source organism: Clostridium sp. CAG:1000 (assembly GCA_000436975.1). Lineage (GTDB taxonomy): Bacteria > Bacillota_I > Bacilli_A > RF39 > UBA660 > CAG-1000. The sequence goes on from HG000345.1 coordinate 2,626, forward strand.
ACATAAGGTACATCAAATAATTGAGTTCTATCTTGTGCATCTTGAATTGTAATAGTTCTTGTACTAATATTAGTTGTTATATTTGTGGCAGTTGGTTTAAAGATACCCTGTGGAACCCATTCTATCTGATTATTTATATATAATCCTTTATATACAATAATTTCTTTATTTTCAAAATCTAGATTATTGTTTAAATTATATATTTCAAAATTTACTTTTTTGGTTGGAAATTCACCAAATGTTCTATCACAATTATGTACAATTTTAGGAGCACTTTTTATAACTGAACCAGTATAAGTTACATTGTCAACAACTATTTTACATTTAGGGCTTAATGATAGATTTGTTTTTATATAATTTCTATAATTGCTACTAACACTATACATTAGATATCATCAACTTTCATTTGAATAAACCTTATTTGGAATGGTTCACAAGTAAAATCATCATTTATTGCTTTAACTTTTATTGCATCACCAACTACATACATGCTTTTTGTTAACCAATTTTTTTCTTTCAAATCATAGTAATATAAAGAACAACTTGTTTTTTCTAGTAGTTTTAATATTTTTGAAATTTCATCTTCACCACGAAAGTCTTTGAAATCATAACTTACTTTATTAAGCAACCCAATAACATCTCTATACATAGTTCCATCATCACTTCTACCTGCGTTATCACCATCTTGTTGCTGATATTCATAACTTATATCATCTGCTTCAAACATCACATTATCTACTTTAAATTGATATTTTTCCATAAAATCACCTTCTTTCCAAGCAAGTAAAAAGGCAAACTATTGAATTAACAATAATTTGCCTGCATCTATTTGTGCTTGATTTATTTTTTGAATAATAGTTTTACCATCTTCATATTTATGATAAATTGTAATTTCAATTTCTTGTTTACCATTAGTTCCAGAATCTTTAATTGCTTTTAATGTTTGCTCGTAGATTTTGCTCTCTGGAGAAACAATTTCACCTTCTCGTTTGTTATCACCAATGATTGCTAATTGAGGGTTGTTTGCTTTTGCATAACCACCTTGGGCAAGTTTTGGAATTTTTGGAAAAAATGAAGGCAATTTTTTATTAACTTTATCAACAAAATTAGTATTTAACCATTTTTTTATCGATCCAGTAACTTCTCCTATCTTGATTTTTAAAGACAAAGATTTGTCTCCCCACCAAGACTTAATATTACTCCACCAATCAGAAACCTTTTCTTTAGTGGTTTCAAACTTATTTTTTACAACTAGTTTTTTATCCCCCCACCAAGATTTCAAAGATGAATACCAATCAGAAACATGTTGCTTAGTAGTTTCCCACTTTGCTTGCACCTTTGGAGCAATATCTGAAAACCATGATTTAACGTCTTCCCATCTTTCTTTAAACCATTCTTTTTTAGATAAAATGCCTTCCCATAATCCTTCAATTATATATTTACCTAAATCTTTAAATATTTTACTAGGACTATGAATTTCAAATGCTTCTTTAAAACCTTTTACAAAAGCTTCTTTAAATTCATTCCATTTTTCTTTTATCCAATTTCCAATTCCTAGAATACCTTCCCATAATCCTTCAATTATATTTTTTCCAATTTCTTTAAGATCGATTTCAGAAAGCCATGTTTTGAAATCTTCCCATTTTTTAGGAACTGTTTCAGTGAAAAATTTTTTAATAGCATTTGGTGCATCGATTATTAAAAATTTAGCAATTTTACCATAAATTTTACCTATCAATTCACCTGTTTTTGAGGGCAAATCTTCAAAAAAGTTTAAAATCTTATTTTTCAATTTACTAAAATCTAATTTTTTAGTTGCTTTATCGTATTCTGGCGCTGTTTCTTTTGCAAACTTTCCTATTTTTGATAATATTTTTGAAATTGTATTAAGAGTATCCACTATTTCATCACCTGTCCATTTTGCAAGTGGTTTAAGAAAATTATCCCATAACCATTCTAGTTGTGGTTGCCAGTAATCAATTGCTCCACCTAACCAGTCAATTGCTCCACTTAGTAAATTTAAAAAACTTGGTATTAATTTTTCAATTGAAAATTCTGCAAATGGCACTAATATATTAAAATAAAACCATTCTAGTCCTTTAAATAGACTTTTGTTAAATGGTTCCAAAGACTTTTTTAATTTCTTAAAAGAATTTATCAGTGGTCCAAAGTCAATTTTTGTTAATGGTTCAATATATTTCTTAATATTATCAGAAGTTGCTTTTAATGCAGAATCAATAGGATTTTCAGTTTTTTTAATTGGGTGATTAGAAATTGTACCAGAACCGCCACCCGTATTTGTTGAATTTTTATTTTTGTCATTATTAATTGTGTGTATCTCATCAAGCCCACTAAATGCTTTATTCATCTTTTTAGCAGAACTAACAGCATCTTTTGCAGCAGTCTTACTTGATTCACCAACACCAGCTATACTATTTGTTGTTTTTGATATTACATTCGGCATTTTTAACCCGAATGCACTCATAACCACTTGTATTTTTTCAAATAATTTTGTAATAGCAGTAATAGCAGTATTTATAACTGGTATAAATAATTGTGCTATTGGTGTTACAACCTTACCTATCGCAACTGTCATCTGATTAAAATTAAATTTTAATTGTTGAATTTGTCCTGCAAAAGTCTTTGTATAGTTTGCTGCATCTCCAACTTGAAATTTGGTTTCATTCATGATGCCTTTATATTCTGCTTGAATCTTCTCCTGCTGTGTTAATGCAGTAGAAGATTTACCAACACTTTTAGCATATTCTTCCCACATTTTAGCTACATTCTTTGTAACGCCTGCATTATCTACAAGTATTGAATTTTCATTTTTTAAACCTTCAGTAGCAGTAACTACTGCTTCACCTAAATCATATGATGCTTGTCTACCAAAGGCAGCACTATCTTTTAGTCTAGTAAGAGTATCTTCAATTTGAGAAGTGTCATATCCTCTAGATAATAGATTTTTATATGCAGTAGCAGTCTCTTCTATAGATACTAAACCATCAGCAGTATACTTTTTAATAAAATCTTGTGCTTCTGAAAATGAATTGCCAGTACCTTGTACAATACTATTTAAACCAGTGAATGCACTTTGAACTTTGCTTGCACTATCAATGCATTTTTTCGTAAAATTAGCAACAGTTTTTACTGCAAAAGCACCAGCAACCAATGCTCCAATTTTTCCAAATGAACTTGAAAAAGCACTCTCGGTTCCCTTTACTTTATTGTTCAATTGTTTATCATAATTAGAAGAGTTTAATTTAAGTTCTAAATCAACTGCTGCTACATTCGTCGATTTTGCCATATTTCACCTCCTATCTAAATATTGAAGAAAATACTTTTGATATATCTTCTTTCTTTAATTCGATTTTTTGTTGCTTTTTATTTTTTAATTTAAACTGATTCCATTCATTCCTTATTTCTTTTTCTTTTTTTGTCATTTCACGAATTTTTTTAGAATCAGTTTCAGATCTAATTTGAACAACATATCCAAGAGGTGTATCTCCATTTAGCCCACTCAATAATTGTCTAAATTCTTGACACGAAATTTGATCATATTCATAGTAAAGTCTTATTCCATATTGCTGGGCAAAACTAGATACAATTAAATCCCGGTCATATTCCATATCGTAGAAAGTTTCCGGGATTATTAGTTTTTTCTTGCTTGTTCCTTAGCGATTCGTTGTAGTTCTTTTGGATCATCACCAGTAATAGCACCCATAATGCAAAAACTTAAATATATTGATGATTCAACTGGTAAATCTAAATTAATCACTTCTAATGCATTCTCTTTGCCTAAAGCAAGTTCATAAATTTGATTAGTTTTTTCTTCTTCACTCAATTCTACATTGCTTTGAACTTTTTGTATTTTGTCAAATGTTTTTTGTCTGTTATCAACAGTGTATAGTTTATCTCCTATTTTTAATTGTGGTTGGTTATCTCCACTTAATATTTCTTTTGTAATTCCTGTATCTATAATTCTCATAATTTGTTTTCCTTTCTTATATAAAAAAATAAGGGCAAAGATTTTTTATAAATCTTCACCCTCTATTTATTTGTTTAAATTAACTAGCTGGTGTAAATGTAGGTTTTCCTTTACCTGTTAAATCACCGCTTAATGGTGCAACATCAGTAGCAGCACCTAATATGTCTGTTAAAGCAGTAACTGCTGTAAATTCTAATTTAGATCCATCTGGAAATTCAATTTGCCAGTCTGCTTCAGCAGATTTACCCATTTTATATCTTAAACTTTCAAGATAATCATTTCCAGTATCTCCTAATGTTCTCTTACCACTAAATGAACCAGTTAATGCTTTTGCAGTTAGCAATGCATTTTGCCATCCACCATCTTTAATTGAATACCAAGTTTCAGTATTGTTTTCTAAACTTAAACTTACTTCTTCTAAATCTGCAATTTCGCTATAAACTGCTGGTTGATCACTTGCAGCAGATGTTTTAACTTTAACTTTGCATTCACTAACAGCATATTGTCCTACAGTAACTGTAGCCATTATTAATCACTCACCTTTCTTCGTACGAATCAAATTCAATTGAATATTCATATACATTGTTATCATCAGTTCCCAAACTAATAGGGTTTTCATATAGCATTTGAATAAATATTCTTTTTTCTTCAATAAAAAATGACTTCTCATTAAAGAAATCATATATTTTTTGTGCCATTATTTCGGCATCATTTTGGTTTTTAGTATATCTTAATAGAATAGTTATAGGTTTAATAGTTGTGGATTTATTTCTATTCCCCCCAATAATTCCAACATAAGGTTGTGTTCTTTTATCGTAGAAACAAATTGCTTTCTCTTTATTATTATCAATTTTTCCAATACTGATAGATTCAGTCCATTTGAAGTTATCTTTAAAATAATCTTTATATTGCTTTAATGTCATTTTAATTTACCTTTCATAATTTTAGCAAATTTCTTTTTAGCAAAATCTTTTTTATTTCCATTAATGTATGATTCAAACCATTCACCGCCTGCATTTTTGTTTTTATCTTTTCTAAAATTATATTCAGGATGCATATATAACCTTCTTGCATATGGTGTGTCTGATACAATGAATACTTTTCCACTATTCTTTTTAGAATCATCTACAAATGTACTTCTATTTTGCAGTTCTCCAGTATCAAATGGCATAGTTTGGCTTCTTTGCAAATCGCCTTTTACTGCATCAGCAGTTTCTACTAATGATTGAACAGCAATTTGTTTGATCACAGCATTATTTTTTAAATTGATCTTGCCTTTTACTTTTGCATTTAATTTCATTTTATTTCAAACTCCGTATGATGAACTGTACCATTAGGATTTCTAGGCCTATAACCAGCATATATCTCATAACTATTGCCATTTATAGTAATAGCACCATCACTAACATTTTTTAATGATGGTGCTATATCACCTTTTATAATAACTTTTCCAAGTAAAGTAATTTGTTTACCTTCAGCATCAATAATTCTTTTTGCTTTTTCACTGAATATACATTTACCACTTGTTTTTAAACCTTCAAGAGGACTTCCTTCTTCTGAAATTCCTTCTTGATTTAAAATAAGTGAATAATCAGTTTTTAATAGCCAGTCTGGAAAAGGTAATACACTAATTTTATTAGCCATTATCTCAATTCGCTATCTAAACCAGTCTTATGAACATAATCATAAGCCATTTCAGACATGTTTTTCCTTTGTGCTATTGTTTTATTGCTATTAGAATTATCTACGCTTACAGATATGTCTAACACGCTATAAGAAGACACATCTCTATTATCTTCATTGTTATATCCATTTACATAGATATATTCTGCTTGATAACAAATTGCATCTTTTATCTTTTCTTGTTGGAATTTAGTTAAATTATTAAATCCTATTGCAACTATTCTATTGAATGTTATACTATCAATTTTTTCTTGCGCTAATCTCAAATACTTTTCAATTTCATTTATTGGTACTTTATTACCTTTAAATTCATCAGAATAGTATTTTTTATCAAAATAAAGTGTCATATTGCCACCTCCTAGATGGCTATTCTGCCACCATCTTATTTTTTTCTTTTTTAGGATTAGATTTATTGTCTTCTTTCATCTCTTCAAAATTAGGATTATTTCTTAATTTATCAATATAAAAGTTTAAGTTTTCAACAATAATCTTTCCAGTTTTCTTATTCTTGAACTTTGCCATTTTCATCATCCTTTTTAGGTTGATTTTTTGGTTCTTTCTTATCATCCTTTTTAGGTTGATTTTTTATAATTAATCCAACAGTTCTCATTTTTTCCTCCTATTATGCAGTTGGTGCTGCTTTATGATGTAAGTAGATTCCTGCTACTTTATTTTCATAAACATCAGCAAGTCCATATTTTCTGTAACCGAACTTCCAAGCATCAGCATCTTGGTTTGCTTCTGGTGTTATTACTTTTGGTGCTATATGTTTATTGTATTGCATTACAGCATCCTTTTGAATAATCATGAAATTAATATCAGCACCGTTTGTATCTCCACTTTCAGAACCTTTAGCATGTCTCTTATATCCACCTTTAGTTTCACCACTAGATTTACCATCTAACATATCTATTGCAGTATAGAATCTTGTTTGTGGAACTAAAATAACTTGTTCAAATCTAGATAATACTTCTTTTGATTTAGTAGTATCTAAGTCATCAATAAGTCCTTTTAATGTTGGAGTAATGAATAAGTATCTTCTTTCGTAAGTTACTTCATCCTCATCCATCTTATTTGTTGCAGTTCTTAAAGCATTAATTACATCAGCACCTGTTGATAGAGTAGCTGGTGTTGCAACCTTTGAAATACCACTTGTTCCAGCGTATGTAGCGAATCTAAACGCGTCACCTTCTGGAGCAACTTTAGTTCTGATAAATTCACTTGCTAATTTACCATAAGCAATTCCAGCTGTTTCTTCATTGTCCATTGCATCAACACTGAACATTCTTCCTCTTTCATAATTGAATTTTACTGTTTCATTTGTCATAGTTACATCACCATTTGTGTAACCACTACTTCTATCATAATCTCCTAAAGCATCCATATCGATTTTAGGAATTATGATTTCATTTGCATTAGCTCCTTCTTGTGCTAGTGAAGAGTCACTATCTAATACTGAAGTTAACGCAGCTTGTTTGTACACTTCATCAAGTAAAGGTACATACTTTTTGAATTTTGTAATATTATTTGCCATTATAAATCATCTCCTTTTCCATTTTTGGCAATAAAAAATGAGATTTATTTCAATCCCATTATTTTTCGCATCTCTGCAAGTTCATCTTTTTGTTCTTCTTTTCCGTCATCACCAATTTTATAACCTTTTTTATTTTCTTCAGTTTTTGAAATTAGTTCTGGAAAATCTTTTAATAGATCTTCAATTTCAGTATTTAGTTTGCTTTCATCTAAAGATCCATCTTTGTCAAGAATATTCTTTTTGTCTACGAGTCTAACTGCCCTAGTGATTTTTTCTTCCTTGACATTTTTTCTTAATAAAGCATTCTCAATCTTGGCATTAACTGCTTCAAGAGTTGCTTTTTCAGCTCTCTTAATAGCTTCTTGTGTTTTTTCATCAACACTTTTGTTTTTTTCTTCATCTTCTCTTGCTTTTGCAAGAATAGATTTAGCTTTTTCAACATCATCTATGCCTAAATCTTTTAATTGCTTTGCTAAAGCTTTTTGTTCGTTTTTTAAACTGATATCATTTAATTCTTTATCTGTGTACTTTTTTTCTTCTACTTTTTTATCAGTTTCTTTAGTTCCCTCATCTTTAGCATTCTTTGTAGTATCTTTTTCTTCTTCTACATTAGAAGTTTGAACATTGTCTTCGTTCATTTTTCTCTCCTTTTTCTTGTTGGATAAGGTCATCCACACTCCGTTTATTCGCTCCGGTCAAACGATATTTTAGTGCAATAAAAAAGCCGATATTTCTACCAACTTAATGTTTATAAGCACTATAGAATAGATAATGTAGTCGGCTATCTAGCTCACCGTAGTAGTTTGTTATCTATTCTATGCTACTTATAAAGTAGCACTTTATTATTTTTTCTTATTTAATACGTTTACTATTTCTCTATTTTCTAATCTTGTTTTTTCAAGCTCTAATCTTATTGCAGATAATACACACATTATAAAAAATAAAAAAATAGCAATTATTATTAGTATTGCTATCATATTTTTTCCTTTCTTAAAATCTAATTATTTTGTTAAGATAATCATTTTATATTTCAAAGTTTTCATAGTCCTCATCTTCTTTATATAAAATATGATAAGGAATTTTCAATTTTATACATTTTTCTAATTGTTCAAAAAGATAATCATAATCATCACACAGTGCTGTAGTAAAATCATCATTATAACCAAAAATATTTTTATATTCTTTTTCAAGTTCGTTTAACCTTTTTAATTCTTTATCAGGTTCCTTTTTTTCTAATTTATCTAACCAATTTATATTCATATGCTTTTTCCTTTCTTAATTAGTGAATCTTTAAAATGGTTATATGCATTTGGAAACATTTGCTTTATATATGTTAATTCTTCTATATCTTTTCTTATTGAAGCACTACTAAAATGTGCGAATGCTTCTCTTCCTAATTTTCCTTTACTATTCCAATATTTTGTTGAATGTTTTGCTCCACCAACACATTTATTTTTTGTTATACCACTTATGATATCCGAAATAGAATTAGCTTTTTTGTCCATTTTTAAAATACTTCCAATTCGGTTATAAGTTTCTGATTCACTTAATTTATATTTTATCATATATTTGTTCTTTATTTTTTCAAAATCATCAATTAATAGTTTTTCAAATGTTCCATCTTGTGAAATATTTCCTAATAAATGATCTAATTTGTGTGACATTTCATGAAACAAAGTCCTATAGTTATTATTTTTATCTTTATTCAAGTTTATTTTTATATTGTCAAATAAAGGGCTATATCTTGCTGTTTTCCTTGTTTTTATATTTTTGAAGTTAAATTTATTTATATTAGTATTTAATATTTTTTTCATAGTTGCTGGTGCGTTATCAACAATATTTTTTATTGTTAAATAATGTTCACTAGGAAGTTCATACAATTTTAACGGTTTGCGTTCATTTGTTCTTATTTCATAAATATAATCAAGTATTTTTTTCTTTGTTGTTTCACATTTTGTTTTTTTATTTTTTGAACTATTAATATTACTAGGTGCCAACGATCCTTTTTCTAACCTATTAAATCTTTTAATATTTCTATCAATATAATTTAATTCACCATTTGTTAATTCATTTATTCTATTATTAATCCAATTAATATCTTCTTCATATTCTTCATCGGTATAATCTTCTATATCTTCTAATTCTGGATAATATGTTGTTAAACCATGACGACATGAAGGGTGTAAGAACCCCTGCTTCATTGCATCACTCAATAACATATACTTACCATCTTTTTTAGTTCCACCAGAATAAACATCATCAATGAATATCTTATTTTCCCATTTTTGGCATATAGGACATGCACCACCATGAGAAGTTGATTGAACTAATACTCTACCTATTGATTTTCTAAAATCACCTTCGCCCATTAATTGAGCTCTTAAACTTGCAGTTCTAACAGCCATTTGAGAATAACTGGCAATGTTGACTCTTCTTCCATCTTTATATTCTATACAATTAAAACCTCTATTTAAGAAGTCTTTATTTGCTTCATCTATTGCAAGTTTAATCTTTTGTAATTCAGTTAATTTTTTGGTTGCCATATTAGCAGCTTGCTTTTCTGTAAAAACTCCATTGGCAACAAAAAAAGCACTTTTATGAATAACTTGTCTATATTGATCATTAGCCATTCTTAAAACTGCTGTATTAGCTGTTTTTAAGTCATTATTTACTACTTTTATTAAAGCATTGACTTTTCTACCATTGGTTCTAAAAAAACTGTGATTCATTATTTTATTAGGCTTTAGGCTCTTACCCATTACTTTGTTATATTGATTAATTGCTTTAATTGAACCTTCCTTAAGCTCGTTATTTAAATGCTTAGATATTTCTTTAGGTAGCCCCTTAGTATAACCACTTATGATATTCTTATTCTCTCTTTGATACCTTTTTAGTTCCTTTAGTTTTTCTGCTTGCCATTGAGAATATTGAAATCCAGTTTTACCTTCTTCTTTAAGATGCCTTTTATAGTTTCTTTTCATAGAAGCTATTAACTCTATTTCCATATCTTCATATAACTTTTTAATATTATAATCATTCATTAATTATCACTACTTTGAATTATTTTAATATCAGAATACTTACAATTAACTGTTGTTGATACCGTATTATCTTTTTTCTCAGTAAAACTTACTCTTTCATTACCATCCCAATTAGATATATTAAAATAAATTATATTTTCATAAGTCTTACCATCATATTTAATCTTTAGCCCTTTTATTGGTTTCTCTTTACTCTCTATCATTTGTATCACCTACCTTTGAATTTAATATATCTTCATTTTCAATTAAATCTAAATCATCATTAATTGATGGCTCTTCCATATCTACAATACCTTGTTCATTTTTTATTCTTTGAACTTCTTCTTGTTTCCATTTATCATCCTTAGTATCTCCGTAAAGCTCTTCTACACTAGTTTCTATACTCATGATTCCATTTATTTTAGCTTTTCCTATTGTTTCAATTTGAGCTTCAAAAGAAGGATTAGCATAACCACCAAATGAAGCAGTTCCTTGAATATCAGTAATTTCATTTTGATTCATAGTATCATACACTTTAAATGTTATGTTAACCATATCATTTATAACTTTTGTTAATACTTCAACAATTTGATTTCTCTTATATAATGTTGTTTTTTCTTTTTCTCTTGTTGCTTCTGCATTATCTATCTTCTTTGTATCAATTCCTAAAGTGCTAGGACTAATTAAACCAGTTAAACATTGATCTAATGCAGTAATATATGTATTTAATAATGCTTCATATTGTATTTGTCCCTGTGTTGTTTCTATTTTATTCTTACTTGAACCATCTTCTGAAATTGTTTCTTCAACTGATATAAAATCATTGTCTAAATCACTGCCTCTTAATAACAAACCAGTTTCTGGATCTCTTGGTAATAATGATTCAGGAATATAAGTTTTAATTTGCCCTTTTCTTAATGCTAACATCCATTGTGACCACACTTCATCAAAGGCATCAAAGTTATCCAATTTTCCATCAAATAATGATTTTCCTCTACCAATATACTTTTTTGATTTTCTAAACATAACTGGAAGAGCCATCATAAATTCATTAGGATTTATAACTGTCTTATATTTATTAATTAATTCTGGATAATCTTCTATCTTGCATTCTTTTCCTTCTTTATTAACTAACTTATAAGTTATATCTTTTTTAGAATATCTTTCAAGAAGTGTATATCTTTGCTTATTAATTAATTTTTTAGTTTTAAATATAACTGCAATTAATCTTCCTCTTTCATATTCAAAATCAACTCTTGAACCATCATAATATTCAATGATTGGATATTGACTAATATCAGTATCAATAGACCACTTAAAAGCTCCATCTCCACACACTAATGCTCCAACCACTGCATCTCTAAGCAATGCTTTAGGATTGTTTTCTTCTGCTATCTTATTCCATTCTTCTTGTCTATCTCCGGCTTCAATTTTATCTAAGTCATCTGTAGAAATATCAGCCAATGTGTCTACTATCATAGAAGGTAACCCAGTATGTATTTTTCTTATGTTCATTCCAACTGTAGGCTTACTACCCCAAAAATGTTTATTTCCAAGTTTATCATTTAATTGTTCATATAGTTGTTGTATTTCATTTGGATCACCCCTATACCATATGTTATTAATAAATGCTTGGCTTTCATAATTATTTAATTGTTCAATATCTATTTGTATTGAATCAGGGCTTTTAATTTCTAACCAATTTCTTATCATATTTTTCATCCATCCCATCTTTATCACTCTCCAGTGTCTGCATCTTTTATCATTTGTTTAATCATTTCCCAATTACCTATTAATTTCTTAAATGGTAACCAAGCATATTGACAACCTTGTATATGATGGTCATTTCCATCTTCAAGTTGTCCATCTTCTGTGAAACTGTACACATTCGTTTCACCTATATAATCTTTGCATGTTTCAACAATTAAAAAATCCTCGGTATTTAACCAGGACTGTTGTAGTTGAACTCTCGTTAAGTTCTTTGTTTTCTTCCATGCACCTTCAAATATGTAAATACATCCAGTTTTTCTTTTGTATTTTTTTGCTTCTGCTATTGTTCCAGCATCAGCATTATCTATAAAAATGTATCTTGCAAATCCCCATTTGCTTTTACATTTTTCAGCAAAATTAATTAATTTAGGTATAACATCTGATGGAGCAAATGGTATTTCTCTATCTTTGTTGTTGTATCCTTCTTCTTCTAGTAAAATACATTTTCTATCTTCCGTTATTCCTACAAATTCAAATGTAAGTTTATCGTGTGATTTCTTTGAATAAGATGTATCACAACCGATTGCATATCGTACAAACTTTCTTTTCTTTCTAGGATTAGTTTCTTTCCAATCTTCAAACATTGCTTGTTTTTCACTTATAATATGTTTTTCAGCAATTATATTGAATACTAATCCTGTTGCTTTTCCTCTCAAACCTTGTATTTTATTTTTATATAATTTAGTTCCAACTGGTACAGATTCTATTATTTGCTTCTTTTTCTCATCAGTTAGACTTAAATTATGGTTAAATGTGAAATACCACCAAGTCCAATCAGCAACTCGTTGTTCATTTAACATTTTTAATAATTCTATTGGTCCATCATTTTTATATTTATCTATTGGTCTAGATTTATTAACAAATTCTTTATAGCATTCTTTATTTGGATCATCTGGGTTCATTGTACATAGTCTATAATCAGCCCTCATAAATGCTTCTCGTATAAACTCCATATCAGCAATATTAAATTCATCTATGAATAAGCCATACACTTGGCCACCTAAAGCTTTCTTCCAACGAGCCTTATTATCATATCCCAATACATAAATTGTCTTGTTCCCATTTTGAGTATGAAAGAGTATGTGTGGAAGACTTATTTTGCCTTTACCATTGGGATTGTATTCTACACATCCACCTTCTTTATAATCTCCAAATATTTCAATTAACCCTTTATCAGAGTTAATAATATTTTTTTCAATTGTTCCTAAATCAAGTCCTGCTATAATACTAGGTTTTGTTCCTTTATAATCAGCAATTTTAAACATAAATTTAGGAATGCCTACAGTTGTTTTCCCAGCAAATGTAGTGCCTTCAAGAAATTCCGTACTACAATCATACTTTAAGAAATCAATGTATTTCTCACTTAATGGGAAATCATTATTCATTCTTACCACCTAGTTGTTTTGAAATAGATGATAATATTTTAGTCGCATTAGGGTTTTCAACACTAACTTCATCTTTAGGTTTTTCACCTACTGTATCTCTTAATGAATTAAACGCTTGATAATCTCCTTTTAAAGCTCTTTGCCACATAGCAATTATCATAGCCATTTGATTGTCTATATTCTCTTCGTCTATGCCTAATTGTTTAAACGTAGTTCTAATCTTCTTTCCAGTCTTATCACTAACATCTGGAAATGGTAAAGATAATAACAATGATATCTGGTCTTTCATTAATTTCTTCTTTCTTCTCACTTCACCAGATTTAATTCCACCATTGCGGCCTTTTCTTTTCGCTTCTTCTGTGCTTTGTATTGGTTTTAAATCACTTGCACTCATTGTTATCATCTCCTTCCATTATTTTTACAATTAATTTTAAAATAAAAAACAACCATTTAAGGTTGTTTAATTTCAAAATGGCGCCGTGCTATAGGCTAGGTACCCAGTTGGCGGCGCAGACAAACTCTTTTGGAGCGACCTAATAGTATCTTTAATAGATACTGTCTAATGATATAAAGGTTTATGTTATATGCCTATAACACTTTGTGGTGTCCTCCAAGAGAATTGTAAGTATAGAAACCACACTACTAACTTACTTTATTACCTTTTGCCCCTAGACTTTTATATATCACTAGACACTACCTACTAGAGATAGTGCTGCGTGTAGTTGATGGCTACACTTACAAAAAATACAAGAATACACAATCAAATTTGTATTCAAAATTTGAACAGGAGAACTAATTATAACTCCTGTTAGTGTCTTATAGACACCATATCAAGTAAATATAGAATAGCAATTTACTAAGTGTTTAAACTTTCATAAACTAACATCACTATTCTTCTCGTTAGCAAAGGTATATTTACTCAATATGCTACCTATAAAGATAGCATTTCATACTCACTTAAATCTCAACGAAAAAACTTAATATTATTGTATGATTTACACTGCTTTGTTCGTTGACAGGGTTTTCCAGTAGTTTTCCCTTTGGCTCGCTAGGAGCATTGTTAATGCCTTTTATAAGCACCATAGGATGAATATAGCAGGGCTCGAACCTACAACTCGCGTGTCCTGGTTATTAAGATTTGCGTACGCACCACACTCTACCAATTGAGTTATATATTCACCCTATGCTACTCATAAATATGAATAGCACATTTGAAAGGATGTGTTATTATGAACACAATAGAATAGATATATTATTACAACAACGTTGTCCTATTTACTATAGCATAGGATATATCTACTCTATATTATTCATAATTATTCATAAAGGCATTGCTTAACCCTTCCAACTAGCCTATATATGCCTTTCCTAGTTCCCGTTTTATTCTCCCATAAAAAAGAAATCTTTATAAGAGATTTCTTTCAGTTTTGACATAGATCTAAAACTTAAGAATTAATATTACCTCACGTATAATAATTCCATGATACCATTATACCAAAAATTTTGTGACATTTCGTGACATCTTTATTTTTTGGTTCATAAAAATGTGACATTTCGTGACATTACAAATCTTTTTCATATAGTCTATGGCATTGTCTAGAACTATAATGAGTTAATTTTGATATTTCATCCCACTTTTTCTTTTCAACATCTCTATAGTATCTCACTAGTTCACTTCCCCCATACTTAGAAATTCTTTTCATTTCTTTAATGATATAGTTTTCATAAGCATTAATACTTTCTTGCAATGAATATATTTCACTGTCAAGCTCTTCATCTTTTATAATATAATGTGCGAATTTATCAAATATTGCTTTGCCATCATTTTTACCAGTAATAATATCTTTCATAATTGGACTCCCTGGTTGAGATTTTATAAAATTAATTTTCTTTTTTTGCAAATACAATTCTAATGTATCTTGCAATTTATCAATTTCATTTTTGGCTTTTAATATATTCATTACTCACCTCTATCAAAATGCTCTTCGAGTTTACCATTCTTCATTCTGACATATTTTGAAATAATATTCTTATAATTTATTACAAATCCTTCAACATCCCTTTTAACTTTATTAGTGTATTTCTCATAAACACTATCTAAATGTTCTTTTGTAGGTAGAATATTAAGCACTGTAACTTCTGGAACTATACCTATAAATTTTGGTATTTCTTGATTTAAAAATGGATATTTAAATAGTTCATGATCATAAATTAGGTTATATAAGTTATATTCATCATCAATATTTGCTTTTGCGAACATGTACCATCTTTTGTCAAACTCGCTTACATCATACTTTAATTTGCCCATACCAAGCCATTCTCCACATATTGCTGAATCATTAATTAATTGTTCTTGTAAATAATCTTTATTATCTAACAACCACTGATATAATCCTTTATATAATTTATCTTTTACTTCTTTTAACTCATTGATATTAATAATTGTTTTTCTTTGAGCAAAATACAA
Organism: Clostridium sp. CAG:1000; assembly: GCA_000436975.1. Lineage (GTDB taxonomy): Bacteria > Bacillota_I > Bacilli_A > RF39 > UBA660 > CAG-1000. Next base: position 18,473 of record HG000345.1, read on the forward strand.
CTCATCATTTTTCTTAAAGAATACTAAATTACTTCCATCTAGTTTTTCAGTTACATATACCTTATCTCCTAAGCAACTAACTCTTTTAGTTTTTGGATATATTTCTTTCTTTATCATAACTTTTCCTTTCTAATTCTTCTTCTAACTTTTTAATCTTACATTTAATCTTAAGCTTTTCCTTAAACAAATCAGTTCTTCTATCAGATACTGCTATTAGTCTATTTATTTCTTTTAAATTTTGTTTATGTTTTACCAATTCCCTCCTGATATCATATAAACTTCTCATTTCACTCCTTTAAGTTCTAATTTCATTATTTACCCCCCTTAATTTTCAATTCTGTAAGTATTTTCAACAGTTATTAAATATCTAGGAATATGGTCTATTGTTTGCTGTTCACTAAATATCCTAATACTCTTCATCAACTCTGTTATATAATTATCCTTTTTAGACAACAATTCTCTATTGAACTCATTAACTTTTTCTCTAATCATTTTTTCAATTTCATCATTAGCAATTTGTTCTATTTGTTTTTTCATAATTGTTTCAAAATTTATATTCATTATTTATCATCTCCTATTATTTTTTTTTGATAATTGTATATAAGCATTATGTAAATCAAAATACCTACGTACTATTTCTTCTTTTTCCATACTTAATAGTGCTTTATATTTACTTCTTTCACCTGTACAAAATGTAACAGTTTGTCCTGTAAGTAATCGATATTTACTTTCATATTCAAGTAATTTCTTATATCTTTTATTTGATAGTATTTTCATTCTGATACTCCTATTATACTTTTGTATTTTTGTAAAATTTCCTCGATAGTATCATAACTACCCTCTTCGTATATATCTTTGTTATCGAATAATTTTAAATAATCTTCTAAATACTTTATAAACTCTTTTTGTTGAGATAGACATTCATTTAATTCTCTTTCATACCTATCTCTTTTAGATGTTCTATTATGTAAATCACATCTTACAAGTTCTAACTCTTCACTTATATCTTCAACTTGTCTTTTTAATTCATTTTTCTCTGCCATAGTAGTTTCATAATCTGCTGCTGCATTTAGATATTTTTGTTTTAATTCTTGATTTTCTTTTAAAAGTTCATTAAATTTTTGCTGTTTTAAAGCATTATATTGTAGTTCTATTTGATTAAGTTCATTTTTAACAAGTTCGTCTTGTACAAGTGTTGTACTGTCTTTATGTAAATAATTTGCTTCCATTTACTCATCACTATCTACCTTTCTAAGCATCAGCATAAATAATAATTGCTTCATAGTGTGGTACTTTTTTTGCCTTCTTTTGCATTTCTTTTTCATATTCTGCATCAGTCATATTGGAATATCTAACATCATCAGCAAAATAATCACATAAATCTTCTACATAATCATCTTCGGAAGTATAGATAGTATCGTTTATATCACTTTCATAAATAACACCTTTTTCTACTCTTCTAAATTTCATAAAAGTATAACTATAGTCATCGCATATATCTTCACTGCTACAAAAGAATACCAATGGTAATGTAGGATACTCTTTTACCAATTTTAATAATTCTTTGTTTTGTTTTTCATTTGTTAATTTATTCATCACTATAACTTCCTTGTTCTAATTCTTGCATTTTATCTAAAAGGTCATCAATTTCAAACCATAAGCCACCATTATAACATTTCTTTTTTATACCACTATGCATTTTTGCTATTTTTTTCAAGTTATTCCAATTATCTTTTAGTTGTTTGTTTTCTTGTTGTAATTGTTCTATATGATTTACTAATAATGCTCCTTGATATTTGCCTAAATCATAAATAAAAGCACCATTTTTAAAACTTGTATATTTATCTATATCTTTTAAATCAGTTATTAAGTTATCTAGTGTTTGTTTTTCAAATTCTTCTTCATTCATTTTCTTTATCTCCTAATATTTTCATTATTTTTTCTAATTCGTTTGTATCTGCCATTGTATAACATTTATATCCTACTTCTTTTGATATTTTTTCATTTACACAATGCTTATTTATATAATCTCTTACTTTTCTTTTTTCTTCTTTTTGTTTTTTATTTTCTTGTTGTGATTTACACAATAACTCGCTTAATTTTGAATTTTCCTCTAATTCATCAATATATTTATTAATCGCTTCTTTTTGCTTTTTTATAACAATTGCTCTACCTTTTTTAAAATCATTATCAGTTAATTCAAACCAACTATTATCTTCTCGCCAGCAACTATAATAATTTTTAAATTTTCCAAAGCCTAATCTATCTTCATAATTAATAAATCTAACTTTTGCAATAACATTATTTCCTACTGCCGAGTTTCTAATTGTTTTAATATAATCTCCTACTTTAGGTTTCATAATTATTTTCCTTTCTCAATAAATCTAATTATTTCCTTAAGTTTTGCAATAATAGTATCTTTTTTAATATCAGAAGTTAGGACTATGTCAACTAACTTACTATGTATTGAGTCTATTTTTAGTTCATAGTCCTTATTTTCAACCATTAATACTTTTACATCTTGATCGTAAGTATCTTGTAAGCACTTTATTTCATTTGTTAAATCAGAATATTGTTTATTTGATAGTATTTTCATCTATAAAATAAATCCTTTCTATTTTGTATCTTTTAGTTCTTATTTTTCCTTTTGAGATATAAGAATCAATTGTCTTTTTGTTAGAACTGAAAAATTTAGCACAGTTCTTTGAATTTGAAAATATAGCTATCAATTTTTCATTGTCTAACACATCATAAACTGCTATTACACTTTTTCTTTTCATCTCGTCCGGATCACTATTGCATATAGCACGTAATAAATCTAAATATGGTTCATAGATTTTCTTTGACATATTTAATTGCTCTGCTTTCATTAGCACTACTTCTGATACTAGTTTTAATAGTATTTGGAGTTCTTCCTGGACTTAACTTTTTGAGAATATATCTTTTACTTAAAAGTATATCTTTCTCTTTTATTTGACCTGTAAGTACTTTAACTTGATTTCTTAATTTATTAATTTCTTTAGTAAGTCCACCTTTTGAAGTATTAGCGCTTTTTAATTTAGTTTCTAACTCTTCTTTTTCTTTTAATATTTTTTCTTTATCCGAAAGTTGATTATTCAAAATGTTGATTTCTTTTAACTGCTCTATGTATTTGCTATTCAAACTACTCATAGCTTGTTTATGCTCAGCTTTGTAATTTTCAAACTCTTTTTTTAATTTATTTTTTTCTTCCAAAACCCCATAAAAATCTTTTTTGTAAAAAATTTTCATAGTTTTAATTCCTTTCTTTCTTTAGCCTAGAAGGGCAAATCATCATCATTGAGATGTATTCCCTCGTTGCTATATTCAGTTTTGTAATTTTGTGGTACTTCGTTTAAAACAGAATTATCTGAATTACTAGTTTCGGTTGTTTCCTTTTTACTATCACCAGTAAATTCAGCATTATCTACAACTACTTCGCTTACAAATCTTTTATTTCCATCTTTGTCATCATAATTTCTAGTTTGTATTCTTCCAGAAACAGCAATCATTTGACCTTTTAAAAAGTATTTATTGATAAATTCTCCTGTTCCATGAAATGCTATGCAATTTATAAAATCTGCATCGTATTGACCATCTTTATTTTTGAAATTTCTGTTAACAGCAATATTAAAATTTGTAACTGTAGTTTCATTTATTTTTTTTAATTCCGGATTTTTTGTTAATCTTCCGACTAAAATCACTTTATTCATAATCTTTTATTTAGTTCCTTTCTTAAAGATTCATTTTCTTTTTTTAATTCTTTTATTCTAGTTCTTGTAAATGCTTCAATATTCTTTAGGTTTTCATATGCACTAGATAGTTCTTCATATTTTTGTTTATAATCAAGAGATTTCTTTTTAAATACCGCTACAGTCTTACCTGTATATTCACAAGTTTTTTTACCACACACTTCAATTAAATCTAAATTCATTAGTTCATTTATTCTAGGTGCTGAATTGTTTCTTTCATCGTTCGTTGTATAGCCTTTTTCATACATTTTAACGGCTATTTCTTTTGCAGTGAGTTTTTCATTACCAAGCACTTCTAAAACTTGTTCTTGCCTTTGCTTTGTGTCTATTTGATTGTAAGAATCAATTTTAGTTTCTAAACAAGTCGGTTCTAATATATAATTTCTAGTTTCCATATACTTCCTCCAAATTTTTAAGGTTTGCTATTTCAGCAGGTGTAAGTGTATCTATATCTAAAGTTTGAGCTTCTTGTACAATACTATCAAGCAATAATGCCATTTCTTTTGAGTCATACACTGAACTTCCATAATAAGCGATTAAATTAGTAAATCCATCGAGCTTTGATTTTGACAAGGATTCACATATCCAACCTATTCCCTTACACGTCCACGCATTTATAAATGTACTTACTGCTTCATTTCTTATTGGAATAACTTCATATTTGCCCATTTCTTTGATGTTTTTCCTATATACTTCTTCTTTTGTAATATGAAGTTTATCAGCTATCTTTTTGCATAAAACCCAGCAGTAACCATTAGCATCTAAAGACCTTTTATTCTTATGTTCTTTTATTTCATATTCTTTATTTGGATCAAGTTGCCACAAGTATTGAGATATTTCTTGAGGACTACCTATCATTAGTCTTCATCTTCCTTTTTTTTATCATCCTTTTCTTGCAATTCTTCGATTTCTTTATTGAATATTTCGACTTGATTATTGTATTCTTTTAATTGTTTATCAACTTCGTCTTTCAATAATTGATAACATTTTTCTATATCTCCAAATACAATTTTACTTATAATTGAACCACTACTAAATCTAATAGTAACAGCTTCATTTAATCCAGTAAATGTTTGCTCATAAATCGTTATTTTTGCTTCATCTTTCATATCTTTATAATTTGTTTTTATGTAGTAAGCAAATTCTGTTTCTACTTCTCCGTTTGGTGTATTTAATTTACCCATAAAAGTTAATTTTGCATTTATTTTTATATAATTCAAGTACCAACTATCATTTGTAATTTTTCTTGCTTTCTTTAATTCTTTTCTTAAATTTTCAAAATCATTAAATTCATTTTTATCAATATCTAATTTGATATCCTCCAGTTTAAACCATTGTTTTTTTTCCATTTTTCTCCTCCTAAATAAAATCTCTATCGCTAATACCAACTTGCTCTGCAATTGATATAGGTTTATAGTTATCTTCAATATCTTTTTTATAATCTTCAAATTTTTTTTTCAAAATGTGATAATTACTAACTAAATCTTCTAATATGCTAATAACATCATCTTCTTCTAAAGTCATAGGTTCTATTTCATAATCTACTATTTTTTCAATGCCTTTTTTTAAGCTATGATCTATATCCATTTAAGCCACCTTTTCATAACTCATACCATTAGTTTCAATGAATTTTCTTAATGCAAGTAATTGATTCTTTTTACCAGTTATCTTTAATGTAAATGTTAGAACTGGTTCTTCTTCTTTTATTTCTACTATTGTTTCAGCCATTTCTTGCATTTTTTCTTCTTTTTGTTCTTCAATTACTTTTTTAGTTTCTTCTACTTGATTTTTTAAAGCTTCTTCTCTTTGAATTAACTCGCTATTCTTTCTGATAATCATTCCTAAATCAAAATTGTTTAAATAGTCATTTTTAAGTTCAATTTCGTATTTACTGTGTAATTCACTTATTGTGATTAAATCGTTCCTTATTTTTTCTAATTTGCTTATTAAATCTTTTTCTACATCTTCAATTTTGAAAGTTTTATTTAAGTATCTTTCATCAAATACTTTTTCAAATTTAAGAACGTCTTTTAATTCTTTTACTTCACTTTCAAAGATTACTAAAATTGCTTTCTTTTTCTCTTCTTTGTCTTTATTCTCAACTTCTTTAACTATTTCATCAATCTTGCTTGATGAATCTTTTATCATTTCAGTAATTTCTTTTACAACTGTCTTAAATTCGTCAAATGGTTTCATAAATTCTTTTTCTAACTTAATTCTTTCATCATTTAATTTCTTAGCAGTTCTGTTAAGCATAGCTTTATCTTCTTTTGCTTTATCAATAGAATTAATATCATAATTCTCAGCTTTATAATCTTCTAACTTATTTTTTATTTCTTCTTTAATTTTTAGTGCATTAGTAGTTAATTCTCCTAATGTTAAATTTTCAACTTTTAATTCTAATTTTTGCTCTTCCATTTTAAAATATGTCTCCTTCATTTTTTATATTTACTTTTGGTTTCTTTTCTAAATGTTTTACCGCTTGTTCCAATTGCGTAATTGACATTTTTGTATTATTTTCAACTTTATAGGTTTGATAGATTAATTCTTTATTAGTATTGGTTTCTCTTGCTAATCTATCAAGTTTCACTATAAGTTCAGTTTTCTTTTTTAATTCCTCCTCTTTTGTCAATCTTTTTACAGCTTGAGGTTTTTGATTTTCTTCATCACCTGTTTCAACTTTATATGCTTTTAATAATGCGTATTTGTCTGCGTAAGTTAATGCCTTTCCGGGTGCTTTATCTTGACTATCAATTCCATCCCCATAACTTTTAATCTCAATATATTCTTCTGGTTTATCCACATTTACAAATCGATATGTTATTTCAAGCCTTATCACAAAATTCTCGACATCTCCGTATTTAGTGTTAAAGGTTAGTCTATCCTGACTAATTATTTTTCTTTCGGTTGGATAACTATATATTCCTAATTTATTTTCAATAGGCTTAACAGCATTCAAGATGTCAGCTTCTTTTGTTGCTTTATATTCTGATTTAGTTCCTTCACCAACTTTTAAGTTCTTTTTTACTTTTTGAATTTCCACTGTTGCAAGTGACATTTTTTGAAAAATGTTTAATTTAGAATAATCAACATTTTCAACATTTTTTATTTCATTTATTTGTTTTTGTTCTTCCATATTTTTTCATTTTCATCCTTTCTAAAATTCCAAATTGATACATAATTTGTAATATTTCTAATTGTAATTTCATCCCAGCCTAATTTTTCGAGGTCAGTTTCAAAATCATTTAAATTTTTCTTCTTTTTAAATAATCTTTTGTATAATCCAATTATTCGATTTCTATCGATTTTTCTTTTGATGTACAAACTATCTAAATACATATCGAATAATTTCAATTCTTCTTCACTTGTTTTCATTCGACACCTGCTATTACATGTTTCCAATAAAGATTTATTCCTTCTTTTTCTTTTTGAGTTAGAATATTTTTCTGTTTTTCCTCTGCGACTATTCTTTTAATAAATTTTGGGTATCTTTCATTTATAGTTTCCAATGTTACAGTTCTTAAATCTTCAAATATTTCTGAAGGATTAAATCCTAACTTGCCGCTCATCTTTTTGATGTACTTTAGATCTAAATCTCTTTCATAGCACTTATCTGCTTCTTCCATCGATTTAAACTTCTTGCCACAATTTGAACATACATATAGTCCCTGAATGTTTGCTTCCTCTTTTTGAGTAAATGTTTTGAGCGGATAAATAAGAATGCTCAGTGTAGGTGTTTCCTTATCTCCAGAATTAACATAGTTATCAAACTCTTCTAAGACTTCGTTAAACTCGTAGTCTTTCAATTTGCTGGACCAATTCTCAATTACATCTTCAGTTATGGAGAAGTAAGGATAGAAACTTTTGATTATTTTTAATAACTTTTCAACTTGTGCTCTATTCATTTTCTTCACCCATCCTTGCTCTTGCTCTTGCAAATACTGCATCTAGTTTTCTTTCACTAGCAGACCTTTTACCCTTTTTCAAATCTTCTTCAATTTTTTCTAAAGTATCTAATCCGCAATCTTTCCAAGTACTAAGAATGCCTTTAATGTAACTCAGTTTGTTGTGCCCTTGCTCAAATGCAATCTTATAGGCTTTTAAAATAATTGGTTCTGAATAAGTTTCTACTAAGTTGCTCACTTCTTCAAATTCATAAGGCGTTAAGCTTCTTCCATAGTTTTTTTCGACAAAATCTAAAATCGAATTTGGGAATGTTTCTTTCTCTTCCTCTTTCCCTGCAACCCTATCTCTATTACTATCTTCATTAGTATTACTTTCTTTAGATATAATATTTTTTTTATTTTTATTAAGAGTATTATTATTAACAACTACAATTACATCTGATGTTGTTATTGTTTCGCTTTCATTTTCGCTTTTGATTTCGCTTTCCACTTCGGTTTTTTTATTTCTCCTAGGACGACCACCTTTAGAACCATTTACTACCTTACTTTTGTACGAAATTATGGGCTTTGTGATATTTATCCACACATCTTCTTCGTAAGAATTAGGTTCTAAATTAGGTTTTTTATCTTTAAAATACCAATCGAATAATTTACCTAAAAATTCATCTCTTTTTTCAACATTTTCAATCCTATCAATTAACCGAAACATTTCTATATAAATTGTAAATTGCTTAGGCTGTTTGTTCATATTAACCTCTTAAATGAGCATTGCAGAAAGATTCACTATTCCCACCATTAATACAGCTCTCAACTGCTCTATCGCTCATAGCAACTAATATTTTTATTATTAAAATAACTATTATTGCTCCTAATATTAAAAGAGTTATTAATGTATTCTTTTCATCTTTTTCTTCTTTGATTTGCTCATCTTTTAATAATGCTCTTTCTCTATTTCTTCTTAACTCTTCTGAACTTACTATAAATTCTGGTTCATCTATTTTTTTCATGTTTAATTTTTCCTTTCAAATATATTTTTTTTGACATAGATTTAACCCCTGTAATTGATTTATTCTTCACTTTTTGATATAATTATCAGTGAAGAACTTTTGCGTATGTTCTTCTTTTTTTATGTACATTTAATCGCTCCTTTCTGGTTCTTTAATTAACATCTTTTTTTCAAAGTACCATTTAGGAACTTTTGCTTTTATAATTATCGTTCCTGGATATTCTCTTTTAAGTCTTGTATTTAATTCTTTAATTAATTTATAACTTGCTGATTTTCCCAACCCAGTTAACTTGATAATCTCTTTTGAATCATAAAATTCCATGTTCTCAACTCCTTTCTTTTTATTTCAGCGTGGATATTGATATTTTTCTTATTCTCCTTTACAATGTTTTTGAAAGGAGGTTTTTAATGTCTGATACTATTTGGGTTGCTATCATAGCTGCTGCATCTGCAATTATTCCTCAATCGATAAATGCTTATATAAACTATAAAAAAGATGTCAAACTAAAATCGCAAGATATTTATAACCAAAATCGTTTAGATGCAATAAATGAGTTTCTTGACTCTACTGGAAGTATTTATTCAGAAGTTGGAATGTCTTTAAAAGAAAAATATAATTTTCAAAAATCTGCTCAAAAATTGTTATTATATTTTCCAAATATTAGCACCGAAACTTTTAACGAAATATTTGCATCAACCAAAGAATGGAATCCGCAGAAAAGACTTGATACTTTACAGCCATTAATTAAACAACTATCCAAATCAATAAAAGAAAAATAATGTATGCTATGATTAAAGATATTGATAAAATTTTAATAGTTTCTCTATCATTATCTTTTTTTCTTTCATTGAAAATAAATATTAAGTAATATATCGCAATTAATATACTCACTATAATTTTAAATGTCATTTATTCCCCCTTATTATCCTTCTTTTTCTTCACTTTGAGTGAAATAAAGTGGTAAAAAAAATTCATTAATATTGCATCCAATAACACTAGCAATTTCATTTAATTTATTTATTGAATAATTAAATGGATGATTCTTAATATTTATATAAGTTCTTTCAGTTATATTAAGTTTGCCAGCAATGTCGCTATCTAACAAGCCATATCTTTTTTGGACTGATTTAATATTTCTTATCACTTGCTCTTCATTTGTTTCCATTTATACCTCCTAACTAATTCAATTGTAATTCACTCAAAGTGAATTGTCAAGCATTTTTCACAAAAAGTGAAAAAAATATTGTAAATTAGTGAAATTTATTGTATAATTCTGTTGTAAGGAGGGGAAGTATGAAGAATTATTTCGCTAAAAATATTAGTTATCTTATTGATAATAATATAATAAGTGTTGAAACAATTTTGAAAATTACAAATCACAATAGTCCTGGACTAATATCTATGTGGAAATCTGGTGAGCGAAATATAATGACAAATGACTTAATTGCAATCGCAAATTTTTTAAATTACACAGTAGATGATTTAATAAATAAAGATTTAAGCAAAAAAGATTCAGAACTATCAAAAAGCGAATTAGATGTTCTATTTGATAAACACAAGGATATATTAACTGATGATGATAAAGAAACTATTAAGTTCATTATAGAAAAAAGGAAACGAGAAATTGATAAGGAGTTGGATGGTGAATAATGGATTGTTTTAGCAAAAAAGATAAACTAATAACACTGATTCTCTGTATAATGCTCGGTTTTATAGGAATCCATCATTTCTATTGTGGAAATATCAAAAGAGGTTTTTTGTACTTATTTACTTTTGGTTTATTCGGTCTTGGATGGTTTGTAGATATAATCATTTTACTCATAATGAATTTAGGAAAACAAAATTCAAAAAAAATGACGACAGGTTTAAATTCTAATTATGTAACAAAAAATATTTCAGTTACATCAAGTTATACTGTAGCTAATAATCCATATGCCAATGCTGTTCCTTACGAAGCATATTCAACATCCTATTCAAGTAGAAAAACAAATAAAATTGTTAATGATTATATAGTGTTTGATACCGAAACCACAGGTTTAGAACCTGAAATTGATAAGATTATTGAATTATCCGCTATAAAATTTATAAATAATAAAGAAGTTGATAGATTTTCAATGCTAGTTAATCCAAATCAAGAAATAGATCCATTTATAACATCATTAACTGGTATAAAACAGCTAGATTTAAATTCACAACCAACAATAAACTATGTTCTTCCAAAGTTTTTTGAATTTATTGAAGATTATACTTTAGTAGCGCATAATGCTCCATTTGATATAAAAATGCTAGCATGTGAATGTTATAGAAACAATATTAAACTATGTGATAACAAGATAATAGACACTGTTACACTAGCAAAAAGAATAATTCCAAGTGATAATGTAGAAAATTACAAATTAGAAACACTAAAAAATTATTTAGGGCTAGATAATATTTCTCACAGAGCTTTAGCAGATTGTGAAGTATGTTCTAAAATATATAAATTATATTTGTCAAAACAACAAAATAGAAAAATATTAATTATAGATGATAATACTGGAGAAGTATTAGATGAATTAAAATAATAAGTATGCTAGTATAGGTACTTAATATAAATATAAAGAATAAAGAGGTATTAAGTATGGTCATAGAATTATTAAAAGGAAACATGACTCAACAAGAGTTATTAAATTATTACAATGCTAACATCACTTATGTTAGTTTGAGTAAAGGTATAAATGGATTCGTTTTCAATCATAGAGGTATATACAATATAATTATTAATTCTAACCTATCCTATTATAAAAAAAGAAAGTCAATATTGCATGAACTTGCTCATATTGAACTTTCACATTTGGACCAAGATAAAACAATGTTAGAATTTAATAGAAATGGTTATGAAGATGAAGCAGATAGATATATTAAATACATTAAAGATAATTTAAAATAAAAAATAGCACCTGCGGCAACAGGTACTACAAATTAGAAAAACTTTGAATATCAATATCCACGCTAATAGAATTGAGTTTTTTAAATGTTTTTCTATACACGATTATACTAAATTAAAAAATTAAAATCAAGAAAGGAGAATGAAAAATGAATAAAATATATGAAAAAACAAGATATGCAAACATATACAGACATAGTAAAAATGGAAACTATGTAATAAGGCATGATAGCACTACTATATCTAAAATAAATAGTCAAAAAATATATGACATTAAAGTTGCTAAAGATTATAAAGCAAAACTGGAATTAAATATTAAAAAAATAGAACAATCAAATAATTCTTATCTTTTCAAAGATTTATGGAATGAATATATATATCACTGTAAGGAAATATCAAAACTGTCTTATAATACATTAAAAAAGAAAAATGTAATATATAATTGTTATTTAAAAGATTTAGAAAATTTTAGAATTGACAAAATGGTTAAAGAAAATATCATTGATTTTATGAATCAAGTTATTGCTTCTGATAAAACAAAAAACGAAATATTAAAATTATTAAAAGCATTTATTAATTGGTGTTATGAAGAAAAAGATCTGATTAACAAAAAGCCAACTTTAGGAATTAAAAGTTTTAAAGTCGCAAAAGTAGAAATGAAATATTGGACTATTGAAGAATTTAAAAGATTTATGAAATATATGGCAAATCAAAAAGGCGACTTAGCATATCGCATAAGAATATTAGTATTAATTGAATTGCATTTAGGTGATAGAATTGGTGAAACAAGAGCATTAACATGGAGCTCTATAAATGAAGAACATTCTACAATTAAAATATCTCATTCAATTAATTATGATAGTAAATCTAATGACTTCTTATCCAACACAAAGAATTATGGTTCAGATAGAATCGTTGATGTTAGTAATTTGTTAATAGAGGAATTATTTAAATACAAGCGATATCTTATAGAGCAGCAAATTAATATTAACGATATAATATTTTATAATTATAACACAAATAAGCCATACTCAGATTCAAGTTTAAGAAAACAATTTTATCGTTTCTCAAAAGAGGCAGGAGTTTCAAAAATAAGATTATATGATTTAAGACATACATATGTCGCATTAATGATGAGCGAGGGTTGGGAATTATATCATATTTCAAGAAGAATCGGTCACACCAATTATTCCACAACAGTAAACAAGTATGGTCATTTAGAAAATAATATTAGAAAGGAGATAGCAAAAACTACCGATAAATATTTTTAATGGAAATTTCAGTGGTAAAAAAATAATAAATTAAGTAATAATAAGGGCAAAATGAGAAATGATGTTACCCATCACCTGCTCCATTTGTAAAAATCGTCGGAACAACCGATGTTGAGATAAAGCTTAATTAGAAATAATTAAGTTTTTTTGTGTCTAAGAAAGGTTGTGATGATATGTTAAATATTATTAAAGAAAAACTTGATTTAAGCCCTGATTTAAAGAAAAAGATTGATTGGGCTAAGAATTATACTTCTACTTCAATAACTCTTGAGAAAGGTCATTTAATTAGATTAGAACCTAGTAATCTTGCTTATGTAGATCCACATAAAGTTAAAATCAATAATTATACTTTCTTGTTCTTCAATGGTGTTAATACTTTCTATGTTAATAACCTAAATGACGGGCATAATCTATCAGAACTAGAAAAATTCTTTAAACTAGCTAAATGCTCTTAATACTATTCCCTCAATAAGGAATTGACAAATATTTAAAAAGTGATATTATAAATAACCAATGAAAGAGGTAACTCTAGAAATGGAGGTACATCTATGAAAATAAAACACAATATATCGAAATTTTATAATATTGAATTTAATGAGGAGTCAGTAGTATTTAGACTTTACTAGATACTATTGTCTCCTCTTTTTTAGTAAAAGGAGTTGAGATTAATGGAAGAAGAAAGAAAAGTTGCTGGTATTTATATTCGTGTGTCAACTGAAGATCAAGCACGTGAAGGTTTTAGTTTAGGAGAACAAGAAGAAAAGTTAAAACAATTATGTGATTATAAAGGTTATGAAGTATATAAAGTTTATTGTGATGCTGGTATTAGTGCTAAAGATATGGAACATAGACCAAAATTTCAAGAAATGTTAAAAGATATGAAAGATGGAAAAATCAATTATATCGTTGCCTATAAACTTGATAGAGTTACTCGTTCAGTTAGAGATTTAGAAGAACTAATATCACAATTAGAAAAATATAATACTTATTTAGTATGTGATAGAGATGATGTTAATACTTCTACTGCTAATGGTAGATTCTTTGTAAGAATGTTAACTGTCTTATCACAACTTGAAATTGAAATAGTTTCAGAAAGAACAAAGTTCGGTTTAACTGGTGCTATTAAATCTGGTCATTTACCTGGACAAGTAGCTTTGGGATTTAAAAAAGATGGAAATAGAAAAACAATAATAGATCCAGCTACTGCCCCTATTGTTAAAAGAGTGTTTGATTTATATTTACAAGGTAAAACATTTTTACAAATATCAAATATATTTAATGAAGAAAAAGTTTTAAATAAGAATTGGAAAGATACTCATATAGAAAGAATAATAAATAATCGTTTATACATGGGAGATTATGAAATGTATAAAAGACTTAAAGAATGGAAAAATGTTGAACCTGTTATTTATATGAATGTTGTTGATCCAATTATACCTAGATATATTTGGGAAGAATGCCAAGCACAAAAGATAATTAATCAAAGAACTTATACTAGAGATAGAGTTTATACTTTCTTTCAAAAACTTAAATGTCCTAAATGTGGCAAGATAATGAAATGTAAAGGCTCTGGTGGAAAAAGAAAAAAATATGTTTATTATAATTGTGAAGATTGTCACGAAAATATTAGAGAGTCTTATGTTGAAGAAGAATTTGAAAAAATTGTTGGTCAATTACTAAGATTTGATAATGAATATAATGAGCTATTCTTACCACTATTTGCTGATAAAGAAAAAGTTGCTGATAAATCTGATATTGAAAGAGAAATAATTAATCTTACTAAACAAAAAGAAAGAATCAAAAAAGCTTATATGTCTGAAGTTGTTGAACTTGATGACTTTAAAGAAGATTTAAAAGTAATAAATGAAAAACTAGATATATTAACTAAACAATTAGAAAAAGAACAAAAACTAAAAAATAAAAATAGATTTACACCAGAGAAAGTTATGGCTGATAGAGATTTACAAAGAATATTTATGACTAATGGAAAAGATGTTTCTCTATTCTTAACTCAGTGGCAAACAATGACTAAAGAAGATAAACAAGAATTTATAGCTAGATATATTGAATCACTAACTTTTGAAAAAGATGATAGATATCCAAATGGGATACATTTAATAGATATAAAATTGAAATCATTATTTACTGAAAAAGTTAGTCGTTTATCTGAACTAGGTTTATCACAAGTTCCAGTAGAATTTATTTCAAATGATAAGTCAGTAATGTTAAATGTTAGTTATCCATTAAAAGAATCACAAGTAAAAGATTATATGAAAGAGTTTAAAGATATAGAGGGTATTAAATTACATATTCATCCTACTTTCAATTATAGTTTAGAAGATATGCCTGATGAGATAGAATTTAATCTTGATAAAGATGAAAAGGTTCTAAAGTTAATTCCAATTATAAAAGATATAGACAATCCAGAGAGTTTAACAAATAAGTTTAAGTTAGGAATTGTCACTTCGTTTGTTAAGAATACTGAAGAGGTTTCTAAGGAATAATCCTTAGACCACGAAATCTTGTATGGAGAATCCGTACAAGATATCTAGGGGGTTATATATCTTGGATGTCCCAGATATGGTCCAAAATAACCCACACTAAAAAGGAGGAATTATATGGCTGAATTACCTTATTCATTTCATCTTGGAAGTAATAAAAATAGAAAAGCATCAGCAAGAAGTAATGCTAGAAATAATGTAAGTGGTTCTTCTTCTCTAGCTAATAATGGAATACAAAATTATCAACAATTATCAAAAGTAAATAATCATGATTTTAGAAAATACGAAAATGATAATGATTATATTTATCAATTAAAAGGAACTAATGATATTGTTTATGATGTTAAAGAATTCTATAAAACTGAATTTGAAGAAGCAAGAATCGAATACAACAATAAGCAATCTAGACCTAGTAGAAGAATTGATGATTATTTTGAATATGTTAATAAAGATGAGAAAAGAGATCTTGCTTGTGAGATTATAATTGAACTTGGAAATAAAGAATATTGGGATTCAAAAGATTTTGAATTTAAAAGAGAAATGGTTAGTGTATATGAAGAACATTTACACGATTTAGAAAGACTTGTTCCAGAATTTAAAATAACAAATGCTGTTGTTCATTTAGATGAAACTTCTCCTCACATGCATATAGTTGGAGTTCCAGTTAAAGATGGTTGTAAAACAGGTTTATCAAAACAAGTAAATAAATCATCAGTTTTTACTAAAGAAAGACTTGAAAATATACAAAATGTAATGAGAGAAAAATGTATTGATACTTTTAATAAATACTTTGAAAAAGAAAATGCTACTCTTAAGACTAAAGAAAAAGGAAGAAATAAAGATATTCACGTTAAAGATATGGTTAATTATCAAGAATTAAAAAAAGAACTTGAAATTAATAAAAGAAGTATTGATAAAAACAATGATAAGATAAAATCGATAAACAACTCTTCAAAAGAGTTGAGAGATTTATTATCAGGTTTAGAAGAATCGAGACTTGGTGGTTATAAACTTAATAATAAACAAAAAGAAAGATTACAAGATTTAATTAAAGATGTTGAATCCATAACTAATTATTTTGATAATTATAAAAATATAATTAATAATATATCTTCAATTAATGATAATTTAAAATATCAAAAAGATAGAAATAATAAAGTTGAAAATGACAATAATAAACTTATTAAAGAAAATCAAAAACTTAAAATAAAAAATACCGAATTAAAAGAAGATAGAGATTTTGTTCATGCAGTTATGGATAAGAGAATGGATGAAAGAAAAGACTTTATAACTTATCTATGTAAAAATGCTAACAGCAAAGATCCAACTACCTCTAGATTTTTTAGACAAGTTGTTAATGATATGAATAGCAAAAACTTAATAACTGATAAAGAACATAGAGTTATATTAAATCCACCTAGAACCATTAATAAATCAGAAATAAATAAAGCACTTAGTTCTATTAATAGAAAAATGGATGAAGCTGCTGAAGAATTTTATCAAACAAAAAAGGACGATTATTATTTATAATCAGTCCTATTTTTTTGTTTCTATAGCTATTAATGGAACAAGTATTTCATCATCTGTATAACCTGCATGCTGTGATTTCAATTCTTCACTACCAATATATAATAAAGTTTTATTTGTTTTTCCAATAGCTAAATAATCACCTAAAGTATCTCTAAATATTTCATTTTCTTCTCCATCACCAAATAGTTTTGAATTAATTACATCTTCCATAGAATACAAATCAAAATCATTACTAAAATATTTATTAAATAATGATTCAAAGATTTCTTTCTTATCTGGTTTAATAAAAAAGTTAACTGCTCTTGGTTCTAATGAAGTGTTTCTTAATAAACACTCTTCAATATCTGGATAATCTTTTATAAATAGATTCTCAACATTATGATGTCCATGATCTGCTACAACAAATACTATTGTATCTGATAGTTTATTACTTAGTTCTTCAATTCTTCTATTTATATCTTTTATTATGTTTTTTATTTCTGGTTTATCACAACCAATTTCGTGCATTGTATGATCTGGATCAGTATCATAAGCATAAATATACTTTTTTCCATCTTCATTACATAACTTTTCTATTCTTTCATACATTTCATCTAAATTAGAATAAGCTTTTTCTCCAAATGGAAATAAACTATATCCTTTATACAAACCTTTTTCATTTATTTCTTTACTAATTGTTTTTCTTATCATATGTTTATTATTATATTCAATAGCTTCATCTAAAGGTTTATATTCAAAATCTCCTTTTTCAGAGTTCATAAATACAGTTATAGTCTTATCTATGTCTTTATAATACATATCCCAACCTAACATTCCTGTCTCAACTGGATTTAATCCTGTCATCATTGATGTAGTTGCAGCAACTGTTGTTGCTGGAAAAACAGTTGTTATTGGTTTGATTCTATTTTTTATTAAAAATGTATCTTTATCAAGCATTCTATCCATTATGTTAGAACCCATACCATCACATAAAATAGTTACAACATTTTTTGGTTTATATTCTTCTAATATTCTATCAATATAATCTAAAGTTTTATGTTTATAATCTAAATCAAAATACTTTCTAATTGAACACGCTAAATTAGTTAAACATTCATTGTAATTATTTTTTACTTCCATAGTTTTTTCTCCTTTTTATTGTAATTCAACTTTTAAAAATACTTTCTTACCTTTTTGAACAATTAATTCTCCATTGTTAAAATCATCTTTAGTTATTATTCTATCAATATTACTTTCTTTTTCTTGATTAATACTAATACCATTTTGTTCCATTAATCTTCTTGCTTCTGATTTTGAAGATACTATTTTAATATCAACTAATAAATCTAAAACATTAATATCTAATTTATTAGAATCAAACTTAACTGATGGCATATTTTCAGATATACCTTTATTACTAAATAATTCTTCAGCAGTTTGTCTAGCTTTAATTGCTTCTTCTTCACCATGTACTAGCTTAGTTACTTCAAATGCTAATAATTTTTTAGCTTCTCTAATATCTTTCTTACATAATTCTTTTATATCAGATATTTCCATTCTAGTAAAGAATGATAAACTTCTTTCAACATCTTCATCAAATGAATTAATCCATGCTTGAAAGAAATCAAATGGTGTAGTTTTGTCTCTTGATACCCATAATGTACCAGTAGCTGTTTTACCCATTTTTTCTCCATCTGCTTTAATTAATAATGGACAAGTAAATCCAAATAATGGATCTATCTTTTTACCCTCACTAAATCCTATTTTTCTAGATAAATCAGCACCAGCTAAAATATTTCCCCATTGATCTGAACCACCAATTTGTAATCTACATCCAAATTCTTTATTTAAATGTACAAAGTCAAATGCTTGCATTAACATATATCCCATCTCTAAAAATGTTAATCCACCATTTTCTAATCTCTTTTTGTAACAATCTGCAGCAAGCATATTATTAACATTGAAGTGAACTCCAATATCTCTCATAAAATCAACATAAGTTTGATCCATAATCCAATCAGCATTATCAACTATAATTGCTGGATTATCTCCATCAGTTCTTACAAATCTTTTTACTAATTCTTTAACTTCTGCTTTATTATGAGCAACTTCTTCTTTTGATAGCATTTTTCTCATATCACTTTTACCAGTTGGATCTCCAATTAAAGCAGTAGCTCCACCAATTAGTATAATTCCATGATGACCAAAATCTTGTAGCCATCTAAACATAGTTAATGCAAAGAAGTGTCCTATGTGTAATGAATCTGCAGTAGGGTCAATTCCTAAGTAGAATGTCATAGGTTCTCCATTAACTAAATCAATAATTTCTTGTTCATGTGTAAGGTCTTTAACATAACCTCTTTCTTTTAAAATATCAAATAATTTCTTTTCCATTTCTATTTCCTCCTAAATAATTTGTACAGTTAATTAAATTACAATCATCAAAGTAATAATAGTAATAGTCACTATCCATACAAATCACCTCCTCGAAAATAAAAAGAGCAATCCATCCATAAAGGACGAATTGCTCGTGGTACCACCTTTGTTTGTAATAATAGTTTATTACCTCTTATTGATAACGGATACTATCCGACTTAAAATCATCATTTGTAATTCATTATTTTAATTTTGTTTGTTTCCACCAACCACAAACTCTCTATAAATAATAATAAAATAATTACTTCGAATGAATCGCTTTTTAATTAACTGCATTGATTATAACATACTTTATGTTTTTTTGCAAATATTGACACTATAGTAGTATTGTAATAAACTCTAAAATATGATATATTTAATATGTAATTGAGTTTTATCTCGTTACATTTGTAGTAAAATGTTTCTCAAACGAGATACACAATTGCTCCATAAGATAAAATCGTCGCACCAATGCGGCGTTAATGATTAAGTCAACTAGTAATAGTTGATTTTTTTTGTGCGTTATTGCGAAGAAGGGTGTTAATGATATTATGGTCTTTTCATTAATTAATTTTTTTTATTCAATATCAATTATCCTTTCTATAGTTGGACTTGTATTAACCGTTACTATTTTTTGATTTATTTAAAAGTATATTTTGCAAATTAAGATTTCCCATACATATACTAAATTAAAATTACCTTTTTCAATATTCAGTTTAATCTAAGCCTATAAACCCGTCAGATTAATTTTTCATATATTATCATTATATATTCCATGTTTAAAATCAAATATTGTTTTAATCATAACTTTTAATTAATATTACTGATTTGTATAATTTTATTATCATCATTGTATACAACTTTATATACTCCAGGGCTTTTAGGATTTCCTTCAATTATAACTTCATTATTATGTTTTACTAATATTTTATTTTCATTATATTCAAATTCGCAATTATTTTGTAAAAAAGATAATAAAATAATACCATGAATAACAAGAATAGTCTTATCATTTTCTTTTAAAATATTTTTTATAAAATCATTAAATCTGGAATCCACATCATTTAGCGTTTCTCCATCATAAACCTTAAAATTTTTATCGTTAAATGAATGTTTTGTATAATCATCAGGAAGATCACTTATATATTTAACCCCTAAATTTCTTTCATTTATTTGATCATCTAATTTAATTTTAGTATTATTTAATTCACTTAAATACTTAGCTGTTCCAATTGCTCTAAATGAATTACTCGAATATATGTTTTTAATGTTTTTTAATTCTTTTATATCACATAATTTTTTAGCCTTTTCTTCTCCTTCAACAGATAATATCATGTTTTTATTATATTCATCCCATAAAACATTTTTATAATCATTATAATTTTCTATTTCTACGAAAGGACTCGAATGTCTTATTAAATATATATACTTCATTTTTTTCTCCTGATGTTCTCTTATACTTAATATTATAAAAAAAATATATATATTCAATATTTTATACTTTAATTTGTAAAACTTATTATAATATCCAACTTTTTTTGATATAATGTTAATTAGACAAAATACAAATAATATTTTAGGAGCTGATATAAATGGCTTTTATAGAATTCAAAAATGTTAATAAAATATACAAAATGGGTGAAATTGAAATAAATGCTTTAAGAGACACTTCCTTTGAAATTGAAAAAGGTGAACTTGTTTGTATACTTGGACCATCTGGTGCTGGTAAGACAACATGTTTGAATATTTTAGGTGGAATGGATAGACTAACAAGTGGTTCAGTAATAGTCGACAACGTTAGAATCGATAAATTAAATGAAAAAGAACTTATAAAATATAGAAGGAATGATATTGGATTTGTTTTTCAATTTTATAATTTAATTCAAAATATGAATGTTCTTGAAAATGTTGAACTTGCTACACAATTATGTAAAAATTCATTAAATCCGAATGAAATATTAAATAAAGTGGGTTTAAAGATGAGGACAAACAATTTTCCAGCACAACTATCTGGTGGTGAACAACAAAGAGTTGCAATTGCAAGAGCAATATGTAAAAATCCGAAATTATTGCTGTGTGATGAACCAACAGGCGCATTAGACTATCAAACTGGAAAGCAAATATTAAAGCTGTTGCAAGATACATGTAGAAATGAAAAAATGACAATAATAATAATTACACATAATTCTGCAATTAGTCCAATGGCTGATAAAATAATTAAATTCAAAAATGGTTCAGTAAGCAATGTTATTATAAATGAAAATCCAACCAATATAGAGGATATTGAGTGGTAATATGAAAAGCATGTTAATTAAACATATCTTTATGAAAATTAAAGATAATTATAAAAGATTTTTATCATTATTATCTATGGCACTTCTTGGCGTAGGATTTTATGCTGGAATTCAAGCATGCAGCCCTGATATGTTAGAAACATTAGATGACTTTTATGATAAAAATAATGTTTTTGATATAGAAATAGTTTCAAACCTTGGATTAACAGATAATGACGTAAAAGCCTTATCAAATATTAATAACATAGATAAAATCATCGGAATATATTCTAAAGATGAATATTTGAACACAATTAATGAGCAATATGTAATAAGATTAATTGGTCTAAGCAACAATATTAATAACGTTTATTTAGAAGAAGGAAGACTTCCTAAAAATAATAATGAAATAGTTGTTGAAAAAGCATTGTTAAAAGACAATAACATAAAAATTAATGACAACATTATTATTAATAATGTGAATTATAAAATAGTTGGAACAGTATTAAGCCCTTTATACTTCTCTACAGAAAAGCCAACAACGACTTTAGGAAGTGGAAAAGTAGATTACTATGCATATACACTAGATGGTAATATTAAAAACGATGTATATACAAATATATATATCACTGTATCAAATGCGAAAGACGAATTAACAAATAGCAATAAATATAAATCATTAATAGAAAATGTTAAAAATGATATTGATAAAATTAAAGAATCAAGAGAAAAAATTAGATATAATGAACTTTATGACGATATTATACAAAATAGTAATAAATATGGAATTGAAATTGACAAATCTAAACTAATAGAACCAAAATGGTATATTTTAAATCGACTTGATAATGAATCTTATAAAGAATTAATAAATGCAAGTGACAATATTAAAAAATTAGGCAATGTTTTCCCATTAATATTTTTTGCTATCTCTATATTGATAAGTCTTATTTCAATGATGAGAATGATTGAAGAAGATAGAACTGAGAACGGAACTTTAAAATCTCTTGGTTATAACAATTTTGAAATCACCTTAAAATATATAATATATTCATTATTAGCAACAACTATAGGCGGAACATTAGGCGTATTTATTGGTTCGTATTTGATTCCTTATGTTATATGGAATATATATAAAAAACTATTTCTTATTCCTACATTCATATATGCAATTAATAGTTTTTCTAATGCACTTGGCTTGTTGATATGCATATTATGTATATGTGGTACAGCAATATTCGTATGTATTCATGAATTAAAAGATGTCCCTGCTAATTTAATGAGACCAAAAAATCCAAAAAGTGGTAAAAAAATAGCTTTAGAAAAAATATCGATTATTTGGAAAAAACTAAAATTTTCAGACAAAATTACTATTAGAAATATTTTTAGATATAAAACAAGGGTATTTACAACTATTTTCGGTATTGCAGGATGTACAGCACTTATTTTGGCTGGCTTTGGATTAAAAGACTCAATTAAAAATGTAACTAATTATCAATTTAATACTATATTTAAATTTGATAAAATATTAATGATAAATGAAAATGCTAACTATGATATTATAAAAAGCAATTTATTGAATAATAACAATATAAATAAAATAGTCGAAGTTAACATGCAAAATATAAAAGTATCAAACAATAATGAAAGACAAGATACAACTTTAATAGTACCAGATAACTTAAAACAATTAGAAAGCGTTATTTCACTTATTAATATTGATAATCAAGAAAAAATTACCAACATTGAAAAAAACACTTGTGTCATAAGTGAAAAAACAGCAAAATTATTGAACCTTAAAGTTCAAGACTCAATAACTATATTAGATAATGAAAACAATGAAAAAAAATTAAAAATATCTTATATTACAAAAAACTATATCAATCAATACATTTATATAACAAAAGATACATATAACAATTTATTTAAAAATTATTCTATCAATTCAATTCTAGTAGATTTAAACAAAACAAACATTAAAGATAGCAATAACTTTGATAAAGAATATATAAATAATAATTATGTAACCACTATTGTTAATAATAAAGATATTGAAAATTATATGAATGATATGTTATCATCAATTAATTCAATTGTAGCAATTTTGATTATTGCCGCTACAGCACTTGCATTCGTTGTCTTGTATAATCTTTCAAATATTAATATTAGTGAAAGAAAACGTGAAATTGCAACTCTTAAAGTACTAGGCTTTTATCCAAAAGAAGTTGATAAATATATAAACAATGAAACGATTATATTAACTACCATAGGTATTTGCTTAGGACTTATCTTCGGTTCATATTTAAGTCATTTCATTATCTCAACATGTGAACCAGATTATATAACATTTGATAGACAAGTATATACATTAAGTTATATTTATTCGGCATTAATAACTATTATGTTTACTTTTATTGTAAATATTGTAACTCATTTTAATTTAAAAAAGATTAATATGATTACTTCATTAAAAAATGTAGAATGATATGTATTAATTTATTTTCTATTCATTTTATCATATAATTTATACAAACACTGTACACCATTTTCTAAATAATAATAATGGATTATATAAAATATCAAACATATTAATAATATTATATTCACAAAAATAAAAGCAAAATGGTATTTAATCATATATACACTCAAAAAAACTAATATTGAAAATGATAAAGTTACTATTAAATGTACCAATCTTTCATGTTGAAAAAAATTAATTTTTATCAAAATTTCTTCTTTTAATTCTTTTACATCTTTCTTATTATTAAGTTTATCACTTACTTCATTAATATATTCATATAAATATCGTTTCATATTCTCTCCTATTCTATAATCATACATAAATACATTATATCTAAAAAATATTAAATTGACAATTAATATTACTATGTTATAATATTGAGAACAAGGAGGAATCTTATGTTAAAACAAACCATTAAATTAAATGATAATACCAAATTAGTTTTAACATGTTCATATAATGATATGAATGATGTTATAATTAATGCAATGGTTAGTTATAGAACACACGAACAATATGATCTAGGATATGTTATCGCTAAAAGCAATTCAAATATGTGCGAAACTGGATATTTCTTTTGGGATGATAAACATATATATTTATGTGATGATGACAATAATTGCTATGAAATGTTTAATTTTATAGAAAAACAATACATAAAAAATATCTATCTTTCACAAAACACTTTCAAAAAAAGAATTCTAACAAATAAAAATTAAGTTCTACAACTTAATTTTTTTATTTGACATTAGACCAAATTAATTTCTTATTAAATAGCCAAAATTCCCCACCATATATTGAACTGGGCTCAAAATTTTCTTTAGTTTGAGGCTCTCTTGTAAGATATCTCATAGAATAAAATATTCCATCATATCTAACATAACTATCTGTATATTCCTCATTTATTGTAATAATTGGCTTTGTATTATATTGTTCTTCCTTCAAACGAGAAGAATCCATAACAATTAAAACAACAACAGCAAATACTATTATCATAAATACTTCTAAAAATTTTTTCATATCATTCACCATTCCAATTTTAACATATTTATTTTTAATATATATGTATACTTAATTTTTTTTACATTTACTTTACTTATCTATATGATCTACAAATGATTCGGCCGCATCATTAATAAGTTCATCAAATGTTTTATCTTTTAATTTACTTTTATCGTATCTAGTTTTCTTTGGAATAACACTTTCTTCTTTCTTTACAGTTTTATACGAAAGACCTGTTCCTGGAAGTGAAAGAGTTTTCTCAGTTTTACCTTTTGCTGTTTTGCCTATTCTAAATCCTTTAACTCCAAAGCTATATCCAATTCCCGATTTGCTTAAATTAATTTTAAAATGTTTTCCAATATTAAATGACTTTTTAAATCTAAATCCCATAATTACTCCTACTTTTTCTTTAACAAATCTCTTATTTCACTTAGTAAAATTACTTCCTCACTCTTTTTAGGTTCTTCTGTTTTCTCTTCTTTGTGTCGTTCTAACTTATTAAAAAGTTTAACCAATATAAATACACAAAACGCTATTATTAAAAAGTTAATAATATTTTGTATAAACATACCATATTTAAGATTTGATTCACCCACTTTAATAGATAAGTTACTAAAATCATACCCACCTATTATCACACCAATCAAAGGCATTAAAATGTCATCAACTAGCGAAGATACTATCTTACTAAAAGCACCACCTATTACTACACCTACCGCCAAATCAATAACACTGCCTCTTTTTATAAATTCTTTAAACTCATTTATAAGTCCTTTTGATTTCCCTTCCATTTCTTTTAATTTTTTATTATTAATTTCTATTTTTTTCATACTATCACCAAATTAATTATATCAAAAATTATAAATTTATTATAGTCAAATTATTAATATATACGTTCCTGCTACAATTAATATAAGTCCAATAATAGATCTCTTAGTCATTCTTTCTTTTAGCAATATATAAGATAAACCTATACTTACAACGACACTTAATTTTTCGATTGGGAAAACAATGCTTGCTTCCCCTTCTTTAAGAGCATTAAAATAATATATCCAAGATAAACTCGTTGTAATACCAGATAATATTAAATATAACCATGATTTCTTATTTATAGATTTTATATGTTTTTGTTTTTTCTTTAATAAAACTATAAGCCACATAAATATAAAAACAAATATGGTTCTATATAAATTTCCTAAATTTGGTTCAATATCTCTTAAACCTATTTTACTAATTATCGCAGATACACTTGTGAATATTGCAGTTAAGATAGCATACTTTATCCATCTTTTATTGTTAGAATGCTCTTCTTTATTCACCATTAAAAATGCTCCAGATATTATTAAAATACTAGATATAATTTTTATAACAGTTATTTTCTCATTCAAAAATATACAAGACAGTATTAGTGTTAAAACAATACTGGTCTTATCAACTGGCGTAACTTCATTGACATTACCTAAATCAAGTGCTTTAAAATAATTTAACCAAAGTAAAGTAGTAGATACACCAGATAATATAAGAAATGTAATTGTTTTAAAATTTACCTTATCAAATGAACTAAAAAGTATAACTATAAGAAAAGACATTAGTAATACAACTGTTGTTCTAATAGAACTGCCCAGTATAGAGTCAACATTTTTAACGCCTTTTTTCGCACAAATAGTTGTTAATCCGGAAAAAAGAGCCGAAAGCAATGCAAAAACTATCCACATATTATTCACCAATAATATTATGTTTAATTTACTATAATTTTACACTTAAATTTTATTATTGATATAATAAATACAATTAAATGATATAATTATCTCAAGGAGGAACTTATGTTAAAATACGAAAGTGATTCAAGAAAAGTACAAAAAGGACAAATATTTGTTGCTTTGAATGGCCTAACTGTAGATGGACATGATTTTATTCCGTCTGCTACTGAAAAAGGAGCTAGTAAAATTATTTGTGATAGAAAGATTGACTATGATATTCCATATGAAATAGTTCAGGATACAGATAAATATTTAAAAGAAGCGTTAAAGAAAGAATATGGCACTATAATTAATAAACTTAAATTAATTGGTGTTACAGGCACAAATGGTAAAACAACAAGTTGTTACTTAACATACCAAATGTTGAATATGTTAGGATTAAATACAGCTTATATTGGAACTATAGGTTACTATCATAAAGATGATTATATTTCTCTTAATAATACTACTCCAGATATATTGACCATATATAAATTATTGGTTAATGCATATGAAAATGGGGCTGAATGTGTTGTTATGGAAGTAAGTTCACAAGCTCTATCATATGATAGATTATCAGGCATAGACTATTCATTAATAGCATTTACTAATTTAACTGAAGATCATCTTGATTATCATAAAACAATGAAAAATTATCTTAATGCTAAACTATTAATATTAGATCATTTAAAGGAAAATGCAAAAATAATAGTTAATAAAGATGATGAATATTCAAAATATTTTAATAAAAAAGGATATGAAAGATACACCCTTGGTATTAATGGTGACTATAATATTAAAGAATATGAAACTTATCCAAACAAAACAAATATAATATTTAGTTATAACAAGAACGAGTATAAAACAACTATTCCATTAACAAGTAAATTTAATATATATAATTATCTAACTTGTTTAGCAATATGTAATCAATTAGGTTTTAAAATAGATGATATATTAAATAAGACAAAATATATAAAAGCACCAAAAGGAAGATGCGAAGCATATGAGGTAAATAATGGCTTTGCTGTAATAGACTATGCTCATACACCTGATGCTGAAGAAAAAGTTATAAACGCTTATAATGAATTAAAAAAGAATAGAGTTATCACTATAATAGGTTGTGGTGGAGATAGAGATCCCAAAAAAAGACCAATAATGGGTAAAATTGCAACTAATTTATCAGATTATGTAATATTCACAAATGATAACCCTAGAACTGAAAAACCAGAAAATATTATGAAAGATATACTAAGTGGAGTTACTAAAAATAATTATGAAGTTATTTTAGATAGAAAAGAAGCTATAAAAAAAGGAATAGATATTATGGAAAAAAATGATATTCTTCTAATATTAGGAAAAGGTCACGAAAACTATCAAATAATTGGAAAAACAAAATATCATTTAGATGATGCAGAAGAGGTATTAAATTATAAAAAGTAATACCTTTTTTTATATATAAAAAGAACACATTTGATCATGTGTTCTTAAAAGTTTATTATAAGCAGTAAGGTAGGAATATTTACATATATTCACATTTATTAATTTATTCATTTTTAGTAAAATGTTTTCAAGTTCACATTTTATTTTCTATAGGCATCTCTCCTTTCATATTTATAAGTATAGACGAAAAATGTTAAAATTTTGTGAACAAAAAGTCAAAATTAAAGAAAAAAGTCAAAATTATATGATATAATTCTAATAGTAGGTGGTAGTATGAATAAAAAAGTAAAATTTATTTTGTTAGGTCTGTGTACATTATTGGTTGGTTCATTGTTTTTATTTAACATGGATGGAATCAAAGCTGATAGTGGATGGGATGTAGACTTCGATACTGGAGGTTCAAGTTGGGGAGGAAGTTCTGACTGGGGAAGTTCTGACTGGGATCACGATTATTCTCATTCAAGTTCGGGTGTATCGGGAAGTGGTTCTAGCTTTGCAATAGTGTTCACTATAATAGTAATTGTAATAATTATTTATGCCGCATCAAAAGCAAACGGTACATCCATATCAAGATACATTCCAAATTATACATATTCTCCTATAGATGAGGAATACATCAAAAAATACATTGATGACTTTAATAAACAAAAATTCTTAGATGATGCATATCAAATGTATTTAGACACACAAAAAGCATGGAGTAATTTTGATACTAAGTCATTAAGAAATCTATTATCAGACGAACTTTTTAACACATATAATATGCAATTAAAAGCATTAAAAGCCAAGAAACAAAAGAATATAATGAGCGACTTTGCTCTTGAAAAAATTGATACAATTGGAATAAATGTATCAAATGATAAAGTTACTATGAAAGTTATGTTAGCTGTTAGTTTCTATGATTATGTTGTTGATGCAAATAACAAAGTATTAAGGGGAAACAAAAATCACAAAGTATCAGTTACATATGAATTAACATTTATAAGCACAATAAATAAGAAGGAAACTAAAAATTGTCCAAGCTGTGGTGCTCCAATAAGCAAAGGTCATGCATCTAACGTTTGTGAATATTGTGGAAGTACTCTTGTTAAAAACACATATAACTGGGTACTAGCTAAAAAAGAAAATAAAAGACAGGAGTATAAATGATACAAGAATTAGAAAAAATAGATAAAAGTTTCTCAGAAGGAACGTTTCTTACAAAAGTAGATCATATATTTATAATGATATTAAATGGAATAATGGATAACGATATGACATCTGTTAAACATTATTTATCTAAAAATATTTATGATAAGTTATGTGGAATGACTGAAAAATATAAAAGTATGAATGCAACTAGATTATTTGATGAAATGAATGTTAGTTCAACAAAAATAACAAATATAAATATAACAGACACTGAGATATTAGTTAATGTAACTATTGAATCTAAATATATGGATTACCTAATCGATGAAAATGGAAACTTCTTAAGTGGTGTTAATGATCATAGAATAGTTAAAAATCATAATATACTTTTTTCCAAAAAAAGAAATGCGACTAACCTTTCAGAAATAAGAAGATGTCCTAACTGTGGTGCAAGTCTTGATCTTAACGATTCTGCAGTGTGTAAATATTGTAGTCAACCTTTTGATATGAGTGATTATGATTATATAATTAAAGAAATTGACGAAATTTAAAAACTTCACATTTGTGAAGTTTTATTTTGAAATACTATTTCCATGTCCAGTTTCTAATCTCTGGCATATCTTCTCCATATTCACTTATATATTGTTTATGCTCTATAAGTTTATTTTTACACCACTCATTTAAAGCGCTTCTTTTATCACCTAATTGAGGCAAATATTTAAGTGCATCCATTACTAAATGGAATCTATCTAGTTTATTTTGGACTTTCATATCAAAAGTGGTTGTAATAGTTCCCTCTTCTATATACCCATGAACATGCATACTTTTATTTGATCTCTTATATGATAACTGGTGTATTAAGTGAGGGTAACCGTGGAATGCAAAAATAATTGGTTTCTTTTTAGTAAATAGATTATCATACTCCTCATCATCTAAACCGTGTGGGTGATTATCAGGACTAACTAATTTCATTAAATCAACCACATTAATTACTCTAATTTTAAGTTTTGGAAAGTTTTCTCTAAGAATTTTAACTGCTGCTAAAGTTTCTATGGTAGGAGTTTCTCCAGCACATGCCATAACTAAATCAGGCTCTAATCCTTCATCATTACAAGCAAATTCTAATCTACCTAAACCTTTAGTACAATGTTTAATTGCCTCATTCATATTAAACCATTGAAGTCTTGGATGTTTAGATGCAACTATAACATTAATATAATTTTTAGTTTTAATACAATGATTAAAACAAGAAATCAATGTATTAGTATCAGGTGGCAAATATATTCTAATGGTATCTGCTTTCTTAGTCACAAGATGATTTAAGAATCCTGGATCTTGATGTGTAAATCCATTATGGTCTTGTTGCCATACATATGATGTTAATATATAGTTTAATGATGATATTTCTTTTCTCCATGGTAATTCTTTTGTCACTTTTAACCACTTAGCATGTTGAGACGCCATAGAGTCAATTATTCTTATAAATGCTTCATAGCTATGAATAAATCCATGTCTGCCAGTTAATAGATAACCTTCAAGCATACCTTCGCATAAATGTTCGGACAATACTGAATCAATTACCCTACCACTAGTACTTAAATATTCATCTGTATCATATTTGATACCATTCCATTGTCTATTGGTTGCTTCAAATACATGATTAAGCCTGTTTGATAATGCTTCATCAGGTCCAAAAATCCTAAAGTTCTTTTTATTTTCATTTAATTTGATTATATCTCTTATGAATATTCCAAGTTGCATCATATCTTGTGCTACAACGCTACCCGGTTCTTTTACATCTAAACCATAGTCTCTAAAGTCTGGTATTTGTAATTCTTCTAGAAGCAGTCCCCCATTAGTATGTGGATTCATACCCATTCTTAACTCTTTAGGAGGTATTAAAGCTTTTAATCCTTTTATTAATGTACCATTACTGTCGAATAACTCTTCAGGTTTATAACTTTTTAACCATGCTTCTAATATTGGTAGATTTTCTTCATGCTCCTTATTAACAACAACAGGAACCTGATGAGATCTAAAACTACCTTCTATTAGCTTCTTTTCAACCATTTTAGGGCCAGTCCATCCCTTAGGGGTTTTTAATATTATCATTGGATAAGTTGCTCGTTTATTTAATCTAGTTTTACTCTTTATTATTTTTATATCTGATATACATTTGTCCAAAGTTTTAGCCATCAATTCATGAATTTTATCAGTAGTTGATGCTTCAACAATATATGGGGCCCATCCACATCCTTCAAAATATTTAACTAGTTCATCTTCAGGTATTCTTGCCAATATAGTTGGATTAGCTATTTTAAATCCATTAAGATGCAATATTGGTAAAACGATACCATCTGTTAATGGATTAATAATTTTATTTAACTGCCATGATGCTGCTAAAGGGCCTGTTTCAGCTTCACCATCTCCAACAACACAAGCAGCAATCATATCAGGATTATCAAGAACTGCTCCGAAAGCATGTGCAAGACTGTATCCAAGCTCTCCACCTTCATTTATGCTTCCTGGTGTTTCTGGCGCTACATGTGAGGAAATACCGCCTGGGAAACTAAATTGTTTACATAATTTTTTAAGTCCATCCAAATCCTCTGTAATATTAGGATAAATTTCACTATAACTTCCTTCTAAATATGTATTTGCAACCATAGCCTGTCCACCATGTCCTGGACCCGATACATAAATCATATCTAATTTGTATTTTTTAATTATTCTATTTAAATGTGCATAAATAAAGTTTTGACCAGGAGCTGTACCCCAGTGCCCTACTACATTTGGTTTAATATGCTCCATAGTGAGTTTTTCTCTCAACAATGGATTGTCTTTTAAATATAATTGTGCTACTGATAAATAATCAGTAGCTCTTACAAAAGCTTTTATATTCTCTAATTCTTTATCACTTAATGCTTTCATTAGACCTCCTTATTATTCTAGTTATATTTTACAATATTTTGATATAAAAAAAAAGAGTTTATAATACTCTTTCACATAGATCTTCGTATTTACTACCATGAGGAGTAATAGTAATTTGTCTAGTATTCTCATCAATCATTCTAAATTTAATGTCTAATCTATTTTTAGGTAAAATACCTTCAATTAAATCTGCCCATTCTATTATGCAAACTCCTCTTTTAGTAAAATATTCAGTAATACCTAAATCCTGTTTGATATCACTAAGTCTATAGACATCCATATGAAATAATTTCATTTCAGCATTATCATATTCTTTAATAATATTGAATGTCGGAGATGTGATATTATCTGTTATTCCTAATGAAGAGGCAAATGCTTTAGCAAAAACTGTCTTACCGCATCCTAGATCACCCACTAAGCAAATAACCATGTTAGGAAACTTTTCAGACTCAATATTTTGAGCTAATTCAATTGTTTCATCTTCAGAATATGATGTTATTTTATATTGCATTTTTATCACCATAACCATTGTATCATTAAAGGAAAAATATATACAAGTATTTTTGTATATTTTACATTTTTTTAATGAAACAGTCTATACATTAGTCAAAAGCCTTACATACAATAGTCTAGGAGGAATGAAGAAAATGTATTTTGATGAAAATAATAATTATTTTGATATTATGTCTAATGAAGAAGAATTTGAATTTAACAAAAATTATACAAAAAACGAAATAAACGATGTAGATGTTAATATCGACAGCATTAATTTTAATAGAGGAGATGATTTATATTCGCCTATAGAAGGATTTAATAAAGGTAATATGTTTAAAAAATTATACTCACAATATAAAAATCATGTGTATAAATTAAAGGTGAGCAGTAAAAGAGATGAATTACTATATCAAATTCAAATGTATATGTTCGCAATGAAAGATATTAATCTATATTTAGATTTACATCCAGAAGATGATAAAATGCTAAAGCTATTCTATGATTACAAATACAAATATAATGAATTAAAAAAGAAATATGAGTCTCTCTATAGTCCGTTATGTATAGAAAATGTAACGAGTACTAGTAAATGGACTTGGATAAATAATCCTTGGCCATGGGACAAAGGAGGTAACTAATATGTTTAAATATGAAAAAACACTGGAATATCCTGTTAATGTAAAGAAAAAAGATTTAAGAATGGCAAAACTTCTTGTAGATCAACTTGGTGGTCCATCAGGAGAATTAGGTGCATGTCTAAGATACTTACTTCAAAGATTCACTATGCCAGATGATAAAGGAAAAGCATTATTATCAGACATTGGATGCGAAGAAATAGGACATTGTGAAATGATTTGTACCATGATAAATCAACTAATAAAAGACGCTAGCATTAATGAACTAAAATTAGCCGGATTAGACAGTTGGTATACACAACACAATAAAGGTGTTTATCCAAGCGATTCAAATGGAGTACCTTTTACAGCAGCTTATATCGCATCAACTGGAAATCCAATCGTTGATTTAACTGAAGATCTTGCTGCCGAAGAAAAAGCAAGAGTAACATACGAAAACTTAATGGATTTAACAACCGATGAAAGTATTTTAGGTCCACTTAGTTTCTTAAGACAACGTGAAGTAGTACACTATGCTAGGTTTAATGAGCTTCTCAATTATTACAAGAAAAAAGGATATAAATAATATCTTTTTTTATATCCTAATATCTTTTTTATTAAACATCTTATTTCCTAAGATATAATACAATATAGAATAGATAATATCTATTATAATACCATTTCTAAGACTTAGGTTACAACCTAAATCTTGATTTATACTGTAAAACATCATTTTATCATCAAATAAGTTTAATTCTAAATATGGGAAAGGAGTATATTCTATTAAAACAAAGCCATAACCTAATAAAATTTGAGAAACTATAAATGAAAAGATTGTTATAAACATATTTATTCCAACTACAAGAGCAGTATTTTTAAATAAAGTTGAAAAAAATATAATGTGAGTACCAATAAATATTAATGATGAACTATATAAAATAAATTTATACATGTATGAGGTATCAAACTTCTTAATAAAAATTAAATTAACAAGGATAAGGAACACCACAAGAATAAGCATATACAAAAATATAGAAATTATTTTGGAGAAATATATTTTCCATCTTTTTACAGGTTTAGTCAAATAGTAACGGAAATTACCATTAGTGTATTCTGTGGAAATAATACCACTAAATAATATAGAAGAACTCACACCCACAAATGGTATCAAATTGAATGATTTATTTAAGGCAACATCTAAACTATTATATTTGTAAAGTAAACATACTATTATAAAGAAAGTAATAAACATAATTATAATTTTATAAAAACCAATTTTAATATATTCATTTTTAACAAGCCTAATCATTATTCACCATCGAGAAAAAATCGTTTTTAAGACTATCATTTTCATATATCCTATATACTTTTATATTATTAAATACAAGTTTTTCAGTTAGCTTACTTATAGTTTCATCTGTTTCATATACTTCTAGATTATCATTTATACAATAATTATAAAGCAATAATTTAGCCTTAGAAAAATCATTAACTTCAAATGTAACATTCTTTTTATTTGAGGACTTATCAAGTGTTTTAATGGAAACTATTTTCCCACTATTTATGAAAATGACTCTATCACATAACTGTTCTATTTCACTTAATAGATGTGATGATATTAATATTGTTGTACCTTTCATTTCTTTTAACA
Source organism: Clostridium sp. CAG:1000 (assembly GCA_000436975.1). Lineage (GTDB taxonomy): Bacteria > Bacillota_I > Bacilli_A > RF39 > UBA660 > CAG-1000. The sequence continues at coordinate 53,577 of HG000345.1, forward strand.
AATTCATAACATTTTTAACACCGATAGGATCAAGACCATTAGTAGGCTCATCTAAAATTAATATTTTAGGTTTATTTATCAATGACGCTGCAATACCAAGACGCTCCTTCATACCGAGTGAATAAGTCTTGAATTTTTTACCCAAATGCTTTTCCATTTCTACTATTTCAACTATTTCCTTGATTCTTTTTTCATCTACGTCTTTAAACATTGATTTAAATAATTCTAAATTATCAAAACCGGATAAATTCTTATATAGATCAGGGCTTTCTATTAAAGTACCAACCAAGGACATAGCTTTTTCGTAATTATGTTTTAAATCAATTGAATAGTATTCAACCAACCCTTCATCATTCGGATATAAACCACTCATTATCTTTAACAATGTGCTTTTACCTGCCCCGTTAGGACCTACTAAACCAACAATTTCCCCTTCATAAATATCAAAATTAATATTATCAAGAATTTTTCTACCATTAATTTCCTTACTTACATTTCTTACTTTTATAGCTTTTTTCATAAATACTCCTTTCACGATGAAAGTATATAATTTTACATTACTTAATGCAAATCAATGAAAATAAGTTTTAAGTAACAAAGTATAATAAAAAAATGAAAATATTTTGTCAAAAAATTATTTTCACTTTAATTAACATTATTCAAAAATTTAAAATATAAGTTTTTAAATTTTTTTACATATCGCTTAAATCAACATTCTCTTCTATAATAATATCTTTAAAAATTTCTTTAAATCTAGCTATTTCTTTAACTTTAGCATCTTCATAAACAGATTTTGTTCTGCATATTGCTTTATAGAAATGCTTTAACTTTACTTCTTTGCTATTTTCATATAAAGCCATTGAAAAAGCACTCATCACTACAGTTAAAGCTATATCTGGATATCTATTACCAATTTCATATATTCTTTTATATTCATCAGTTAATTCAACGATAAATCTAAATATTTTTTCTTTTACAAAATCAGTATAATTTAGTTTAACGCCTGTTCTTTTTTCATATTTTGGATATGTTCCCATTAATATTTGAACGCATTGATCCTCTGTTGGTTCTAAAACATCTACTCTTAAGAATCTTCTTAAAAACGCCCTATCTCTTAATATATATGCCTCATATTCTTCATCAGTTGTTGCACCAATCATTTTGATATCACCACGATCAAGGCCAGGTTTTAACATATTAGCAAAGTCAATACTCATATTGGCAGTATTTCTATTTACTAATAAATGAACTTCATCTATAAATAATAATATATTCTTTTTTGTTTTTAATTCATCTATTAGTAATTGTAATCTATTCTCATTTTGCCCATCGCTAACAGCTTCACCAAGCAAACTAGAAATATTAATTTTAATTAATTCATATGGTTTTAATGCATCTGGAACATTGCCAGTTTTCATCCTATAACCTATTCCTTCAACTATGGCAGTTTTACCTATACCAGCTTTTCCAACTAAAAGTGCACTCTTTTCTGGAGTTAATAAAATCATAATAGTTTGTTCTATTTCACTATCTCTACCAATAGCTGGATTAGTAATATATTCTTTTTTACTTAAGTTTTCGCCATAAGTATCTAAAATACTAAGTTTTTTAGATGTCTCTTCTTTTGCATTACCATCTTCATTTATTTCAATAATTTCCATATCATCACCTATTTTCAATATAATTTTATCAATTTTTATATTAAAAGTCTACATTTTTATTGACAAATGGCAATACCGAAGTTATAATTATTTATGCAAGTGCCTGATTAGCTCAGTCGGTAGAGCGCACGGCTGTTAACCGTTAGGTCGCAGGTTCGAGTCCTGCATCAGGCGCCAGTTAGAAAATAAACTCAAGTTCTCTTGAGTTTTTTTATTATATAATTATATTTAATAATAATAGAAACACTATTCCGGTTAACAGTGGTATTATAAATGAATAAATCATCCATTTAGTACCAACTTCGCTTTTAATAGTTGCTAGTGTGGTTGCACATGGAAAATGCATAATAGAAAATAATATTGTACACATAGCTGTAACAATAGTCCATCCATTATCAATTAAAATATTCTTTATTGTTAAATAATTACTAATTAAAGATACGGATGTTTCATTTAGATAACCCATAATCATTAAAGGCATAACTATCTCATTTGCCGGAAAGCCCAAAATAAATGATGTAAGAATAGTTCCATCAAGACCAAGTAGTTTAGCAAAAGAATCTAAAAAGCAAGATATATAAACTAACAATGATACATTATTTATATTTACCTTAGTTAGTATATAAATTATTAACCCTGCAGGCAAAGATATTAATACTGCTTTTTTTAAAATACTTAAAGACTTGTAAACAAAACTAGTTTTAATAACACTTCTTATTTTTACTTTTTTGTAATCAGGAAGTTCTAAGACAAAAAATCCAGAATATCCTTTTAATATTGTTTTAGATAATATAAACGATGTTAAAAAAGACATAAATATTGCAAAAATAACAAACATAGTCAAATATAAAGCAATCATTATCTTATTATTACTATTAACAAAAAACATACTTATAATGGCTATAATCATAGGAAATCTTCCATTACATGGTATAAATGAATTAGTAAGTATTGCTAATAATTTATCTCTTTTACTATCAATTATCCTACTTCCAACTACTGCACATGCATTACATCCAAAACCTGAACATATAGTTAACGACTGTTTTCCATGACAGTTTGCTTTAGAACATATTTTATCAAAATTAAATGCTATCCTTGGCAAAAGCCCACTTTCTTCCGCATAGGTAAATAAAAAGAAAAATATAACAAGAGGTGGAAACATAACAGATATTATAAAAGAAACAACTCTATATACTCCAAAAATAATTGGTTCATATACTAATTTTGGTATATTTAATAGATTTGATAATTTAAACAGAAATTTTTCAATACATATAAATAAATTACTTAATAGTTCACTTGGATAATTAGCTAAAACAATAGTTGTTAAAAATATCATAAATAGCATTAGAAGCATTAAAGGAACTGCATATATTTTACTTGTTAATATTTTATCTAATTTATTAATTCCTTTCTTGTTACTTTTTTTAACACTTCTATCGCAAATCTCTTTACTGAAATTGTTAATAATGATTGATATATTGTCAGCTATTTCCTCACTATTTATTGACATTATATATTTTTTAATATTTTCATTTATTATATTATCACCATTTATTTTTTGAATTGCCTCAATTATATTTAAATCTCTTTCTAAAATTTTAATAGCAATAAATCTATTTTTATATGGTTCATCCAAATAATTAATTATATTTGATATATGCTTTTCAATTTCATCGTTATAAATTATATTATAGTTTAAGTAAGAATGTTTATCCAACGATAGCAATAGCGTGTCAATTCCAATATTACTTTTAGTAGAGCACTCTATTACTTCTATTCCTAATATTTTTTTTAATAAATCTACGTCAATATTTATTTGTTTGCTTTTTAATTCATCAACCATATTTAAACACAATATAATATTTTTATTTATTTCAGATATTTGTAATAATAAATTTAAATTCTTTTCTAAATTGGAAGCATCACATACATATATTATTTTTTCATATTCTGTAAAATACATAGTATTTCTAGCAACTATTTCTTCATCACTTAAACTAGATAATGAATAAATACCTGGTAAATCTATTAATTTATAATCAGTATTTTTTATTGCCTTACTCGTTATTTCCACTGTTTTACCAGTCCAATTGCCCGTATGCTCATGTGATTTAGTTAATATATTATACAAAGATGATTTACCTACATTTGGGTTACCACATAATAAAATGTTTTTACTCATATGACACCTCAATTTTATAGGCATCCTCTTTTCTTAATGCAATAAATGTATCTTTTACTTTATAGCAAGAAGGGCTACCAAAAACAGAGTCATACATTTTTTCTATTAACTGTCCCGGTATAAAACCCAAATCATATAGCCTTCTCTTTTTTATTCCATGAAAACCTATATATTTAATTATAGCTTTTTTATTTATATCTAGATTACCTAAGTTCATAATAGTTCACCCACCTATGATAATATATGATTTCTTTCTTTTTTTGATATAAAAACATATTATTAACTATGAAAGAAAGTTTTCATGACATATTTAATACTAATCCAAGATATTCAACAACAGTTGGATTTATTTTGGGTTTATTACTTGTTGATGACTTAACTGCTCCAGAACAAAATTTGTTAGGGAACTGGATAATTTTAATAGGACAAACCATTTTAACAAATGCCTCTTCTCAAAATATTATAGAATCAAGAATAAGTGGCAATATAATAAATATAAATTCAAAAGAAATAAAATGTATATATAATCCTCCTATCTATAATATTAAAAAAATAAGAAAAATTATTAAAGATTTATACCCTAATAGTCAAGCAGAATTAGATGTTTTAAAAAAAAGCATTTGTGCTTTACAAGAAGAAATAAACAAATTAAAAAAGAATAGCTAATTTATAACCACTCTTTCTAAATCTTTTTTATTACCTATTATTTTAACAGTATATCTTGATAGTTCATCTGAATCATATATTTTATTTTCTTTTAAATTTTCAATATAAACACTTAGTTTATCTCTATAATCTTGTTTTAAAGATATATAAACATTATGATTACTTTTTTTGTTATAAAAATTGTAGTAGCACTCATAATACTTTACCTCAACACCAATCTTTCCATTCATGCTTTCGTTGTATTCCAGTTCATACTTAGTTTTATAATTACTATTAAAATATATATAAAACTTTTTTGATTCATTTTGAGGTAAATTATATTCTTCATATTTTCTTGTAAAATTATATTTATCGCTTACATCCTTAACAGTATCTATTTTACTCATTTTATAAGCAGTTAAAGCAATACCAAAACCTAATATAAATAAAATAACTAACAATGATATAAACCATATCATTTTGTCCATTTTTTTCTTAAATAATGTTCTATTGACTAATAATAAAGCCCATAGAGTTAATAACATAAGTGAAAATAATATAATATTAATTCCATATATTTTAACACCATCTAATATAGCAAATAAGCCTGCTATAAAGGCAATAGAAGCCCATAACCATAAGAATAATAGTGTTATAACAACTAATACTTTTAAAACCTTAATAAACATTCTATGTTTTCTTTCTTTTTTAGTTTCAAATAACTTTTTATCTGTAGGAATACTACTAATAATAGATATTTCGTTTTTAATATTTTCTTTTAATTCAGAAGATGCCTCCTTAATATTATCAGAAATATTTTTAGTATCTTTTTCAATTTTTTCTTTAACAGTTTCAATATTATTTTTAATTTTTTGAGTTTTCATCTTTTTCTTAAACATTAAATTAAATTTATCATCGAAATCATTAATTTTATCTTCAAACTCTTTTATTTTACTTTTCTTACCTTTATCTTTGCTCTTTTTATTAAAAATATTTTTAATTTTAAAAGGTAAATCACTTTTTTTGTTAAGCTCTATTTCTTTTTTGGCAATCTCTTCAATATTTCCAAAAGACTTAATTATTACAGTTATCTTTTTACCATTCTTTTTTTCTTCTTCAATAATATTTTTATATTTTAAAAGAATAGCATCTTTCTTTTTAGTATTCATATTGCCTAGCTTTTCATTTAACTCGTTTAAAAACTTTTGATCTTTTTTCATCTCATTCACCTTTATTTAAAATATATGATATTCTATTAAACAATATTTGTCAATTAAATAATTTATTAATTTCTTTTTTTATTGTCTTCTTTATAGATTTAATTATATCATCAATTAAATCATTAATAAAGTCTGTAATAATTTGTGAAATGCTTTTACCCTCACTCTCAGTATTTTCTTTAGTATATGAAGTATCATTGCTTACACTCCATACGCCTATCTTTTTATTTTTAACACTATGCTCAATATCTTTCAATTCATCAGTGTATAGATAATTTCCATAAATATAAGCCACTTTAGCATAACCCTTTTCAATTAATTCTTTTTGTAGTAAAGAGTTATCTACATATATCCACCCTAAAGTCCTTTTATATTTATCTGTTTTGTCACTTCCAGGATCATATTCAAGTTCTAGCTTTTTAGCATTCTTAACTCTATTGCAAGTATAATTACTTGCCTCTTTACCAAAAGGTTCAACTTTCTTTTTAGGGTGAACTGTCTCAGGTGTATCAACCGCAAGAAATCTAATAGTTGAAACGTCCCCGTCTATTTTAGCTTTTATCGTATCCCCGTCAACACAAGAATCAAAATCAATTTTGATTCTTTCAGCTTTTATACTTAATGGAAATATCATCAAAATAAAAAATATTATTACTACTTTTTTCATAATAATATTTTATCATATTTATATTTCTTTTAAAATACTTTAACTAAGTTCTGATAATTTTTTGCTATATTTCGTAAACGATTTTTCAATATTTTTTTCATCCTCTTGAGTTACTGAATACCATCCTTTTGAAAACATAAAGTTATATATTTCTCTAGCTATATTTTTAGTATCTTCAAATATATTCATAACCTCTTTATATAAATATTTGTTACTCATTTCATTTATCGCAACACTATAATTATTAGATATATTTTTTTCACTAAGCATTATATCATTTAATATATCTTCTTCATTCATAAATTCATCTTTTATTACTTGATCACTTTCATTTTTAATAATTTTCATAATTCCTCCTTATTGTAAAATATTTAGTAAATCTTGATAGTGTTTAGAGTGCATCTTTTTAGTTTTAATAAGCAATTTTTTAATTTCTTCATCTTCTATGCATTCTAAATATGAATAAATTTTCTTATTCATAATAAAATTCCAATTTAACATATCCTCTATGTATAATAAATCTTTCACGGATATTATATTAGGTGTTTCTTTCATATTTTTTACCTCCTAGTTATATTATTTACAAAAGTGAATATAATAATAATGTAAAAAAATTCCAAAAATTTTAGCACTTTCTATTGACAAGTGCTAATTATTGAGTATAATTATAATTGTAAGGAGATGATAATAATGAGTTTATTACCAGGAAAATTTTATTTAGATGATTTCTTTGATGATTTCGCATTACCTAAAATGCCAAAAATGGAATTGATGAAGACTGATGTCTATGAGAAAGGTGGTAACATTCATATTGAAATGGATGTCCCAGGATTTGATAAAAATGACATTAAAATTGATGTAGATGATGGTGTATTAACTATCGAAGCAGAAAAAGAAGAATCAAAAGAAGATAAAGAAGGTAAAAATTATTATAGAAGAGAAAGATCTTATGGTTCATTCAAAAGACAATTCAATGTTGGAAGCATTAAAGAAAATGAAATCAATGCCAAATTCCACAATGGTGTGTTAAAAATCTCTTTCCCAAAAGAAGAAAAGAAAGAAACAAAGAAATTTATCGAAATAAAATAAATAAATCAAAAAGGTTCACTAATTTAGTGAACCTTTTATTTTGTAACATTAAATCTAAATAAACAAATATCTCCATCCTGCATAATATAGTCTTTTCCTTCAAGTCTAGCGCGTCCTGCTTCTTTGACTTTAATTTCGCTCCCATACTTAACTAAATCATCATAACTCATTACCTCAGCTTTAATAAATCCTTTTTGAAAATCAGTATGAATAAGCCCTGCGCATTCAGGAGCAGTCATGCCATCTTTAAATGTCCATGCTCTTACTTCATCGCTACCAACAGTAAAAAAAGTTTTAAGACCAAGCAAATGATAAGTATTATGTATTAAAGAATCTAATCCACTGTTTTGAATTCCTAGGTCTTTTAAAAATTCTTTTTTAGATTCTTCATCTAATTCAGATAATTCGCTTTCTATTTTGGCACACATAAGTACTACACTAGATTTTTCTTTAGAAGCATATTCTCTTACTTTATTAACATAAGGATTATCATTGGTTAATAAATCATCTTCAGAAACATTTGCTAAATATATAAAAGGTTTATTCGTAATCAAATTATATGTCTTTATTAATTTAGATTCTTTTTCATCAAATTCTTTAAGTCTAAGCATTTTGCCAGAACTTAGAATTTCTTTTAGTTTCTTCAATAAAGAAACTTCATATAAACCTTCTTTATCATTAGAAGTTGTTGCCTTCTTTTCTATTTTAGCAAGTCTATTTTCTACTATTTCTAAATCACTTAAAATTAATTCATAATTTACAATTTCTATATCCCTTATAGGATCAATAGTTCCTTCGACATGGATAATATCTTTATTTTCAAAGCATCTAATAACTTGAACTATTGCATCTACCTCTCTAATATTAGCAAGGAACTTATTGCCAAGACCTTCGCCTGTTGATGCACCTTTAACAAGACCTGCTATGTCTATAAACTCATATTGGGTTGCTATTAATCTTTCTGGCATATACATATCATTTAAAACTTCAAGCCTTTTATCTGGTACTGTAACAACGCCTACATTTGGATCAATAGTCGCAAATGGATAATTTGCTGCCAAAATATTTTTCTTTGTTATTGCATTAAATAATGTACTCTTCCCTACATTAGGAAGACCAATAATACCTGCTTTAAGTGCCATATACTACCCCCGGATAAGAGCCAATACCAATTGGTATGCCAATTAAATAGAAACCAACTAATACTATAGCCCATATTATTAATGAATATACACTGTATGGAATAAGTGTCTTAATGCTACCAAAAAGCGTAACCATTTCACCTTTATTATATTTTTCCATAAATGCTATATAAATTACAAAATACATAAATAGTGGTGTTAAACCATTAGTAATACTATCTCCTGCTACATAAACTAACTGAGAAAACTCAGGACTAATACTGGCATTCATAAACAATGGAACAATTACAGAAGATAACATACTCCACTTTACTATTGAACTTGGACAAAATATATTAGCAATAGCTATGCAAATCAATGTAATAAGTATTAACCCAATTCCCGTAAAATTTAAACTACCAATTAATGATGATATGAATCCTGTTATAACAAGTCCTATGTGACTTTCTTCATAAACATTAATAAATAATGATGCAAAGAATATAAGAACTATAATACTGCCGATATCGTCAAGGGAGTGACCTAAACTATCAGTAACATCTTTATTATTCTTAATAGTCTTTGTCATAAAACCATATCCTATACCTATTAAGAAAAATGCAAATGTCACAATAAATATAAACCCTTTGGCAAACAATGAATTATTACCAAAAATCATGTCTATATATCTTTCACCACTGTGATCAAGAAATGCTCCTGAAAGTGGTAATCCTGGTATTATCATATATATTATCAATAAAGTATATATAATTCCAAGGCCTAATCCAATAATTAAACCTCTTAATTCTTTATTAGTTATTACAAGAACCTCTTCATCAGATTCATACCTAGGTAACTTAGGCATAACCTTTTTTTCAGTAATATATGTAAATACCACAGAAATCGCTATTAATAATACAATCATAATAAATAACGCAAAGAATATTCCAATTTTATATTTAGGATCTAGAGTTTTAGCAGCATTAATTGTTAATGTTAAAAGACTACTATCATTTGAAGACAGAAATACATTGATACCATATCCAAATGATAATGATGCAAATGAAGCAATAATACCCCCAAGTGGATTTCTTCTACCATATTTAAATAGTAACGCTGCAATGGGTAACATGATAACAAATCCAGAATTTCCTAATATTGAAAATAATAAACATATAAATATTAATATAAATGTAACAGTGTTTCTTTTAGAATTTCTGGTAAGTATCGTAAAAAAGCTACGCATGAATCCAGTTTTTTCTAATATTCCAAGACCTATTAATATAATTATCAAAGTAGCCAATGGCTCAAAATTAACAAAACCATTAACAGCAGAAGTTACAATATGTTTAATACCACTAGTACTAAATAAGTTTTCTACTTCAATTACATTATTAACAACTTCATTTGAAACAGTATTAACAGTAGAATATTCTGCTTGTATGTTTAATAAATGTAAAAATCCGCTTAATACAATTACTATAATAGTCATTATAATAAAGGTCATTATAGGACTTAGTTTAACTTTCTTTTTAAACATTAGTATTCCTCAACTTTCTTAAGTTTTTTATCAAATTCAACTCTATCAATCATTATAGAGCGACCACATTTAATACACTTAATTTTTATATCAACACCCACTCTTGTTATTTCCCACATATTAGTACCACATGGATGTTGTTTTTTCATTATAACTTTACTTCCTATTTTATATTTATTTTCCATATTAATCTATATTTACTTCGATATTTAATATCTCTAATATTCTTTCTAAATCTTTTTCACTGTTAAATGGTATAACAACTTTTTTATTTTTTATTCTTACTCTATTTCCTAATTTATCAGTCATAATGTCTTCAACATATTTATATTCATTTTCTTGTTTAATTTTAACTATTTTGTTTTTTCTCTCAAAAACAGGGTTTGCTGCGATTGCTTCTAGGTCATGAACAGATAAATGTTCAAATTTAACTCTTTCACATAATTGTAACATTTTTTCTTTATCTTCTAATTTGCTTAATACTCTAGCATGACCCATAGAAATATATCCATTTAAAATATCATTTTTAATTTCTTGTGGTAATCTTAAGATACCTAACATATTAGTTACATGAGTTCTACTTTTACCAATTTTTTTAGCTAATTCTTCTTGAGTTATATTTAATGCTTTGATTATTCCAGCATATGCTTCGGCTTCTTCAATGGCTGTTAAGTCTTCTCTTTGAATATTCTCTAAAAGAGCTATCTCCATCATTTCATTATCAGTAAAATCTTTAACTATAGCAGGTATTGTCTCTTTACCGATAAGTTCACATGCTTTAGTTCTTCTTTCACCAGCAACTATTTCATAACCTTTTACACTTTTAGTAACTATAATAGGCTCTAATACACCATATTCTTTTATTGAATTAGCAAGTTCTACTAATTTTTCTTGATCAAATGTTCTTCTAGGTTGATATGGGTTACTTCTTAATTCTTTTATGTTTATTTCAACTACATTTTCCTTAGGAGTTGTTTCAATTATTTCCTCAATAGGATCTACATATAATGATTCATTACTAAATAACTGTTCTAATCCTTTACCTAATGCCTTTCTTTTATTTTCCATTTCTTTCTATCACCTCTTTTGCTAAGTTTAGATATGCTAAAGCCCCTTTACTTTTTGGATCATATTCTATAATTGGTTTCCCATGAGATGGAGCCTCTACTAATTTAACTAATCTAGGTATTATTGTACTGAAAACCTTTTCATTAAAGAACTTTCTTACATCTTCTACTACTTCTAATCCTAATAGTGTCCTTCCATCAAGCATAGTCAAAAGAACACCTTCTATATCTAAATTTGGATTTACTTTTTTCTGTATATTTAAAATTGTATGTAATAACTGATTAACACCCTCTAGTGAATAATATTCACATTGAATAGGTATTAAAACAGAATCAGATGCTGCTAGTGCATTAGTAGTTAAAATACCTAAATTTGGTGGACAGTCTATGATAATATAATCATATCTATCTTTAATAGTTGCAAGTTGTTTTTTTAACTGTTCAGTTATTATAAATTCTTTGTCTTGAACGCTTATTTGTATTAATTCAATATCTACACCTGCAAGGTCTATTAATGCAGGTATTATACTTAAATTTTTAAATGGTGTTTTAATAATAGTATCTTTAATATCACACTCACCCATTATTACATTATATATACTTTTTTTAATTTTAACTCTATCAATTCCAAGTCCAGTTGTACTGTTACTTTGTGGATCTAAGTCTATTAGTAAAACCTTTTCCCCTAGATAACCCAAGGAACTAGATAAGTTTATACTAGTTGTTGTTTTTCCTACTCCACCTTTTTGATTTACTAATGATATAATTTTTCCCACGATAGTTACCTCTCTTATCTATTAAATATTTTAACATATATTGCTTTTTTTTGAAATATAAAACTACAAATATTAAGAAAGAAAATAAAAAAACTATATAAAATTTATAGTTTCTTTACAATAAATATATATTTAAACTTCAATTATTTTACTCTATCTAATATATCCCTAGCAGCTACTAAACCAGTTGCAGCAGCAGTAACAATATTGCCTGCTTTTCCAGAACCATCTCCTATGAAATATATATCATAATCATTTAATTTAAATTTGTTATTTGTATCTATTTCATTACTAAAGAATTTAATTTCAGGACCATATAACAATGTCTCATCATTATTAACTCCTGGTATTATTTTATCTAACTTTTCTAATCCTTCAAGAATATTAGTAATTATCCTATGAGGAAGTACTAAAGATAAATCTCCAGCAACACAGTCTTTTAAAGTTGGCTCAATAAATCCTTTGTTTATTCTCTTCCATTCACTTCTTCTTCCTTTTTTTAAATCCCTAAGTGATTGAATAATTGGTTTACCATCTCCTAAAGTATTTGCTATTCTGGCTATACTCTCACCATAGAGTCTTGTGTTAGTAACCGGCTCAGTAAGACCAACTTTACTGATAAAAGCAAAATTAGAATTATCAGACTTAACATCCTTTAACGAATGTCCATTTACGCATATAAAACCATAATAGTTTTCTTTCGCCACAAAACCACCTGGGTTAGTACAAAAAGTTCTTATCTCATCTGTATATGTATCTGTTTTAATAAATATAGTTGGATCATAAATAATATTAGTAATATCTTCTAATATTTCTTTTCTTACCTCGACTCTTACACCAATTTCAATACTTTGACTAGTGTATGGAATATTGTATTTATCAGCAAGTTCTTGTACCCATTTGGCACCAGTTCTACCGGGAGCTATTATGACATGTTTAGCAATTAAATTATCTTTATTTTCAATTACTATTTCATGTTCTTCTTTCTTTTTACTAATTATATCAATAACATTAGATGTCTCATAAACATCCACACCTCTGTTTTCTAAATAATCAGTAAAATCCTTAATGTATGCTGGTAACTTATCACTACCAAGGTGTTTTTGCTTAATAATTAATAGTCTAGCTCCTGTTTTAGCAACTTCTTTCTTTATTTCGTTTGCTTCATTCATGTTTGATGGATACACATCACTATCCATCTTAAATCTATTAAATATTTTCTCAGTGTCATCTATTAATTTATTAGCTTCACTTTGACTCATATATTTAAATAAATCACTCTTACCCAATTTTGGTATAAAGTTAAGTTTACCATCGGAGAATGTACCTGCGCCACCATATCCAGATAAAATTTGACATGTTTTGCAATTAACACATTTACCACCATTAACTTTCATTGGACACATTCTTGACTCAGCCCTGTGTCCTTTATCAACAATAGCAACTTTTAATTTATTATTTTTTTCAATAAGTTCATACGCCGCGAATAAACCAGCAGGGCCTGCTCCGACTATAACAACATCATACTTTTTCATAATTTCTCCTTTTTTATACACATATTTAATCTTTTGTGTTTTTATTTTCTAATTTTCTATATGCAATTTTACCAATAAGTGTTTTTGGTAATGACTCTCTAAATTCATATTCATATGGCAAGGAATATTTTGCTAGATTAATCTCACAATGATGTCTAATCTTTTTTTCTATTTCTTTTGATGGCTTAATTCCATCTTTTAAAACAATATATGCTTTAGCAACCTGTACCCTTTTAGGATGAGGCACTCCAATAACTACACTCGTTAAAACATCTGGATATGTATTTAAAACATTTTCTATATATGTTGGATATAAATTATAACCATTTGATACTATCATTCTTTTGATTCTTTGTCTAAAAAATACAAATCCATCAGCATCCATATACCCGATGTCTCCAGTATGAAGCCATATTTTTTTATCCTGATGTTCTCTTAATACTTTCAAGTTTTCATTTATATTATTAATATAACCCATCATTACAGTAGGTCCACTAATACATATTTCTCCATCTGTACCATATGGTACTTCTTCATTAGTCCCTATTGCCACTATTTTATAATCAGTGTCAGGAAAAGGAACGCCTATGGAATTATCTTTGTACATTCCTCTTAATGAAACACATGTAGCCGCTGTAGATTCGGTTAGTCCATAGCCAACTAAAATTTCAGCATCAGAGCCATGCTCATGAAGGCAATCATCAATTAATCTTTTTAAGTCACCAGACATAAAATCGCCACCAGAAACTAAACATTTTATGCAAGCAAGATCATGGCGACCTATCTTAGTGTTTTTAGCAAGTGTTTCAAATAATGATGGAACACCGCAAATTAAGTTTGGCTGATATTTTTTAATTTCGCTTAAAAATTTCTTAGGTGAAAAATCAGGAACCAATATGACTTTCATGCCGCAACACAATGGTGTATGAATACAAACTCCCAAACCAAAGCCATGAAATATAGGCAAAATTGATAATATTGATGTGCCTTCATTTGCAATATCAATCATTTTATGACTTTGCAATGCAAGTGAATTTAAGTTCAAATTTGATAAAAGTATTCCTTTAGGCTCACCACTGGTACCACCGCTATAAAGAATAACAGCTGGGTCATTCGGACCTTTTAATGAAGCATATTCCCCATCATAATCATATCCATAATTCAAAAATTCTTTCCAAGTCATTATATCTTCAGTAAGTTCAATCTTAGGTATCTTTCCATGTGATTTATATTTATATAATATCTTTTTAATAGTTTTTAAGTTATCTCCTACAGACCCTATAACAATCTTTTTAACCTTTGTATTGTCTATAATGTTATGTACTTTATCATATACCATATCAAGTACAAATAGAAAAGTGCTTTCAGATTCATTTAAATAAAGTTCTATTTCATTTTCAGCTGACAAGGGATGAATCATAGAAGCAATGGCTCCCACCATATTAATAGCATAAAACATTATAATTGCCTCAGGAGTATTTGGCATACATATAGTAACTTTATCACCATCTTTTACACCTTGAGCCCTTAAGCATTTTGCAGTATTCCTTATTTTTTCATATAGTTCTCTATAAGTACATGTTTTACCATAATATTCATAAGCTATATATTCAGGAAATCTTGATACAGCTTCAAGTAAATAGCCAGTCATAGATGTATTACTATAAGTCAAATTTGGTTTTATCCTATCTTTGTTATAATATTTGACCCATGGTCTTTCTTTTTTATTTAACTTCAATTTTTTCACAAGCCTTATCCTCCAATAATTTAGGATTTTCTATTATATATTCAAACATTTTTATAGCTTTAGCAAAATAATATCCATCAGCTACCCTCTCGTCACAATTTATACCAAAATCACAAATATCGACAACTCTTTCCATACCATCATTGTCTACAACCTTATCTTTGTGTATTAGACCAATTGTTGCCAAAAAAGAACTAGTGCCAAAATTAGCTAAGTTATGGTAAATAGAACCAATTTTTAAAGTACCTAAATTAGATAATATAATTGAACTATAATACAAGTTATCCTTAGTAAATGATTCAGGTAACATTCCTTTTTTATCCAAATATTTAAATATCCCTACAACAGGCACCCTAATAAACTTTGGAAGAGATCCCACAAAGTCAACAACATTATTTGTATTTTCTTTTTTAGTTTCTTTGCTATTTCTTATTTTATTTACTTTTTCAGATATTTTTCTACTAATATCATAAATATTATCATCTTTATCAACTTTAATATTTATCATAACTTCATCACTTTTATCATCAAATGCAATTTTAGCTACAAACGCTATAACTACTTCTGTTCTCTCATATGTTGTTCTATCACAAATAAATCTATTTAAAAGTTTTTTATTATAAAATACCTTAGCAAAAGCCATAGCTATCGCATGAAAATATGTTATTTTATATTCATTATTTTCTTTCTTTTTCTTTTCTATAAATTTGATTAAATTAGTCATATCAATCTTTTGATTAATATATACATCAGAGTCACATCTTCTTGGTTTTAAATCGATCAATATATTATGTAATCCATCTATATCTTTAACTTTTTTAGCATCTTTTCTTTTCAATTTTATTACCTCACTATCGCAATAATATTATACAAAAAAAAAGAATATATTGCAAATCAATATATTAATATATATCCATAATATATTAAAAACAACATAATCATAATACTTCCCTCTACTCTTGTTAAAACCTTATCATTTGAGGAAAAGAAATATAATGCAAAAGCAGATACTTGAACAGCCATAATATCTATTAGGTTAAAACTAGAAGATGTAAACCCCCCATATATAAGAAGTGGTAAGCCAAGAACAATTCCAATATTAAATATATTAGTTCCAATTATGTTACCTAGAGCTATATCAAACTCTCCTTTTTTAGCGGCAATAACAGTCATAGTCATTTCCGGAAGAGATGTGCCTATTACAACAACCGTCATAGTTATAATTTTAGTGCTTACATTTAATAGACTCGCTATATTCCTAGCATTATCAACAACTATATCACTAGCAAAAACTATTCCTATACAACATACAATAACTAATAATATTGATACTAGCATATTATATTTAGGTTTACTATATTCAAGAAATCCTTGCTTTGCCTTAACAGACGATACTATATAAAATATAAATACCAAAAAGAAGATAATAAATAGTAATCCATCAATTCTATTAAGAATAAAATTCTCAGGTATTCCTCCGATGTAATGAGAAAGAATAGCTATAGTAAACATTGAGGTTACTACTAACAAAATAGGTAATTCTTTTTTAACAACATCATTTTTTACTTTGATTGGACTTATAAAAGCAGCAAGTCCAACAATTAATAAAATATTTACAATATTACTTCCCAAAACATTTGCAAGAGCAATGTCTCCACTACCACTAGCAATACTATTAAATGAAATGGCAAGCTCTGGGGCGCATGTACCAAAAGCAGCAACTGTTAAAGCACTCATCATCTTAGACATTTTAAAATTAGTTGCAATAGAACTAATCGCATCTATAAATATATCAGAGCATTTAATCAAAAGAACAAATCCAACTATTAATAACGCAATTGCCTTCAACATGCTTGCCTCCTATTATATTAATATTATAAACTATTTATAATTTTTTTAAAAGAAAAACTTTACTATTTGTAAAGTTAATTATCTTCCTCATCTTCTAATTCTTCAAACAATTTATCAACATTTTTACTTGGAAGCAACATAGTATTGCTTTTATTAATTTTTATCTCAAACATATCAGTATCAGTTGGTAATTCATCTCCATCAATACACCAGGCTGGTGGTATTTTATCAAATTCTAATTTAATATTATCTGTTTTGAAATATGTAAATCCAGGAATATCATTCATTTCTCTTCTCTTTAAATAATGAAGTGCTTTAATAATATCCCATTTATTTTTAATATCGCATAATAATACCTCAAATTTATTATCATCGAGTTTAACATCAGGATAAATATTAGGAACACCACCTACTCTATTACTATTAGTTATAAATATGAATGAAACTCTTTTCTCAAAAGTTTGTCCATCAATTGTATATTTAATATTATAAAACTGAAGATTTTGCTTTAATTGTTGTATTCCATACATTACATATGCAAGTCTACCATACTTTTCTTTTAACTTTCTAGGAGTGGCATACGAAATATCTACATAAGCCCCAATACAAGCAACATACACGAATGGATTATTATTTATTAAACAAACATCTATATTCTTTTGAACCCCATTTAGTAACATAACAATGTTTTTAGAAGTGTTTCCACTCATTCCATACATATGTGCTACATCATTAACACTTCCTAAAGGTAAATGTCCTAATAATATAGGTTTCTTTCTTTCAATATTACCAGCAATTACTTCATTTAATGTCCCATCTCCACCAGCGCAAAGTAACAAATCAACATTTTTCAATTTTTTAACTATTTCTTTAGCATGTCCTTTATATTCGGTATATATTATTTCAGTATCATACTCATAATTTTCAAGTATCTTGTATATTTTTTTTAAATTAGAACGGTTAGTTAATTTTCCACTATTCGGATTATAAATAACAACACATTTTAGCATATTCTTCCTCACTTTTTTTGATATATACATTATATCACTTTTTAATAATTTATCAAATATAAATAAATTGATTATATTTTGAAATTTATTGTTAATAATATAGATAAATGGTGTATAATATTTAGATGGACGGAATTATGATGAAGAAAAAACAAATAAAAAATAAAAAAAAGAAAAAAGTTTTAAAAATAACATTACAAGTTATTTTATTTTTAGTGTGCATAACATTCTGTGGTTTTATATACTATATATATGTTAGCGCTCCTGAATTTAAAAGTGATTTACTTTATAGAAAGGAATCATCAAATATATATGATTCCAAAGGAAATTTAATCGCGACAATTGGTACAGAAAAAAGACAATTAATTAAATATAATGAACTTCCACAAGTATTAATAGATGCTATTATCGCAACTGAAGATTCAAGATTCTTTGAACATGATGGATTTGATATACCAAGATTTTTAAAAGCTGGAATGAGTTATGTAAAAGGAGTAGATGGTGGTGGCGCTAGTACACTTACTATGCAACTTTCAAAAAATACTTTTACAAGTACAGAAACAAAAGGATTTGATGGCATAGTTAGAAAATTTACTGATATATATATGTCAATTTTTAAAATTGAAAAAGACTATTCAAAAGAAGAAATAATTGAATTTTATGTAAACGCCCCATATTTAGGTGCAGGAAGTTATGGGGTTGAGCAAGCTGCTAAAACATACTTTGGGAAAGATGTTACTAATTTAAACTTAGTAGAAGCTTCTGTAATTGCAGGAATGTTTCAAGCACCAGGGGAATATGATCCATATATTAATCCAGATAAAACAACCGCAAGAAAAAACGAAGTAATAAGTTTGATGCTAAGACATGGGTATATTACAGAAAGTGAAGCAAACCAAGCTAAAAAAGTAAAAGTAGAGAACATAATTAAGAAAGCCGATAAAAGCATAAATAAATATCAAGGCTTTGTAGACACTGTTATCCAAGAAGTGATTGATAGAACTGGTGATAACCCATATGAAGTTTCAATGGATATATATACAACCTTAATGTCTGACAAACAAGATGTTATAGAGGATTTCTATAAGAATTGGAAATTTAAAGACGATAAAGTTCAAGTTGGTATAGGAATAATTGACAATAATACTGGTTCAATTATAGCAGTAGGAGCCGGTAGAAATAAAAACAGCGCAATGTCACTAAACTATGCAACTCAAATTAAAAGACACCCAGGTAGTACGGCTAAACCGTTGTTTGATTATGGACCAGGCATAGAATATAAAAATTGGTCAACATATACTCCTTTTATAGATAAACCTGTCAACTATACCGGCGGCGGAACAATGAGAAATGTAGATGGTAAATATCAAGGTTTCTTAACGCTTGAACAATGCCTTGTAAGATCAAGAAACACATGTG
>HG000345.1:73160-85327 GCA_000436975.1 Clostridium sp. CAG:1000
CTTCAAGCATTTCAACAACTAAGTAATTCAAAAATAGATAAATTTGTTACTTCATTAGGTATAACACCAGAATATCTAGGAAGTTCAAGATACATTAACGAAGCTCATTCAATCGGTGGATTCACTGGAGTTAGCCCTGTACAACTGGCTAATGCTTACAGCGCATTTGGAAACGGCGGATACTTTACCGAAGCACACAGTATTAATAAAATTGTATATAAAAATGGTAGTGAAGATGATGTAGTTGATTTTAACTTTGAAAAGAAAAGAGTTATGAAAGATACAACTGCTTATATGATATCATCAATGCTAAAAAAAGTAACAAACTCTTCAATAAAAGTTGAAGGCACTGAAATATCAACTAAAACTGGTACAAGTAGTTATGACTCAAACACATTAAAAAAATTAAAACTTTCAAATAACGTTATACAAGACGCATGGACTGTAACATTTACAAAAGATTATTCAGTAGCAATATGGTATGGATATGATAATTTAACTAAAAAGACTTATAACACATCAAGCCATGCATGGAGTGAAAGAACCAAAATACAAAAAGCGATAGTAACAAAAGTAATGGAAAAGAATTCGACATTTAATATACCATCAGGAATAGTTAAATCAAAAGTAGTAGTTGGAACTAACCCTCCAAAATTGCCAAATGCATCAACTCCATCATCGAAAGTTCAAACGCATTTATTTATAAAAGGGACTGAGCCAACCTCTACGGTATATTATTCTCCAAAAGTCGAAACTAAAAGTGAAGAAGACACAAAAGAAAGCGCAGAAGAAAGCACAGAAGAAAAAATAGAAATTCCTGATATTTTAGAACCATAGTATTTATTTATTATTTAATTTATTGTATACTTAATATATGGCTAACGTAAAAAAAGTAAAAAAATTAAAAAAGAAAAATTGTTTATTAGCAGTTTTGCTATTAATAAGCACAACTGCTTTTGTGTACTCTGCTATTAATTTAATTGATTGGCAAAAAGATAATAAAATAACAAATGATAACATAAATGATATTAATAGTGATGCTACAATAACAACATCAACCGAAGGTGAAGCAGTAAATCCCGAAAATGAACCAAAAGACAGCATTTACTGGACCTATATAAAAACTGATTTAATAAATGTAGATTTTACGGAATTAAAAAAGAAAAATAAAGACACTAAAGGTTGGATACAAGTATTGGGTACAAATATCAATTATCCATTCGTACAATCAAATGATAATAAATACTATTTAACAAGATCATTTGATAAAAAATATACAGATGCAGGTTGGGTATTCTTAGACTATAGAAATGACATAAATAAGCTTGGCAAAAATAATATAATTTATGCGCATGCAAGAAAAGACAAAACAATGTTTGGCACATTAAAAAATACCCTTACAAAAGATTGGTATAATAACAAAAATAATCATATAATAAAATTATCAACAGAAACTGAAAACACACTATGGCAAATATTTAGTGTTTATCATATAGAAACAGAAAGTTACTACATTAAAACAAATTTTGAAAGCAATGAAGAATTCAAAGAATTCGTAAATAAATTAAAAAGTAGATCAGTTTATTATTTCAATGCCAAAGTCAGTGAAAAAGATACAATATTAACATTATCTACATGTTATAACAAAAAAGAAAAAATGGTATTACATGCTAAATTATTAAAGAAAGAAAAAAGGAATTAATTTCCTTTTTTAATTATATTTAAATATTCATTTGGAATATCAAGTTCAATATCAATTAATTCCTTAGTTACCGGGTGATAAAAAGATATCCTATTTGCAAAAAGAAACATAGTCTTATATTCATCATTTATACCATATTTTTTATCACCAACAATCGGTGTGTTGTTATCCTTCATATGTACTCTTATCTGATTCTTTCTACCTGTTTTAAGAGTAATTTCCAACAAAGAATATTTATTATTTGATTTTATTTTCTTATATTTAGTTTCTGCATATTTGCCATGCTTATCACTACTACTATAAGTGTATAATGTTTTAGTTTCTTTTAAATATGATTTTATTATACCTTCTTTTTCACTATTTCCATGAACAACCGCAATATATTTTCTTGTCACATTATTCCAAGAATCTTGAAGCATATTTTTAACTTTTTCACTTTTAGCAAAAACAACTATACCACAGGTATCTTTATCAAGTCTATTTACAATAAATACTTTTTGATTCTTTTTGTGTAAATAATCATATACCTCACTATACAAATTCTTTTCGTTTTTAGAAGTATTAATTGTTAACAAATTACCAGGCTTATTAACTATTAATAGGTGTTTATCTTCATAAACTATATTTAATCTATTTTTTTTCATATTAGCTCACTTATTATAACAAGAACAATACCACTGAATATTCCTAGTTGTAATTCTTTCTTTTTAATATTTTCTTTTACTTCACATAATAATTCGAATAATGAAATATAAATTAGCATTCCTAAAGTAATTGAAATTAACACACACAATACCCCATCACTAAGTGTAATTTTTAACAAGTTCAATACTATAATTCCTACTAAACTAGAAAATGTTAACCCAGTTATTAATAATAACTTCTCTTTTTTATTTTTAATCATTGATGATATTTGTATACCAAGAGGTATATTATGAAAACTAACACCAATTGCCATCATTAATCCTAAAGAAGTATTAGTTAAACTTGCTGTATATATCGCAGTAGACTCGATTATATTGTGTATAAATAGTGCTATAAAAGAAATTACTCCTATATGTTTCATATGATCTTTTTTATTAGATTTATGTTCATGATCAGGTATAAATAAATCTAATAGTTTTAATAAAACAATACCAATTAAAGCATAAAGTAATATAATTAATTTATTATCAACAAGTTCTAAACATTCTGGCAACAAATCAAATATTATTAGCCCAAATATAATAATGAATGAAAAGCCTAAAGAAAAAGTCACTAACTTTTTATTATTATTAAGTAATACTGTAACCAAGTATCCAATAAAAAATGAAACACCTGATAAAAATGTAATTAAATATGCTATAACCATAAAATCACTTCCATGTAGATTATAGCACAATAATTAATTTTTACAAATAATTAAAAAAGTATTATAATAATATTATGAAAAAAATAGATGAATTACAAAGAATAATTGATGAATCAAATAATATAGTTTTTTTTGGTGGGGCTGGTGTATCAACAGAAAGTGGTATTAAAGATTTCAGAAGCAAAGATGGACTTTATAATTTAAATTATAAATATCCGCCAGAACTTATTTTAAGTAGCAATTTTTTTTATAATAATACAGAAGAATTTTACAAATTTTATAAAGATAAATTAAATTGCTTAAATAGTGAGCCAAACATAATACACAATTATTTGACAAAACTAGAACAAAAAGGTAAATTAAAAGGAATAATTACTCAAAATATTGATGGTTTACATACAAAAGCAGGAAATAAAAAAGTCTATGAATTACATGGCACCATATATAATAACCACTGTATTAAATGTGGTAAATACTATGATGCAAAGTACGTTTTTAATAGTATAGGCATTCCAAAATGTAAGTGTGGAGGTATTATAAAACCAGATGTTACTTTATATGGCGAAATGCTTGATGAAAGCATATTAAATATGTCAATACACTTAATAAGTACATGTGATACATTAATTGTTGCGGGAACGTCACTTCTCGTAGAACCAGCAAGTAGTTTAATAAAACTATTTAAAGGTAAAAATTTAGTCATATTAAATAGAAGTAATACCAAATATTGTGATATTGCCTCATTAGTTATAAATGATTCATTAGGAAATATTTTCAAACAGTTACATTAACTGTTTTTATTTTATTAAATTTCCAAGGATACCATAAGATAAAAACATCATTATAATACTTGCCATGATTATACCTAACATTATAGCTAGAAAGGATTTTTTTCTATCCATTTCAAGAACTGAAGCGATTAAACATCCTGTCCATGCACCAGTACCAGGAAGAGGTATACCAACAAATAATATTAGTCCTAAATAACCATATTTTTCTATTTTATCTTTATTTTTATCAACTTTACTATTTAGCCATTTAGATATTTTATTAAAAAAATTAACTTTGCTTTTATCCATCCATTCTAATATCTTAGTAATAAAAAGTAAGATTAAAGGAACGGGGATAGTATTACCTATTATCGCAGTAATATACCCATTAACCGGATCAAGCCCTATTAATGATGAGGCTAAAAGGCCACCTCTTAATTCTAAAATTGGAAGTAAAGATATTATAAAAACAAGTAATTCTTTTCCAAATTTTAAAGAAAGTAATCCGCCAAACAGATCTATTATTGAATTAATTATATTTTCCATAAGTTCTCCTAATTAAATTTATTATTATTTACAAAACTTAACACATATATTTTACCATTTAATTATTATAATTAAAATATTTATAACAATATTAGACATATTATTGTGGTATAATTAGATAAACGAGGTATATTATGAATAATAATAAAATTGGTGTATTCGATTCAGGCATAGGTGGAATAACAATACTAAATGAATTAAAAAAAGCATTACCAAATGAAAACTTTGTATATTATGCAGACTCAAAAAACAATCCTTATGGTAATAAAACCTTAGATGAATTATTTGAGATTGTTTGTAACATTGTTGAAAAATTACTACGCATGAATGTTAAATTAATAGTAATAGCTTGTAATACAGCAACGACTAAATGTATTAAAATGTTAAGAGAAAAATATAAAAACACAATTTTTGTTGGCACAGAACCAGCTATTAAAGTAGCATGTGATAAAGATTTTAAAAACACAATAGTAATGGCAACACCAGGCACAATTAATGCAGAAAGAACACATGAACTTGTCATAAATAATAAAAAAGAAAATCAAAAAATATATTTATTACCATGCGATGGCCTAGCAGATACAATTGAGTTTGGAACAGAAAAACAAATAAAGGAAAAGGTATCTAGTCTTTTAAGTAAGTACAAAAACTATAATATAGATGCTATTGTTTTAGGTTGTACACATTATCCATATGCAAAAAAATACATAAGTGAAGAATTTCCATCCGCAACACTTATTGATGGAAATAAAGGAGTAACTAAACAAGTTGTAAAATTACTAACTGATAATAATCTTTTAAATTCAACTAATAAAAAAGGAAAAATAGAAATGATTTATAATAAGTAAAAAGGGATTAATTTTTTAATCCCTTTAATCCTTTACATCCTTTTGAACCATTAAATCCATCTAATATATTTGAATCAAAAGACATAATCTTCTTTTGTTTATTTTTATATTCTTTAATTGCTATAGAAATCATTTCATCTAATAATTCTGAATAACTAAGTCCAGCCTCTTTCCATAAATAAAATGATAAACTTCCTGGACAAGTATTAGGCTCATTAACATAAAATTTATTGTTTTTAGAATCAATCAAATAATCTATTCTACACACACCACTTAAATTAAATAATTTAAATACCTTTTTAGAAGTATCTTGAATATCTTCTGTTAGCTTCTTAGAAATTCTAGCTGGAATAATTCTATTAGTAGAAGCCATCCCTTTTGATGAAGACTTACTACCTTTTGAACCACCTAAGTATTTGTCACTGTAGCTTAATATTTCATCAAGACCCATTACTTCTTCTAATGGTGTTACACGTTGAAATTCATAATTACCAAGAACGCTTGAATTAACTTCTATAAGATTATTAATTGCTTGCTCAACAACTATCTTATTATCATATGATATAGCCTCTTCTATTGCACTTTCAATATCTTTTTCGCTCTTAACCAAAGTTATTCCAACACTACTACCAAGAGTAGCTGGTTTTACAACAACTGGATAACCAACATTTTTAATATTTTTTAATATAGTATCTTTGTCTTCAAGATATTCATTATCAAAAAACCATGTATAGTCAACAACTGGTAAAGAAGCGCTTTCCATAACTTGTTTCATAATAACTTTGTCTTGACCAATCGCACTTCCAATAACATGAGAACCAACATAAGGAATACCAATTGTTTCAAGAAGGCCTGCTAAAGTACCATCTTCAATATTATTTCCGTGTACCACTGGAAGGATAATATCTAAATCAGTTAATTCTTTTCTAAATAATCCTTTAGTATTTTGTAAAAAGAACTCATTTTTCTTTTTACATAGTACTACTGGTGAAACATATTTTTTGTTGTTTTCAAAATCTTTGTAAAACTCAACATCCATCAAAGGATGCCCTGTATACCATATTTTGTTTTTAGCAATGTAAATTGGAATTATTTCATATTTATCTTTATTTAGATTTTCCATTGCTTGAATCGCGGAGATAATACTCACCTCATGTTCAACTGTTTGACCACCAAAAATTACTCCTACTTTAATTTTCATAACACTCTCCTCCTACTCATTAAAAATATCAGGCAAATCATTTTCAAGTAATACATATGTGTTTTTATCACTTAGCTTTCTCATTAACGGGAATGCGTCTTTAACATCATTTAATATATGAATTTTTTTGTCACTAAATTTTTCTTTTTTAAGACCATCTAGTATTGGCTTTGTTTGATGTTCTCCTATTAGAATTACTTCATCACACACAGAAGCAATATGACGACCAAACTCCATATTTGCATTATATTCTTCACTACCAAGTTCTATCATACCAGGAGTCACTATTATCTTTTTACCATCCATTAAATTTAATACATCAACTGCCATTTTAGAGCCAACAGGATTAGAATTATAAGCATCATCTATTATATTGATATTGCCATACTTTTTAAGTTCTAATCTATGTTCTATAGTTTTAATTCTCTTAACACCAATTTGTATTTGTTCAATATCAAGGCCTAAATTATATGCAAGAAGTATAGCCTCAGAAATATTATATATGTTAGCAATACCTAACAATTTAGTTTCAAATTCATATTCTTTTTTTGTATCCTTAAATACACAAGTAAATTTAGTTCCATTACTAGATACTTTAATTTTATTAACGTATAAATCAGCAGTTTTATCTTTTGTAGATACCCATTTAACATGACATTTGCTTTTAATTTTATAACTTGTTTGATATTCATCATCTTTATTTAATATTGCAAGTCCATTAGAAGGTAATGAATCAATTAATTCAAATTTAGCTTTTTGTATATTTTCACGAGTCTTAAAGCTTTCTAAATGTGCAGTACCTATTGTAGTTAAAATAGCATACTCAGGTTTTACAAACTCAGCCTTTTCTTTAATCTCACCGACTTTAAAAGCGCCCATTTCAGCTATAAATACTTCACTGAATTTATCCATATAATTATTAATGGCATTAAATAATCCATACATTGTATTAAAACTCTTAGGTGTTGCAAATGAATTATACTTAACATTCAAAATATCATTAAGGGCATTCTTAGTACTAGTCTTACCATAACTTCCAGTTATACCAATTCTCTTTAAGTTAGGCATAGACATAATTTTATTCTTAGCTATATTTTTATAATGTAAGAACACCAACCCCTCTATAGGTTTATTAATAATATTAGCAAGCAATACCATAAAATAATTAAAATATACAAGTAATCCTAAATATATATAATAGCCATATATTCTACCTTCAACAAAATCATATAGTATTGGTACAATTGCAATAGCATAAAGAATTAATAATGTGGCATATAATCTTTTAATTCTTTTTGTTATTACAAGCGGCTTTTTATTTTGCTCTTTTTTAAGTAATTTATTATTTATAATAGTAACCACTGAATAAAAAATAGCAAATATAATTACTGAAGCATTAAAACTAATAAGTTTAAATAACGCAAAAAATACAAACATAACATCAAAAGTAATAAATACCTTATCAACATTATCAAGTATCCATTTGAAATATCTATTCCCGTCATTATACCAATTTTGTTGAAGCATATGCATTGCTTTTTTACTTTTACACACAATATAAATAAAATATGGTATTAATGATAATATAAAGTATGTTCTCATATTTATTCCTCACTTTCAATAAAACTTCTTAATACATTAATTGTTTGATTTAATCTCTCTAAATAAGCATAATGTGTACATCCATCATAAATAACTAGTCCAGCATTAGGTATTAATTTTTCTAGTTGTTTACCATCTTCAAGAGATACAGCAGCATCCATAGTTCCCCAGATTAATAAAGACGGACACTTTATTTTAGTAACTTCATCACTTATATCAGTATTAACATGTTTTACTAGAACCTTTCTCATCATTTCACTAGCATTTTTATAATCAGTAGAACCAATATATTTTTTAGCGATGCCTTCTAGTCTATTCAATAAAGGCACCTTTTTGCAAAATCTTAATATCTTTAATTTAAAATTATCTTTTTCTATCTTCTTTTTATATGGACTTGCAATCAAAACTATCTTATTTGTTTTATATTTAGTAGCGTAAACAAGCGCAATTTTACCACCAAAAGAATGTCCTATTATAATAGGATTTTTAATTTTTTCACTTGTTAATAACTTGTTAACCATCTCAGCATAATCATATATTGTATATACTTCCCGAGGCTCCTCACTATCCCCAAATCCAGGTAAATCAATAATCATGCAATTATACTTTTTGATAAACGGTTTAGCAAGAGGAATCATCATTTGTATATTTTGACCCCATCCATGTAAAAAAACTAAACTTATTTTAGAATTATTATCATAATATTCATAATTAACATTACTATTTTTATAGTTAAACTTCATGTTATTCACCTACTTAATTATAGCACAATGTATGCATTTATAATATAAATACACACTTTCCTTTACATAAAAATACTATTATTGACTTTCAACAATAGTATTTTCTTCATTTTTATTTAAATTAATAGTTAAATTTTCATCTTTTGTAACTTTAATATTTTCATTTATTTCTTTATAGTCATATTTAGACACATTATATGTTATTTCATCTTCATCATATACTAGCACTTTTTGAGTTCCTATTCCAGTTTTTAAAACCTCACTACCCTTATATATTGTCACAACTGAATCAGATGGAATAGGATTAACTATCACTGTATATTTATTTCTTTCCTTAAGTTCAATTTCCCTACTAATGTCATTATTCATAAGTATATTTAATTCCTCAGTATAGTAACCATCTTTACTAACAATTAATTTAACATTAGTATTTTCATCAAATACATGTTCAATGCTACTTTTTGAAGTGTATTCATTACCAGTAGCAATCAACTTAATATCGCTATCATCAAGTGATTTAACCTTTAGTGTATACTCAGGAACTTTCTTATATGTAAACATTAATATACATTTTAAGTCCTTATTAGTAATGTTATTAGTTTTATATTTAAATGTTATCTTAAATGTATATTGACTCGCAGGATTAATTTTAGTTTTATTAATTTCCATATTATCAAAAACATATTCAATATTTGAGTTACTATAAACCTGATTTTCTACTTTAGTTATTATTAAATTATCAGAAGATAAATTTGTAATTGTAATATCATAAGTAACGGTAGAATTCTTATTATTAAGAGTTATATCACTAACTAAATTGTATGCTGTATAATCAATGTATGAAACAACACCATTATTAGTAGTCTTATAAATCTTAACATCTGTTATCCTCGACTCTTTTAAAGGCCTTACCAGTGCCTTACCATCAATTGCTAAAGAAGTTGAATAGGCAGAGAATCCTATTGTCAGTAATAAAATTGATACAGTTAAGAAAACAAATACTAAAGGATATATAATTTTTTTAGTGTTACTTTTCCTTTTTGCCACCTTTTCCTCCATTACAAACATCTTTCTCATTTAGTATATATTTATAAATTATATTGTCATTAATAATAACAAACTCAGCAGATTTATGTTCTTTTAATTCATTGTAAATAATTGGAGTACCTAAATTATCATGTATATCTCTTAGTTCTTCAAATGAAGACATATTTAATACTTTATAATCAGTCTCATCTATCTTATTTTGGGCATTACCTATAATACTATCGTAATCCTTTAGTAATTTTTTTAATATAATGTCATATTTAGATCTTTCTTTTAGTACAGAAACAATTGCCTTAATTAAAGATATCACAAAGAATAACTCTAATAATATAGATAATATAAATGCTACTAAATACTTAATATTTAAGTCCTTAAATCCCCTATCCTCATATATAGTCTTATAGTTATCAATATCATTACTATCCATCTTTATGTTAATAGTTTGTTCAGTTAATGGAATAACCAATGAAGATGTACTATCTATATCGATTTTATTAGAAAACTTATCACTCTCAGCATTAGTCTTAACATTTAGCATAATAGTTAAATCACTACTAGATGTAAGTCCGTATGAAGTTTTAAATGATTTAACAAAGTCATTAAAATGTTGATAATCTATAACAACATTCTGAGAAAAATCATTATGCATTAATTTATCTTTACTAATAGTTTTATCCTTAACTAATTTCTCAGTTTTCTCATATAATACTTCTTTTTTATCAGTATCATCATACACCCTAGTTATCGCATCAACACTATAAGTAGTTTTATATTTAAGCTCTTCACTAGATATAAAGTTATAATCAAATGTTACATCTATATTTTTAATAAGACTTGCTATATAACTCATACCAGAGGATAAACTATTTTTATCATAATAATCATTATTTTTTAAATTAACCGTGTAGTTAGCAATACTTTTTTCTTTATACATCAAAGAAGATTGTGACTTAAATATAAAGGTTTGCATATAAAATACCACAGAGAAACAACCAAGTAATAGTATTAAACATGTATATAATACGATAGAATACTTTTTACTAGAAAATTTATAATTATTTTTAGTTAAATCACTTTTTTTCATTTTAATCTCCTTTAATACGGTCATATATAGCTATAGTTGGGTAGCCTATATATCTAATTCTAAACTTTTCAAGGCCAACAATATTATCAATATCTAATAAATATCCATCTGGTGAGTTATTATTATCGCCCTTAGTACTGTAAAATACTCCACTAGAAGTATTAATTTTATTAATTATTCTATGTACAACTGTTTTATTATCCATTTTGAAAGCTATAATATCTCCAACACTTAAATTCTTCTTTTCTTCCTCAGTAATATTCTCTATAATCACCATATCTCCTTTATTTATATTAGGAGTCATTGAACCAGTTGCTATAACAAATGTTCTATATTTAAAAAGACCACTTGATGTACATATTAATACTATCAAGAATACACTTAAAACTATGTAAATATAATTACCAATGCTTTTTTTATTTTTTATAATCACATTTCTACGCTTTAATTTATCAAATATGTTATATATAGACAAGAATATTA
This sequence comes from Clostridium sp. CAG:1000, assembly GCA_000436975.1. GTDB lineage: Bacteria > Bacillota_I > Bacilli_A > RF39 > UBA660 > CAG-1000. The sequence goes on from HG000345.1 coordinate 84,538, forward strand.
ATAATGGAACTAATATATATAATACTGACTCTAAATAGTTACCAAAGTTAGGTATTATAGGCAATATATATTTAGGTATCTCCATTAAGTATCTATAAATAAGACATGGCTTATAGCTTGATTTAGTCGTAAGGAATGTTAAAAACATATTTTTACTAAGACTAGGTAAAACAAATAATCCAAACGTATTTAATACTTTATAAAAATTACCAAAATCAGTTACCTTAATAATTAGTACAGTATCAATTAAAGTAAAAACAATAGAAGAAAGTACAAGCAACCACTTATTATCTTTAATTTGACTATTTAATATATATCTTAATATTTCAACCAAAGTAATAAAAATTAAAACAGGTAATATATTTTTAATAATACTAATAAAATTCAAGCTATATATATTTCTTGTAAATCCTATAAATAAACCACTCAAATAAATAATAATATAGTATATGAATACATAAATAAATATTGTTAATATAATATCTTTATCATATCTAGATTTTACTTTTCTAAATCCTATTAAATAATAAGATAATCCAATTAACAAAAATATAAACGCACATATACTATATTTATCTAATTTTTTAAAAATAAATAAATCAAAAAGTAAAACAAAAATAATAATAGTTAATATAACTAAAGATCTTTTGTTTCCTTTTTTCATTCTTTATTCCCTTTCTAAATTAATCTTGTGTATAAATTAATGTTGTTGTTCCAATAGATATTTTAACTTCATCATTAACAGTTAATGTACTAGCACTTGGCCATTCTAATTTTAATTTAAAGCTTT
>HG000345.1:85361-132887 GCA_000436975.1 Clostridium sp. CAG:1000
TGAACTCCAGATTGACCATCTTTAGCTATAGGCAAAACATCAACATTAGGTGATAACTTTTTACCATCACTATATGTTAAAGTATATTTTAACTCATTACATAATTTATTAGCATCTTCACTACTTACTGTACTTCCTACAGCAGGTGTACAAGTTAATGTACCTTCTACAAATGTTTTTAATTTTGCAGATAAATTACCAGCATTCTTAACATCAAAAACATAACTAACAGAATCTCCAGGAGCCTTTAACGTTACATCAAAACCAGAAATAGTAGTGCTTTCTAAAGTTGGCTCTTTATTTACCACAGCATAACCTGTAGTTAAGCCTTTAAGATCAGAATCACTTTTAAAATAAATACTCCAACTAGATGGATCAACATTAGCCGCACCATCTATTTTTAAAGTTTCTGTATAAGCTGCATAACCAATAGTCAAACCAGCAATTGCAACTACTAAAGCTATAATAGCTATTATTTTAAATCCTCTTTCTCTTTCCATATCTATCCTCCTTAGATTGTATATATTAATTATAACATAAAAATATAATAAATACACTAGTAAAATAAAAAGTTGCAATCAAATTAAAATAGAAACAATAAGTATTACTTTGCATACTTATTCAATAATATTATGTTTGAACTTTAATATAAAAATATTTGTCTTAGATGATTATTTACTTAGCATTTAATTTATTTAAAGTTTTTTTAGTCAATGTTCCACAAACCAACCGATAATTTTCTTATTATAAATAGTAGATAATAAACCAAGTATTATAGTTAAAATAATAAAAGGATTTGTTAAATAACATTTCAATAATTTATTTATAAAAACCGACATGTATTTCGCCTACTAGACAAGTATAACATACAACCAAATAAAAAAACTCTATAAAAAAAACTCTATAATTAGAGTTATATTCTTAATGGCAGGGGTAGAAGGACTCGAACCCTCCCCAACGGTTTTGGAGACCGGCATGCTACCACTGACACCATACCCCTATAAATAAGCACATTTCAATTATATAATAAAGTTTATAATAAATCAACTTTTTATACATATTTTCTTCTAAAGCATACAATAATATAGGTGAGTAATATGTTAATTAAATATAGTAATAAAGAACTAGATTTATGCGCAAGACTAATGAGAGCTGAAGCACAAGCAGAAGGTGAACTAGGTATGCTTATGGTAGGTAATGTAATTGTAAATAGAGCTATTGCAAACTGCCTTGACTTTAAAAATATAAGAAGTATAACAGATGCAATATATCAAAAGAATGCTTTCGTAGGTGTCAAAAGTAATCTATTTAATTCAAAATCAACAACTAAAGAAAAAAGCCTCGCAAAAAGAGTATTAAAAGGAGAATACTATCATCCAGCAACCAATGCATTATGGTTTTATAGTCCTAAAAAAGGAGAAGAATGTAAAGGCACTTGGTTTAAGCAAAGAAACACTGGCAGATATAAAGGCCATTGCTTTTACGCTCCAGATCCAGGTGTATGTCAAGAATTATACTAAATCTATCAAATTATTAACATTCATGATATAATTAAAAACAAGGGATGAAGTATATGGAAATATTAAACAATATAATAACAGCAATAGGAAGCTTTTATTTTACGGGAAATAAAATATATAAAATTATAGGTATTATACTAAGTATAATGGTTTTTCATAAAGCATTTTACTTTGTTATTGGTATGTTTTTCACAAGAAAATTTAAGCCAGCAAAAAAGCAACATAAATATGGTATACTAATTGCTGCTAGAAATGAAAAAGCAGTTATTGGTAATTTAATAGATAGCATAAATAAACAAGATTATCCAAAAGATTTATATACTATATTTGTTGTAGCAGATAATTGTACAGATAATACAGCAGAAATTGCAAGAAGTAAAGGTGCTATTTGTTATGAAAGATTTGATGATGCACATAGAACAAAAGGTTACGCATTAGAATTTCTATTAGATAGAATAGAAGAGGACTATAAAAGAGATAGTTTCGAAGGATATTTTATATTTGATGCAGATAACCTTCTTAAATCAAATTTTATTACTAAAATGAATGATGCCTTCGATAGTGGTGAGAAAATAATAACATCATATAGAAATACAAAAAACTTTGATGAAAACTGGATAGCTTCAACATATGCATTACACTGGATAAGATCAATAAGAACAAACCATAGAGCAAGAAGTGTACTTAGACTTGCAACAAATATTCAAGGAACAGGTTTTTTATTCTCAAATGAAATAGTAAAAGATGGGTGGCATTATACATCATTAACAGAAGATAGAGCTCTTACTGCTGATGCTGTTGCTCAAGGTTATCAAATAACATATCAAGATGAAGCAGAATTTTTTGATGAACAACCAATCAGTTTAAAAGTTGCTCTAAGGCAGAGACTACGTTGGTCAAAAGGACACTTACAAGCATTCGTTGAAAGTGGCCCATATTTATTTATAAATATATTCTTTGGTAAAAGATTTTTAAAAACAAACTGGAATAAAAATAAGAAAAAAGCAAAAAAAGAAAAAACATTCAAAAATGTTATGTTAGATATATTAGAGTCAATAAGACATAGATTTGCATCATTTGATACATTATCACAACTAACACCGATATCATTTATTAACTTGTGTAGATGGTTATTATTCTCAGTTATAATATATTCTTGCTACACATATACAACCGGTATATATGGAAGTAGCGTATTTAGTGGGAATACATTCCTAGCCAAATGGTTAAGAAATCTAACTGATATAGAAGTTAATGTAGGGCCAGGTTACTTAGCAATGTTACTAGGATTTGCTCTTGCTGTTTGGTATAGATTACTATGGAGAATGGGAATTTATTTTTCAAACATGTGGATGGCAGTATATATATTTATTATTGAAAATAAAAGAATCAAAAAAATGTCTCTTAAAAATAAAATACTATTTACACTTACATGGCCAACATTTGATATTATTGGTAGATACACAACTTATATAGCACTATTCATGAATGTTACATGGAAACCAATACCACACGAAAGTAAAGTAACAATAGATGACTTAAACAATAAGGCAGGTGCTTAAATGAAAGAATATATAAAACAATTTTATTCAGAAGGACTTGCTAATATATTTTATGTAAAACCATTAAACTATTTAAAAAAACATATCAATAATAAAGATTTATTGATAGTATGTACACTACTACTAAAAATAACTTATACAGTATTTTGTATAGTACTAGCAATAATATTATTTAAAGTAATTTTTCCATTTTAAATGAGTACATAAATTGTACTCATTTTTTATTTATTCTTTTTAAAATAATCAAATTTTAATGTTAAATCATTCTTCTTAGTAATTCTTGTTATAAAGTGGTTTTTATTCTCAAGTTCTTCATTTGATATACTCTTGCCATTTGTTACTTCTCCTTGATAAACATAAACATTACCATCATACCATGAATAATCACTAAAGAATACCATTGGTTCATAATCAGAATCTAATGCATCAGTTTGAATATAATCATTTTGATTATAACTAATACCAAATAAATTTAATACAGTAGGTAAAATATTTAATTGAGAAGTTACTTTATTTATAGTTTTCTTTTTCATACCATCTTTCCAAATAAAGAAAGGAGTATTATTTATTAGGTTATTATCAGTTTCTTTATATTTAGCTAGAATTGACTGATCTTCTATAGTGTATAAGTAATGATCAGCATATGTTACTATAACAGTATTATCAAGTAAATCTTTTTCTCTTAATTTATCTAACAATAATGAAACCATATAATCAGTTTCCTTAGCCTGTCTTCTAGCACACTCTTCTTCTGACATTTCTACAAAGTCTAAAGTCTTTATTTTTTCATCTTCGTTTTCAATCTCAGAGTTCATCTCTTCAATCTTTTTATCTACATCTTCATTATAAAGCATTTTACATACACCCTTAGTATTAGTAAATGGCATATGTGCTGAATAAGTAATAATATAGTCTACAAAGTTTCCTTCATCAGGAAACATTAACTTACTAAAGTCTTCATTTAGAATTAATTCTCTATCAAGTTCATAAGATTTATCTTTATAATCAAACATATCTATAAGACCATAATAATTATCATAACCCCAATTTAAATAATTAACTTTTCTAGAATAATATTCACCACTATTCATATGGAATGCATTTACAGAATAACCTAGATTTTTAAATATATGAGCCATAGAATTCGGGAAATTATTTTTATTAAATGTATAAGCATTTTTATTATATGAAAGAGGAGTTATAAATCCAGTATTAACAGCAAATTCAGAGTTAAATGTACTTCCTCCACCATTATAATATGAATAATGATTAGTAAAATTATATGAGTGATTCATCATATTATATAATGTCGGAGTATCCTCTTCAGTAACTAACCATTTATCAATACCCTCTAGTTGTAAAAAGATAACATTATTTTCTTTAAACTTTCCAGTATATTTATTTTTATTTGATTCTTTTTCAGCATAAGATTCGTCTAAGAAAACTATGTCTTCTTGATTTTCTTGTTCCTTTGTTTTTAAAAATGTCATATAAAAGTTTCTAATAGAATACTCATATATACCTGCGATTTTCATACTTTTATTGTTATCATTAAAAGATATATATATATTTCTAGGATTCTTCCAACTTGACCAAGTAAGTTCCTTATTTTCATGTCCAAGAGTAACTGGAATAAATAAATGTAGTATAACAAAAGAACATATAACTATTCCTATATTTTTATAGTTATTTTTCTTCTTAATAGGAATATTTTTGTATCCAATTATAAATGCAATAATTATTATTATAAAACATATATATACGAAGATATTACAATTCTTTAAAGTATCCAAGAAATAAGGCGCACCCTCACTTGCTGACTCCATTAATCTAAAATCAAAGAAAGTCTTAGTAAGTGAAAAGTATACATTATTTACTAAGAATATTATAATAAATATAATACCAAATACTAAATATGATACTCTACTAGCTATTTTGTTACTATTAGCAGAAATACCAACAAATAATCCTATATATATAAGATCAAATAATAAAGGCGCATAAAACCTATAATTAACATACCCAACACTACTTCCTAATAAGAATGTAAATAAGTCTATTAATATAAAGGGTAAACACATCAAAATAATATATTTATATTTAATAATGAATTCTTTAATCTTTTTAAGACAACTTTTTATTCTTTTAGAAAGCATGATTTTTTTAACTTTATTCAAAAATTTCATATAAATCACCATTCGTATATTTATTATACTAGCATTTATATTTTTTTTCAATTGTTAAAAGCACTAATGTGTAAACAAACAAAAAAGTGCATTTAAGCACTAGTTAGTTGGTATCAATAGAGACTGACCTATTTTTAATGTTGGTGTTGATAAGTTGTTAGCTGTCATTAAATTCTTAACAGTAGTACCATATTTATTAGCTATCTTCCATAAAGAATCACCTTTTTTAACAATATATGTATTGTAGTTTATAGAACCAGGTATTTTTAATACTTGACCTATTTGAAGAGTATTTGTTGATAGATTGTTAAGTTTTTTAATATCACTTATTGTAGTATCATATTTATTAGCTATCGTGTATAAATTATCGCCCTTTTGTACTATATAATTAATCTCACCAGTTGACTTAGAAGGTATTATAAGAACTTGACCTATCTTTAATAAATCACTTGTCAAATTATTTGCTTTTTTAAGTTCAGAAGTAGTAATCTTATTATCATAAGCTATTTGTGATAAAGTGTCACCTTTCTTAACAGTGTATGTTTTTTCACCATCAGTCTTTTTAGTTTTAGGAAGAAGTAATTGTTGATTAATTGTTAGTTTATCACTATTCAAATTATTAATTTTCATTATTGTACTTACAGTAGTGTCATATTCTTTAGCGATTTTAGATAAATTATCGCCATTCTTGACCTTGTACACTAAATAATCATCAGGTATTATTTCCTTCTCACTAGAGGATACCTTTAATGTTTGACCAACTTGTAATACATTAGATTTAAGATTATTTAAAGATTTAAGTTTGCTAACTGTAGTTCCATATTTATTAGCAATATCCCATAAAGTGTCACCCTTCTTAACAGTATAATAGTCACTTCCTAGTGGAGCTGTATATTTAATTCCTTTATAATCAGCAACTGCTCTTACAACAGCCTCTGCATATTCCTTATAATTCCTTTTAATTTGTTCAACATCATCCTCCGGACTATCAATAAATCCATATTCAACTATCACTGTTTCATTATTAGGAGTATCTCTATGCATAAAGTAATAATCTTTTGATGGATTACTAGGTAATCTCAGCTGATAATATTTTCTGATATTTTGTCCCTCTTTCTCAAGTTCATTAAGTATTTTCTTAGACAAATTCGATGAATTTCTTAAAGCATATATTACTTCGGCACCATCGCCACCTCCTGCATTTAAGTGATTAGATATTACTATAACATCTTTACCATCACCATAGAAACTCTTAATTTTATTAGTTCTTTCTCTAGGTGATAATGTTATATCTGTATCCCTAGTTAATTTTACAGGTACGCCTAACTCTTTAAACCTATCATACATATATTTACTTATTAATAAACTATAGTCTTTCTCTTTTAAATTATTTGCTACTGCCCCAGGATCAGAACCTCCATGACCCGGATCAATAACTATTCCTTTTAAAGCCATAAAATCACCTAATTTATTTTATGAAATAATATATTTTTTGCTAATAATTATTAATACTAGTCAATTTATTTACATATTAAAGCACCTTAATTATCATTAAAGTGTTTTATTTTATACATATAATCCATATATTATGTGTAATTATTCTTTATCAAAGTATTTTAATATCAAATTATTTAATTCAACTGTTCTTATTGGCTTAGGTAAATATTCATCAAAACCTTCATTAAGATACATTTCTCTCATACCAGTTATAGCATTAGCGGTTAATGCTACTACTGGCGGTATTGTATAACCATCGAGTTTCTTAATTTTATGTAAAGTCTCTATTCCATCTAAATTATGCATCATATGATCCATAAATATCATATCATAATGCTTTTCAGCCTTAATATTATAAATACACTCTCTACCACTAGATAATGTCTCAATATTAAAATTATATGCTCCTAAAATTCTCTTTGTAACTTTTAAACTCAATTCATCATCATCAACAATTAATATAGTATATTTAGAACAATCTATTTTCTTAATTTTTTCTTTTGTTTGAACTAAATCAGCAACTTCTCCGATAGGATTACTATTAATTATCTTTTGTTTTATATCAACATAAAATGTACTACCAGCTCCATACTCACTATCAAAAGATATATTACCATTCATTAAATCAACATATTTTTTTGTTATAGCAAGTCCTAGTCCAGTTCCTTCTACTCTCTTTGTTTGATCTGATTCCAATCTATTAAATTTAACAAATAATTTATCATAATCTTCTTTTTTAATACCACAACCAGTATCAGACACTTTCATCATTAATAAACACCCTTCGGCAGAATTCTGACACTTTATAGTTAATTTAATCTTACCAACATCTGTATATTTAACAGCATTAGTTAATAAGTTTAATAATACTTGATATATTTTATTATAATCTCCTAGTAATCTACTTGGTATATTACTATCAATATCAAGTAAAAACTCAACTTGTTTTTCACCTAATCTTGTATGAATTACACTAACTAAATCTTTTAAGACATTAACCATAGAATATTCTTTTAAATCAAGTGTATCATTACTTGATTCTAATGTTGATATATTTAATATATTATCGATTATATCTAATAAACTACTACCAGAAGAGGATATCTCACTTATATATTTTTTAGTAATCTCTTCATTATATTCTTTTTCTTTAAGTATCATTTCACTATAATTAATAATTGTATTCATTGGATGAACTATTTCATTAGACATATTTGATAAGAAATCAGACTTAGCTTTATTAGATCTTTCAATATCGTCTTTAACAACTTCTAATTCATGTACATTTTTTATATCAGGATTTTCAATATTAAAATATAAGAAAAACATTTGTATAGCCGCTCCAATAGCCTCAAAAGCAATTTCAGGAAACATTATTTGTAATGTTACTACAAGCGCTAGCCCAGTTGCTTGAGCATAAATAGCCATTCTTTTTCTAAAATTAATAGCCTTACCATATACAAATGTGTGTACAATAATGCACAATATAGATATAGCACAATAAGAAAGTACATAATATGATGCCGTTCCAGGCAAGTATGAAACCTTATCTAATTTTGAAAATGGAACAAACATATAAATAACAGCTACAACTATAGTAAATATTGTCATAATCTTAGTTTTTTTATTTAAAAATATATATTTTTTAAATGATTCGACTTCTATATCACTAATAAACGTAATACTGTAAAAGTACAACAAATAAAACCACACAAAACCAGTAAACCAGTGTATTCTTGAAGCCACAACTTTTAATAAGTCATTATCTGAATAATAAATTATCGTACTTGATCCTACTTCGGTAAGTAATAGAATAAGTATTGTTATTATCATATATTTATATAATTTAGTTTCAATTGTCTTTTGATTATTTTGTGAGAAGTATACCATAAATAATAAAAGCATAAAAAATATACTTCCTAATGTCAAAATCAATCCTGATATCATTATTTCACATCCTTTCCACTAAGATAATTTAAAACAATATTATCCATGGACTCTTTGCTTATAGGTTTGTAAATAATATCACTGATATAATCTCTTTGTTTTTCCATTTTTTCTTCGCCCATCTCGATTATTTTGGTATTAACATTATATTTTTTAATTATTTCTTCAAGTTTTTCGTCAAATAAGCTACTGTCTATTAATATTAAATCATATTTTTTAAACCTTACTCTATTTTCTAAATCCTCAATAGAATAAGCACTAAATATATTAAATTTATACTCTTTAAGTAGCCTATTTATTATTTTATGATTAATTTTATTACTATCAAATATTAAAATGTTTTTACTGGTTACTATTTCATTATCATTATTAATATTATCTTCTTTAGTTTCTTTTTGTTCATAATTATTTTTTTCATCTATAAATTCTTTTTTATTTTCATGCACTTCATCATTAGTTTTTTCTCTTGAAGCTTCAATATCTACGTTATCATATTCATTATCTGCTACTAACGTTTGAACAATTGATATATTACAGTCACAAATATTCTTTTCGTTTTTAAATGTTATCTTTCCACCTAATAATTCTACATATCTTTTAGCAATAATTAATCTTAACTCATCATTGTCAATAGAGTTGTTTTTATTATCACCTAGTTTAACAAAATCATTAAATTGAATTTCAAAATCTTCATTTTTAATACCACAGTTATTATCATTAATATTAAATATTAACTCATAATCTAAGTTTTCAATTTTTTTAGAATCTATTGTTAATGTGATTTTGCCTCTAGAAGTTGCTATTATAAAATAATTTAAAATATTTATTATAATTTTATGTAGTTTTCTAGCATCACCATTAAGTTTTTTAGGAATATTATTAACAACGGTTTTATATTCTATATCAGGATTAATCAAATTTAATATTTCTTGTTCAAGATCAAATATTAAATTTTTAGTATAATAATTTTCATTTAGCACTACTTCCTTGTTACTTTCTAATGCAGAAATATCTAATATTGCATGTATCAAATCCATAAGCATATTACTTGCTTCATGTATGCTTTCAGTATCTTTTTTAGCAGTTTGTTCATCTAATGGCTCTTCATTAGCTAGTATCTCACTAAAACCTAGAATTGTGCTCATTGGTGTTCTTATTTCATGTGACATATTAAGTAAAAATTCTGTCTTTGCCTTATCTGCAATTGCTGATGCTTCCTTAGATGCTTCTAATTCTTCTATTAATCTGCTATCTTGACTCTCAATCGTAAAATATAATGTTGCAATCATAAATGCAAATATAAACGATATAGTATTATAATCATACTCAAATACTAATTGAACTGTTATAAATATAACAAAAGTTATAAATGAAAAATATATTGGTTTCTTTTGTTTAACAGGTATATTTTTATTTTCAATTATTAATGCTAAACACATAGCCATAAATAGTAATATTCCATCTATATATACTATCGCAGTTGCAGGTCCACTAAAGTTATAAAGCCCACTTTTAGAACTTGAATAATCAATTGGCAAAGTAAGCGAAATTGATGCAATTATAACAACAAGAACTATTAATAATATTGCAGTAACTAAATTATATTTTTTTTCTTTTTCTTTGTCATTATTTTTTTCTAATAATGTCATCATATAAAACATAAGTAAATTTATCCACACTAAATTACCAAGTGTATATATTCTACATAGAGTCTCAGTCAATTTAGGCTTTGCATCTATAACAGACAAACCATATACATATCCCATTTCACTAAAAGTTAACAAAATGGTAAGTAATAAAAGTACTGAAAATACTTTATTTTGAGTATCACCCAATCTTTTTTTGTTTAAATACATTAATAGAATTAGTAATAAATAACCCAAAGCACAAATTGCAAACCCCATACTACCAAACATTTTCAAATTCACCAATATCACTTCCTTAGTATTCCATTATTCAAATATATTTTACTATATTTATATAAAAAACACAATTACTTTTAAAAATCAATTCAAAAAAGCACTAGAGTGCTTAATTAACTTTTTGAAGAATATCATCAGTTATAGAATATAAATATGTATTAATTTCTTTATTTGATATATTGCTTATATATTCTTTATAAATATGAAGTTGCTTTCTATAATTGTCATCATCTATATTTTTAAGTTTATAATCAACTATATCTATATGATCATTATATTCTAATAATAAGTCAATAATTCCATGATATTCAGTATTTTCTATTTGGGTTATAAACTCATATTCTTTATAAACTTTACAACCATTTATATCAAAATGTTTTAAGAACTTTAATATTCTTTCATCAGTAGTATTTTTAAAATCAGCGTGTTCAAACAGCTCATGTACATGTGTTCCATATTCTAGAGTCTTAACTTCTTCAAGCGTTAACAACTTGTTAATTTTCTTTGATGCATAGTCTTCATTAACTATTTCATTATTAATAGAAAGTTCATTAACATTTAATACTTCATTAGACACTTCTTTTTCTTCAGTTATACAATGATTATTATTATATTCTTTAGTTAGTTTTACATTATCAATATTAACTATTTTATCACTAAGTTTTTCTTTTATTGATTCCATTATACTTAGAAACGAATTGTATTCTAGCTTTAACTTATCATCATATATAATATCATCATCCGAAAAGTTTAATACCATTATCATTTTTTCTTTAGCTCTTGTTAGTGCCACATAAAATAATCTAATTCTTTCTGATATATCCTCACGATTATATTTAATCTTATATAATTCTTTTACTATTGTACTTCCAATGCCATCATCATAAAAAGGCAATATGAAACCAAAATCTTTATCGAAATTAATTGGATTGTTAATATCTTGTCTATTAAATTTACTTGAATATCCTGCAAAATAACATATTGAAAATTCGAGTCCCTTAGATTTATGAATATTCATAAGTTTAACATTATTTGAAACATTAGCACTCATTGATATAGCAATATCACTATCACTAATAATCATATCTTCTAAATACTTATTAAAGTCAAATATATCATATCCTAATAAAGACAAATTTTCTCCAAGGGTTTTCAAATAATCTAGTCTAACTATTACTTTTTTAATATCTCCAATTAATATAGACTTCTCATAAAAATCAAATTCAAATATAATTTCATCTATAATAGTTCTATTATTTAATGTATCTAATTTATCAGCTATAGATTTACATTTTTTATATATATCACATTCTTTAAAATTATTATTTATATAAAGTTCCACATAGTCATTATCACTCATATTAAATAAATAACTTCTTGCAATGGAATAAAAATCATATTTAAACTTTTCATCATATGTATTATTATATATTTTAATAACCATATCAATAATATTTTTTATTATAAGAACATCTTTTTCATTAGTTATCTTTTCATCATAATATATTACTAAAGGAATAGATAAATATTCAAATATCTTTTTATATAAATCAAAATTAGATTTTCTATCAATAAGAATACAAAAGTCTCCATAATTAGCCTCTCTTAATTTAGAAGTTTTTTTATCTATAACTTGATAACCACTATTAATTTTATTTTTAATATCATTCGCTATTATAAAAGCTTCATATTCTGCAAAACTATATTTTTTATCTTCTCTTTTATAATTGTAAATTTCTAAATTAAAATTTTGATTAGGATGATTTTCAGTATATGTACTATTTCCAAATATCATTTGGTGTGTTGCTTTATAATCAGCTCCACCTATATCTGTGTCCATAATTATATTAAATATACCGTTAATATCATCTAGCACTTCACTTCTACTTCTAAAATTATTTAATAAATCTATCTTTTTGCCGCCATTATGATTAGAATAATTCAAATATTTATCTTTAAATATATCAGGATTAGCATTCCTAAAACGATATATTGACTGCTTTACATCTCCAACCATATATACATTATTATTACTTATAAGATTAATAAATGTTTCTTGTATATCAGATGTATCTTGATATTCATCAACCATTATTTCATTAAAACTATTTTTAAGTTCATCCAAAGCAACCTTATTATTTTTAACAACATTAATAGCCATCTGAGCTATATCATTAAACTCATATTCATCGCATGAACTCTTATATTCTTTTAATCTTTTATCTAATTCATTTATTATATTTATAATTGAAGCACTATAACTTTTAGTTATATATAAGGTCTCTTTAATATGTGAAGTACTTTTATATATTAGTGATAACTTAATATTCTTAAGTTCTTTTGTTATTTTTTCTTTAAGTTTCTTAAGCTCTTCTTCACTATTTCTAGGTAAACGAGGCTGTTTAACATTTATATTATCAAGTATTTCATCATAATTCTTAGAATTAATTAATTTTTCAAAAGTTTTATAATAATCATTATAATAATCCCCATCACAATAATATTGCATTTCTTCTAATAATGAATTAATTTTATTTATTCTAAATAATAATTCAGAAACATATTTATCAATAAGATTATCTATATTTTTATCAGAATAATATTCATCTATATAACTTTTTAAATATTCTTCTTTATTAATTAATCTATCTAATTTAATATTAACATCAAGAATACTTTTTTTAATTGCACTATCATCTTTGATGGTTAAATCATCTATTAGTTTTATAAAATTTTTATCTCTTTTCTCATATAACTCTTCAAATATATCATCAAGCAATTGTTTTCTAACAGTATCACATATAGATGAATCAAGCACTGTAATATTAGGAGATATATTAAGTAAATAATAATACTTTTTTACTACAGACATCGAAAAAGAATCAAATGTAGTAATGTATGCGGAATCTATATAATCAAGTTGAGCAGTTAATTCAGAATCTTTTTTAATAGCAGTTCTTATTCTTTCTTTCATCTCTGCGGCAGCTGCATTAGTAAATGTTAATATTAAAAGATTATTGATATTAATACCATTTTTTAGTTTAGTAATAACCCTTTGTGTAAGAACAGCAGTTTTACCTGATCCTGCTCCTGCTGAAACTATTATATTCTCTCCAGAATCATTAATAGCTTGTAGTTGTTCATTCGTCCACTTCATTTGTTTCAACCTCCTGCAATACTATTTCTTCAACATCTTTTTGTGTCATATAGCACAAGTCTTTATATTTGCAATATTTACAACTAATATTAATGTTATTTATATTTTTAGGGTTAATATTAAAATCACATTTATCAATTTTATCTATACATTTATCTATTTGTTTATCAACCTTAGAAATTAATTCATTCATTTGCTCTGTACTTAATACATGAGCACTAGTGCCAAAATTACCATCATTTTTAATTTTCATACCTCTAATTATTTCAGAAGATTCATAAGTTCTATCAAATAACTTTAATATATGTTCATTACTATTTGAATAACCACTGAGTTTCATATTATCACGCATTTGTTCTTCAAGAGTTTTATCTTTATTATATTTTTTCTCACTAGGTAATACTTTTTGAATATAAAAACCTGCAAACTCTACTGATTTTAAATTATTACTAGCCAAGTACAAATAAATAGGCAGTTGTAAATTAAGACCATAATCTATCAAATCAGTTTTTAAATCCACATCATATGTTTTATAATCAACCAAAGCAACTAAAGTTCTTACACCATCATCATAGCTCATCATTTTATCAATAAAGCCTTTAAATGTAACAGATATATTTCCATTTTTAATTACAACTAATTTATTTTCAGTAACAATTTTATTAAACTTACTATAATTAAGTTGCTTTTTAATTGTATCAAGAGCAAACTCTATATCCTTTGTTAACTTCTCAATATAATATTTTTCTTTATTATTAAATTTTTTATCTTTAATAAACTCAGAAATCTCACTCTTTACATCAATCTCATTATTAATACCTATTTCTAATATATGATGAAACAATGTCCCTATATATGATGAAAACTTATCCTCATAAACATCTAATTTAAGAATATTTTGTATATAATATTTAAATGAACATTCATTATAAGACTGCATACTTGAATATGATAAGTTAAGCTTGTTATCAGTTAGTTTTTCAAATAATTTTCTATCAATATAATTATATTTATTATCATACTCTTTATATGGTAAATCATAATTATTTAAAAGTATACTCATATTAGGATTTTTAATATTATATTTATAGTAATCATCTAAATATTTACATAGTTTAATTTTATTAGATAAGTTAGATTCTTCAAAATCAGAAGAACCAAAATCAACATCTAAATTCATTTCATTTATTAAATTAGAAGGATAATATTCAGAGGTATAAGACTCCTTTTTATAAGTTATTATTAAGTTTTTAATAGATTTTATATTATTAATAGTAATATTTTTATCAATTTTATTTAACTCAATACTTGTTTCTAAACCAAGAGTTTCTAAATCATTATCAGATAAATATTTTTCATCTTTATGTGTAACTGGTATACTTTTTTGATTGAAATTCATAAGAAAAATATAATCACCATCAGAATAATTTTTATAATCAATAATGTTAACTGCATTAACTAGTTTAGTCTTAATTACTTTTGTATTTAATAAGTCATGAACAATCATATCTTTAACTAACATTTTATCAGAAACAAAAGTATATTTATTAACTATATTAATAATTTGATTAACTATCTTAGAATCATATTTTGACTTTAATTCATCAATTAGTAGATTTAAATCACTATCATAATTTTTAACGAAATATGAACCTACTATTGTTGAATATAACGATTCCTCATCCCTTAAATTAACTGGAATATTATACAAATAAAATATTCTTTTAATTACTGTTTTATATTCATTATCTATATTTGATATTTTAATATTTTTAATATCAACTCCATTTTTAATTAAATTACAAATCTTACTAGCAACAAAATCAACCTCATCTTCAATGTGATCAAATTCATAAACATTATGTTTAAAGTCATTATATTGTTTTTCTATTATTGTTACTTTACAAAAACTCTTTATTGAATCTATTAGTTTATGTGTAAACTTGTCAATATAATCATATCCATAAAATATTACACTCTTATTTTTAATATTATGTATAAAATTATCATTTTTACTAAGAATATCATTATCAAATAAATCTTTTTTTATAGAGTTCAAATTATTTAATTTATCGTTAGAATATTCATCTTCATTAAGATATATAATATTATCTAAATAAGTTTTAGCAACATCATATTTAATATTATATTTATTAATTAAATAATATAATGCTTTTTCATCATAATTAAAATAATATAAATTATATAATTCCTTTAAACTTAAAAACTTTACAGGGACTATCTTTTTATATTTATTAATTTCATTTAGTATCTTTTTCTTATTATCACTTTCACATACTATAATAGTATAAATATTAATATCCTTTAAAAAATCCATAATTACCTCATAATTATTGTATCAAATTTTATTATAAATAAAAAGCACTTAGTGCTTATATATTAAATGGTAGAAATGCAAAAATAGCAGCAATAACTATCGAAGGAAGTAAATTTGCAACTGATATTTTTTTATCAAATAATAAATTTATTCCAACACAGAATATTAAAATTGATCCTATTAAGGATATATTTGTTATAGCAGAGGTAGTTAAAACACCACTCAATACTTTGGCAAGTAATGTCATTGATCCTTCACAAATAAATATAGGTATTGCACTAAATATACAACCTTTGCCTAATGAACATGTTAATATCATTATTATTATTAAGTCCAACACTGATTTAGTTGCTAATATAGAATAGTCCCCAACAAGGCCATCTTTAATAGAACCAACTATAGCCATTGCACCTATACATACCGTAAATGATGCAGTTGTAAAACCATTAATAAACTTTTTATCCTTAGCATGCCCAGTTTTAACTTTAATAAATGAACCAAAAGCATCAAACTTACTTTCTATATCTATTATCTCCCCTAGCATAGCTCCTAAAGCTAAACATATAACAATAAACATACTTCTTCCACTTAATAAAGAAGATGTATCAATACTAAGCATACCTTCCATTGCTCCACCAATACCAATAAATATTATCGCAACAGCGCAGCTTCTAATAATAGTTGCTTGATTATCTTTATTTAAATATTTACCAAATATGTTACCTAATATTCCACCTACAATCACAGCAATTGTATTAATAATTGTTCCCATAATTACTCTCCCTATTATAAATTAATATTAACACTTTTTATATTTTTTGTATATATATAAATTAGTATTTATGTTATAATATTCTTACTATTAAGAGGTGAAATATGAAAATAATTATGCCCATTTTAAAAACTATATTAGAAGTAGTTACTTTTCTACTAGCAATCATCGGAATAATAAATCTATATAATATGGGGTATAAACTTATAACTAATAAAGATATGGCAGGTTTCTTAGGTTTATATTCTTATAGAATCAATGAAGATAATTTATCTCCGGATATAAATAAAAATGATTTTGTAATCTTTGAAAAAAATGCTACTTACATGGTCGGAGATTATATTTTATATAGACAAAGTGGCCAATATAAAGTTGGCGAAATTATTGATAATTCAAATTTTGTTTACATGATAAAAGATAATAAAGATTATAAATTAACAAATGATAATATAGTAGGAAAAAGTATATTTAAAATCAATAAGTTTGGAAAAATATATGACGCCATTATTAGTCCATTTATGCTGGTAATTGTTGTTATAGGAATGATTATTTATTTTATATTGACGCCAGAAAGGAATTAAAATGTCATTAGTAAAAGTACAAGAATATTTTAAAAAATATAAAATAGATAATAGAATTATAATATTTAACGAGTCAAGTGCAACAGTACAGTTAGCCGCAAAGGCTCTTCACACAGAAGAGAAAAGAATTGCAAAGAGTTTATCATTCAAAAGAAATGAGGATATTATTTTAATTGTTTTAGCAGGAGATGCAAAAATAAGTAATTCTAAATACAAAGCTTACTTTCATGAAAAAGCACATATGCTACCATTCGATGAGGTATATGAAAAAACAGGTCACGAAGTCGGAGGTGTTTGTCCATTTGCTTTAAATGATGGTGTAAAGGTTTATTTAGATGAATCTTTAAAAAGATTTGAAACTGTATTCCCGGCGTGTGGAAGTCACAATTCAGCAATAGAACTATCTATACCAGAAATGGAAAAATATTCAAACTATATTGAATGGATCGATGTTAGTACATATGAATAAAAATAAAAAATCTACATTTTAATTCATGTAGATTTTTTTATTTACTTAATATTTTTTAAAGGATACTTCTTAGTAATTGCTAGAGCCTCTTTTTTACACTCCTTTAATAATTTCTTATCACCAGGATTTCTTAAAACTTTAATAATGATATCAGCAATCTCTCTAAAGTCTTCTTCCTTTAATCCTCGAGTTGTCATAGCTGGAGTACCTATTCTAAGACCACTAGTTACATTTGGAGTTTCTGTATCAAAAGGTATAGTATTTTTATTAACAGTAATACAAATACTATCTAAAATATGTTCTGCTTCTTTTCCGCTTAAATTAAAACTAGTTTTAACATCAATTAACATTAAATGATTATCTGTTCCACCAGAAATAACTTTTACACCATTCTTTTTAAATTCCTCAGCCATTGCATTAGCATTCTTAATAATATTTTTAGCATATTCTTTAAATTCTGGTTGTAATGCTTCATAAAAACATTGAGCTTTAGCGCCTATAACATGCATTAAAGGTCCACCTTGCATACCAGGGAATATAGACTTGTTTATTTTTTTGATAATTTCTTCATCATTAGTTAAAATTAGTCCACCTCTTGGCCCTCTTAATGTTTTATGAGTAGTACTTGTTACTACATCAGCATATAAAACTGGATTCTCATGAAGACCAGCAGCTACAAGCCCAGCTATATGAGCCATATCAACCATTAAATAAGCACCAACTTTATCAGCAATTTCTCTAAATTTCTTAAAGTCAATCTTACCACTATAAGCAGAAGAACCAGCAATTATCATTTTTGGTTTTTCTAAAAGAGCAAGCTCTTCAATTTTATCATAATCTAATTTTTCAGTAGTTGGATCTATTTCATATCCTATAACATCATAATCTTTTCCACTGAAATTAACTTTACTTCCATGTGTTAAATGTCCACCTTGAGCAAGAGACATTCCAAGTACTTTATCACCTGGACTTACAAGTGCCCTATACACTGCCATATTAGCAGAACTTCCACTATGTGGTTGTACATTAGCATATTTAGCTCCAAATAATTTACAAGCATATTCTATAGCTTTGCTTTCAAATATATCAACATATTCGCATCCACCATAGTATCTCTTACCAGGATATCCTTCTGCATACTTATTTGTAAGTATGCTTCCTTGTAGTTTTAAAATTGCCTTAGATACATAGTTCTCACTAGCAATTAATTCAATATTATTTTGTTGTCTTTTAGTCTCTAATTTTAGAGCTCGTTCTAATTCATAATCCATTACCTTCACCTCATTATAATAATTATAGCAAAATAAAAGTAGTATTTCTACTACTTAATATCATCAGGTATATTAATAATTTGAGTTTGCTCTAATTTTTCATATACTCTTTCACTTTCAGTATTTACATTAGAATTTACACCCACGCTTGAAATACTGCTTTCATCATCATTAACATTAGTCTTTCCTAATAATTCATCCTCTATACTAGGATCATATTCCCTTAGTATAGGTCTGCTGCTTATCTTCTCCCTCTTTTTTTGTACTATTTTATTTTTAATAATAATAAGCACGATTAATAATATAATTGCTCCAACAAATATACCTATAGCCATATAAATATTATTCATATTATATAACTCAAATGAATAATTTATCTTTACCGCATCATTTGAATTTAAATCCCACTCTAACTTCTTACCATCATCGCTTTTCTTAGTCGCATTACTTTCAAAAACCTTATATGGTAAATTAACAGAAAATTTAAACTTCACTTCAGATGCTAACTTAATTAAATCAGCATTATCAGATATATCTTTCTCAGTATTGTTATTAGTACCATCAACGTTATTGGTATTATCAATTACATTAGTAGTACCATTTTCAACAGTAGGTGTATTAGTAGTATCATCAATAACCGTTTCATTAGAGTTATTCTCTTCTACAAAGTCATCATTATCTATCTCAAATTTATAATTAGCTGTATAAACATTTTTAAATAGACCTTTTTTAACTTGAAAAAGAACTGAATCATCAAACTTATCATCAAAGAAATTACTTATAATAATTTCCTTATACTCTTCTTTAGAATTCTTATCAATATTACCATATTTTTTAGTAACACTAAATCCACTATAACCGTTAGAATCCTTAATTTCTTCTACTGTCATATTTTTCTTTTGTAATTTATCTTTTTCATCTTTAATAATAAGTCTGCTTTCTTTATCAAGTAACTTATCACTAATTAATACTTCTGATGTTAAAGACATACTTTTATCTTTATTAATAGTCATACTAGTATTTGATTTTACACATCCTGTAAGTAAAATAGTTAAACTTAATAATATTATATACTTTGCTTTTTTCACCTTAGTCACCTCTATAGTATCATTAGCATAAGTATATCACGAATAAATAGAAACTTAAATATTTTTTCATAAAAACATAATAAAAGCATATATAAATTACATATATGCTTTTAATAATTCTATTTCCTCTTCTTGAAACTTTTGAAAAGACCTTGCCAGTTTAATAACTTTTCTATCAGACACCTTAATATATTGAGATATTTTAGTAGCAGTAGACACAACTCCCATAGTCATACCCTCTACAAGCATTTGCGCTAAAGCACTATCACTATTATCTTTTAATGTCTCCACAGTGATACCAATCGTACTACTAATTTTTGCCATAGAGTTCCCACCTTTAGGGACACTATCGAGTGACTTTAATATTTTCTTGCTTCTTTTAACAAAATCTTCATACTTTTTAATTTCTTTTTCAAGTATAGGTTTAATTTTATTTTCTTTATTTTTAATTCTATTAATCAAAGTACTAGTAGTATACTCCCCCATTTGTGCGTTCTTATATATATGTGTTAATAATTCAATATCCTCATTCATTTTATTCACCATTAATATTCTTACCATTTTATTTTTTTTTATACAAATAATTGCTATAATTATTTTAAAATGTTAATATAACTAAAAAGAGGTATTTATGATAAAAAGAAATGAACAAGGAATATTGATAGTGGTTTCAGGACCATCTGGATGTGGTAAAAGCACTGTTGATAATTTGTTAATTAAAAAAAGAAAAAATATTATTATGTCAGTATCAGATACTACAAGACCACCTAGAAATGGTGAAGTAAACGGAAAAGACTATAACTTTATAACAGCAAAAGAGTTTGAAAACAATATTAAAAATGATAAGTATTTAGAATATGCTAAAGTACATGCTAATAAATATTATGGAACACCTTCAAAATTTGTTAATAATAAACTAAAAGAAGGAATTGATGTTATATTAGAAATAGATATTGAAGGAGCAAGAAAAATAAAAGAAAAAAGAAGCGATGCTGTCTTTATATTTATAATGCCACCATCTATGGAAATATTAAAATCAAGACTTGTTCTTAGAAAAACAGAAACTAAAGAACAAATAGTAGAGCGTTTCAAAACAGCATATAAAGAAATAAATGAAGTTTCAAAATATAATTATGTAATAGTTAATGATAACGTAGATGACTCAGTTAACAGAATGAGTTCAATAATAGATTCAGAAAAATCAAGAGTGGATAGAATAGAAGAGATATATTTAGGAAACGAAGAGGAGATAATACACGAAATACTTATGGATCTGTAAATATTAGTAATAATTGTTTATAAAATGTTCATAATATGTTATATATATTAATATGAAAAAAAGATATTTAATAGTGATTTTATGTATTATTGCTATATGTATATTAGTTGTCATATTTATTGTTAAAAACAAAAAAACTATAAATAATTATGACAATTTAGTTTTTGAATATAATCAAAAAGTAAAGGTAAGCGATATCATTCCAGTAAGAAAAGATGAGTATATTAATACTCTAAAAATAGGAAAAAACAACTTAAAATATGAAATAGATAAAACAATATATAATATTACATATGAAGTAGTTGACACCAGCGCACCACTAGTATTATTAAATAGTACATATACATATAATATTGGGGATGAAAATGACTTAAAGAAAAGAATTCTTTGTGCTGATAACTATGATAAAAGACCAAATTGTTTTATTGAAGGAACATATAATTTTAATATTATAGGTAATTATAATTTAAAATATATAGCAATTGATTCATTTAATAATAAGACAGAAAAAGAATTTACTTTAATAATTAAAGATAAAAATAAAACAAAAAACAATTTAAAAAAGAAAAATTTAAATATTAAAGATGTAGTTAATAAATATAAAAATGATAATTCAATGATTGGAATAGATGTATCCGCATGGCAAAATGAAATAGATTTTAATAAAGTAAAAGAAGATAATATAGAATTTGTAATGATTAGAATCGGTTATGGATATAATAAAGATGGTAAAATAATAATAGATAAACAATTCTATAATAATTTTAAAAAAGCAAAAGAAGCAAATTTAAAAATCGGTTTATACTTTTATTCTTACGCTAAAAATATAGAAGAAGCAAAAAATCAAGCAGATTGGATAGTAACAACAATAAAAAAAGAAAAGCTTGACCTACCAATCGCATTTGATTTTGAAGATTGGAATAATTTTAATGATTATAATTTAAGTTTAACAGATTTAAATATGATCGCAGATACATTTATGAATAGACTTGAAGAGTATGGTTACAAATCAATGCTTTATGGTAGTTATTACTACCTACAAAATATATGGGATGTGCAAAATAAAAATATATGGCTAGCTCATTATTCTAATAAAACTGATTATCCAAATGATTATCAAATATGGCAATTATCTAATATAGGCAAAGTTAATGGGATAAATACCGATGTAGATATAAATGTATTATATAAGTAAAAAAGAAATGACACAAATCATTTCTTTTCTAATGTATTCATAATATATGGTACCATCTGCATCTTTCTAGAAACAACATTCTTAAGTGCAACACCTTCATATACATTTTCAAGACTATAACTCTCTTTAATAATATCTTCTGCTTTACTGTTATATATTACATATGATAAATTTTGAAAAATATCTGTTATAAATAAAGTTACAACCTTTAATTTTTCATTTTCAGCAACTTCATCCAAATAACTTACAAGTCCCTTCATTTTTTTATTTATATATTCAAAGTCACTTGTAAGAACTTGACCAATCGCAAAACTATAATCTCCTGCTTTAAATGATTTATAATCTTTATGAAGTAAATTATCAAACGATAATCCTTTTACACTCATACCATGTTTTAACATATCCATACCATAATCTTTATATTTAATTTTAGCAATTCTAGAAAGATTAATAAGAGCATCTGTGTCTCTTATAGTGGTAGTTGGTGATGTTAATAAAAGAGTATCAGATATAATCGCAGAAGCCATTAGCCCAGCAATATGTGGTGGAATTTCAATATCATTTTCTTTGTATAAATCATAAATAATTGTATTAACGCAACCAGTTCTAGAATTTCTAAAATTAATTGGATTTTTAGTATTTATATCCCCAATATTATGGTGATCTACTACTTCTAATATTTCTGCTTCATCTAGTCCATCAACACTTTGTGATGAATTGTTATGATCAACTAATATTACTTGCTTTTTAACAGCATCAGCACTATCTGTTAATGTAAGTAATCCTGTACACTCACTTTTACTATTAATAATCGGATAATTTGAATGCTTTAATTTTTTACTTTCAATCATAAAATCAGATAAGTAATCCACTTCATTAAAAGTAACTGAAGAGTACTTAATCATATCTTTAATATAATTGGATAATGAGATTAATTTAGCAACTTCATATGCAGTATATGGAGTAGAAATAATATTTACTTTATTATTTCTTGCTTTACTTAATATTTCGTTTGAAAGTTCAAGATTTCCTACTACTATTATTAGTTTAACCTTATTTTCAATTGCATATTCAAGTATAACTTTTCTATCTCCTACTATTAATATTGAGTTACTATCAAGTTCTACCTTATCTAAAAATGTTTCTTTCCCAAATGTAGCTGCTAAAACTCTACCAGATATTTCTTTATCATATTTTAGTACTTTGTTTCCTCTTAATACATTTAACAAGTTGCCATAAGATGTATTAATTTTATGATAGTCTCCATTTACTATTTCTCTAGCAAGTTCTTTTAATGATACATATCCATAATATTTATTTTTGTTTTCTACTATTGGCAGCCCAGTTAAATTATACTTACTCATATAATCCATGGCGTCCTTTATAGATGAGTTTTTATCAATAAAACAATCCTTATGGTAAGAAACATCTTTTATTTGAAGTTTAACATCATTTAAAAACATCGGCGCTTTAACTTTAAAATAATCTAATGCATATTTAGTTTCAGAATTAACATTACCAAGTACACAAGGGATTGTATTAAACCCCAATTGATTTTTCAAATATGATAGTGCAATTGCACCACACACTGAATCAGTATCAGGATTTTTATGTCCAAATATATATATAGGCTTATTATTCATTTTATCCCCTCCATTAAATATTTGTAATAATACCACTTTTCGTAGGAAAAATAAAGGTTTTTTAATTAATTTCTATCAATTCATATTCAGTTGAACCTACGCCTAATGCCCAAGCGGCTTCAATTGTATGTAATCCATTTCTTGATTCCACTCTTTCTATAAAATGTTTCTTTCCTTCATCAGAACTATTATATATTAAATCAATACACGCTTTATCTATTGCTACAGGATCAGTTGAAGCAAGAATCCCTATATCTTTCATACATGGATCTTCAGCTTTAGCACAACAATCACAATCAACTGATAAGTTTGCCATAACATTTATATATACAATGTTTCCTCTGAAATATTTAACTACACTACTAGCTGCATCAGCCATAGATTCTAAAAACTTTTCCTGTGGAGCAATATTATCCCACAGTTTTTCTTGTTCAAATATTTTACCAGCAGAATGAATATAACACTTTCCTTTGCTAGAAGCCATTCCAATAGATAATTGTTTTAAAGACCCTCCGTAGCCACTCATAATGTGGCCTTTAAAATGTGATAAAACTAACATAGAATCATAATTTATAATATTTTTCCCTAAATAGTTTTTCTTTATTATCTTTCCATTTGGTATATCAAGTTCAAGATCAGGTCCTTCAGCATCAAGCAAATCAGCATCATAATATTTACTCCATCCATGTTCACTTAGTATTTTTTTATGCTTTTCTGTAGTATTTCTCGAACCTGAATAAGCAGTGTTACATTCAACAACAGTTCCTCCTAAATAAGTAATTATATCTTTATAAAATATAGGCTTTAAGTAATTTTGATTTCCCTCTTCACCAGAATGTACTTTAATAGCTATATTCCCTTTTAACTCTTTACCTACCATATTATATAAATCTAGTACAGTTTTTGAACTAATTTTTTTGCTAAAATAAACTTTTGATTTCATACTATTTTTTCCTCTCGCTTTTTTCTGATGCTTCATATATTCTATCTAAATATTCTCCCTTATAATTTAGATAATCAGATGTATATTTCTTAATAAGTTTTAGGGATTTAATATCAACATCTTTATAATTAGATAATTCTTTATCTATAGACAAAATCATATTCATAAACTTATCAAAACCATTTTTTAATGTTCTTACAATTGATACAAGTACCATAGCTTCAGAAGCTTCATCCAATTTGACTTTTTCTTTAGCTTGCTCAAGTATATCATAAATATACTCATCATATACACCAGCATCACTATCTAACATTTCCCTATATAAGTTATCTATTTCTTGACTTACATTTTTTTCACTCTCAAGGATCTTATCAACAATTAAATCAATAGAAGACTCATCTTTGCCAAAAGTCTGCGATAAATGCTCCAAATATTTTTTAGCTTGACTCTCTGCCTCTCCAATATCAAGTTTATAAGAAGGTTCAGAAATACTTATTACCTCTTGCTCAGTAAGCTGAGCACTCTTAATATAATCTGATTTCATTTTACCAGTAGAGCCAGGAACATCATAAGCAGAAAGATTCTTCGCTATATTTTCCTCTTGTATTAATGAAGTAGAATACATTCCCCCACCATCAGTTGAAAAAACATATTTTATTTTGTTTCTATCATAATATTCAATTGGTATTTTTGATAAATCACTTATATGACTCAATGCATAATTAGAACTAACATTAAATTCAACTATACAATCAAACTCTTTTAAAAGTTCAATTAATTCAGGAGTCTGTTCTATATTAACAGCGTGCCCTATTCTAATTCTAGGTGGTGGTACTATTCCAAATGATACCCCAAACATTTTTTTATAAGCAGTGTTCAATTTTGTTTTAACCCTTTTAAGTGATAATAATGTCTTATAAACATTATCAGTAGTATCTTTAAATTCACCAGCATGAAATCTAAGTACACTATTAGGATACATATGTAGTACAGGAACTATCCATTCTAAAGATTCTTCAAAAGTTTTAGAAGTTTCATCATTAAATTTACTTTCTAATCCTACTATGTCAACCCCTGCAACAACATTATCTTTCAAAAGCTCAAATAATTCAGAAGAGGCTTCTTTAAAACTACTAACATCCTTATTTCTATCAATACTCATTAATAATCTAAAATTTGGATGTTCTCTATTTTTATATTCATCACTTAAATATTTTAATGTACTAAATGTAGAAAAACTTATTTCTGAATATTCAATACCCTCATTTTTTAATTTATTTAATGAAGCAGCTAATAGTATAGAATACATTTTGCTTAATTTTAAAGAAGAAGATTTATGCTTTAAATTGTTTATACTACACTTAATTTGTCCTACTTCTTTCTTAAGTTTATTTGCTTTTCTATTTAACACATTTTTATTTTTACCATTAGTTTCTTTAGAAGATTTTTTCCTTAATTTAGAAATTTCTTCTTCTAATAGTTCTATTCTTTCTAAATATTCGATTTTTTCATTTTCAATACTAGATAAATCAGCATCTAATAATTTAGAACATCTACTAAGTAAAATATTTCTGTTTTTATTTACATTTAATAAATCATCAAAAGTAGTTCTTTTTGCCAAATCTAACTTAAGAGCTTTTATCACATTATCCTTATAGCCAAGACCAATTAACTCTTTTAATGAATACTCCTCTTCAGAGCTAAAATCTAACTTCCCATTCTTAATAGGAAATTTAAGATGAAAAGCATCAAGTAAATATAAAAATTCTTCAGCTGATAATATCTCAATTAAATGAGTATGTAGTTCAGTTTTTAACTTTTGTGTGTCAGACCATCCAAACCTATTTAATCTTCTAGCATTAGACATTTGTTCTTTTACTTTTTCTTTTACAGAAGCAAAATAATTGCTAGAAGCATCTTTAACATCTAAAAAATTATATATAGATGATAAAACCCTAATTTCAGTAGAAGTTATTTTAGATTTATATATTATTTTTCCATCTTTAATCTCACATATTTTTTTATTTCCTAATGTGATAACAATTTTATTTTTACGAGTAACAACATTAATAAAAGAGTTTAAAAAATCTAAACTTGAATCACTAAACGAAATAGTAACTTCATTATCATTTAAATTTATATACATTGTTATATTTTGATCATTAATCTTTATTTTTAGCATGATAACTACTCCTAAATTGTATACTATATAACAATTATAACACAATTTCTTTATTTTTGAGATTATTTTTGCTATAATTACATAGTGATTGAGATGAAATATGATAAAGAATTTTTACAATATGTAGATGAGATACTAAAATCAAAAGAATTTCAAAAAAGAAAAAAGTATCCTCACCATGAAGACAAAAGTGTTTATGATCATTCTTTAGAAGTAGCATATAAATCATACATATATGCTAAAAAGCATAATCTTAATTGTAAGGATATAAGCATAGGTGGCTTATTACATGACTTTTATTATAAGCCATGGCAAAACAGTGGAATTAAAAAATCCTTTTTCAAAATGCATGGATTTGTTCATGCTAAAGAAGCACTTGAAAACTCATTAAAACATTTTCCAAATTTAGTTAATGACAGAGTAGCAAATATAATATTAAGACATATGTTTCCACTTAACATAATACCACCAAAATATAAAGAATCTTGGGTTGTTACAATGGTAGATAAATTATGTTCATTAGAAGTATTAAAACATCCGAAAAGTTATCCTAAATATTTGGGATTTAATAAAAAGAAGGAGTAATTATGGAACTAGTAAAAATATATTTTTTAATATTTATTATTTATTCTATGACAGGTTGGTTATTAGAAGTAATATCAACTTATCCAGATACAAAATGTTTCGTTAATAGGGGTTTTATGGTAGGACCTTATTGTCCTATATATGGCAAATGTGCATTATTAATGATTTTTTTGCTTCACCCATTTAAAAAAATATATACTATATTTATTATGTCAGTAATTATATGTAGCATCGCAGAATATATAACAAGCTATGTAATGGAAAAATTATTTAAAGCAAGATGGTGGGACTACTCAAAATATAAATATAATTTAAATGGAAGAATATGTTTGCAAAACAGTTTACTTTTTGGTGTTTTAGGAGTAGTGCTAATTAAATTTATTAATCCACATGTATTCAATTTTATATGCAGCCTTTCTCCAAAACTTATAAATATACTATTCTACTCAATATTGACTATTTATATATGTGATTTCTTTGTATCATTCAAAGTAGTTATGAAAGTTAAAAACATGTCAATTAAATATGTTAACCTTGATAATACAAAAGAAATAACAGAAAAAATTAAATCTATATTAAATGATAAATTATTAACAAGAAGAATTATTAAAGCTTTCCCTAATATTAAATTTAATATTAAAAAAGCAGTTGAAAACTTAAAAGAAAAATTTGAACAGTCATAGACTGTTTTTATTATGTAAAATTAATGTATTTTAATATATTTATTATTTATTTGTTGTATAATTAATTTGGAGGTTTATATGTTTGAAAATAAAAAAATATTTATTTTAGGAATGGCTAGAAGTGGCTATGAAGCTGCCAAGGTTTTAGTAAGTCATGGTTGCGAAGTTCTAGTAACAGATATGAAAGAACAAAAAGAAGAACAAGTAAAAGAATTAGAAAGTTTAAATATAAAAGTAGTTATAACTAATGACCCGGTAAGTTTACTTGATAATACATATGACTATGTAGTAAAAAATCCAGGTATTAAGTTAGACCATCCAATATGTTTAAAAGCGCAAAAGCTTGGTATAAAAGTAGTCTGCGAAGTAGAAGTAGCATATAGTTTCTTACCAAATGTACAAATAATAGGAATTACCGGAAGTAATGGTAAAACTACAACTACAACACTTATTTATGAGATATTAAAACAAGCTAAAAAAAAGGTTCATTTAGGTGGGAATATAGGTTACCCAGTGTGTTCATTAGTTAATAAATGTAAAGATGGAGATATCTTAGTATTAGAAATATCAGGACACCAATTACATGATTGTTATAACTTTAAAACAAATGTATCAGTGATGACTAATTTATCAGAAGTTCATATAGATCACTTTGGTACCTATGAAAATTATAAAAACAATAAAGCAAAAATATTTATGCATCATACTAAAGATGATCTAGCAATTTATAATATTGGTAATGAAGATGTTGTTGATAAAGTAAAAAATATAAAAAGTACTAAAGTAAGTTTTACATCACAAAGCAATATTAAAAGTGATTTATACTTAAAAGATGATGCTATATATTATCATGATGAAAAAATAATTGATACAAAAGATATAAAATTACAAGGAAAACATAATTATGAAAATATAATGTGTGCTATTGCTGCTACTAAAAAATATGGTGTAACAAATAAAGATATTTTCAATGTATTAAATAATTTTTATGGAGTTGAACATAGAATAGAATATGTAGCAACTATTAAAGATATAGATTTTTATAATGACAGTAAAGCTACGAATGTAAAATCCACTCAAATCGCTTTATCTGCATTTAACAAACCAACTATATTAATACTAGGTGGTCTTGATAGAGGTCACTCCTTTGAGGGGCTTACTGAATATATGAAAAACGTTAAATTAGTAGTATGCTATGGTCAAACCAAAAAAAGAATTAAAGACTATTGCGATAAAATAAATATAAAATGTATAGTAAAAGATAATTTAAAAGAAGCAGTAGTTGAATCATATAATAATGCTCAAAAAGGATATGTCGTACTATTAAGCCCAGCATGTGCAAGTTGGGATCAATATAATTCTTTCGAAGAAAGAGGATGTGAATTTAAATCATCAGTAAAGGAATTAGAATAAATGGAAAAATCCACTAATAATAAAAAAAACATAATATTCTATGCACTAACATCATTAATACTTATTTGTATTATTAGTGTACTTGTATTTATTGCAAATAAGCACTTATCATCTATAAAAAATGATATGCCTATTAATAATAGTTCAACTAATCAATCAAATGATTTAATAACAGCAGATGTTGATGTAAAAATTAAAACAAAAACATTTGAGTTCTCTTGTAATAAATTAGAAATATCAAATGATAAAGAGAATAATGATTATCGCTTAGTTTCATTTCATGTCAAATTAAAAAACCTAAGTAATCAAAAATTAATAATTCAAGATTATGAAGACTTTTATTGTAGTGTAAGTAATAAACTTCAAACTAATGTAACTAATAATGATACAGAAAGAAAAAGACTTTCTAAAACAATTAATATAAATGAGTATTCAGATGGCTATGTATCATTTGAAGTACCAAAAGACACTAAAGTATTTGATTTAGCATATGAAGATGCTTTACTTCATATAGAATTGTTAAATAATAAAAATGCCAATTGAGGCATTTTTTATTCTATCTCAGAAAGAAACTTTGGTTCACACGTTATATTTATTTTTAAACTCTTAAGAGCCTTTAAATCCCCATTATTAACCATATATGTTGAATGTGCTTCACAATACTTAAGTTTTTTTAATTTAGTAACTGCAAGTTCTACCATAGGATTAGTAGCAGAACATATACTTAATGCAGTTAACACTTCATTAAGCTGTAATCTTTCACAACCAAGATTTAAATCTTTCTTCATTCTTAATATTGGTTCAATAACCTTCGGAGATAATAAATCAATATCATCAGGTATTTTAGATAGCTCCTTAATTGCATTTAATATCACACTGCTAGAAGCAGTTAATAAATCTGTTTGCTTACCAGTTATTATTTTTTTCTTAGTAAGTTTTAATGATACAACAGGAACACCAATTTTTTCACTTTTTAATAGTGCAGGAGCAATTACATCAAGATAGTTTTCTGTGATATTAAGTTCATTCATAAGTAATTTAATTCTTTGATATGCATCTTCATCACTTAAACCTAGCTTATAATTATTTGTTTCTTGATAATATCTTCTTACTATTTCTTTTTTGGCAGCCTCACAAACAACAGCGTCATCTTTGATACAACTGCCTATCATATTAACACCCATATCAGTAGGCGACTTATAAATATCAACACCAACTTTATTTAATATATTTTTAAGAACAGGAAATAATTCTATATCACGATTATAATTTACAGCTGTTTTTTTATATTCTTCTAAATGAAAAGGATCTATCATATTAACATCTTTTAAATCAGCAGTTGCAGCTTCATATGCCATATTAACTGGATGCTTTAATGGCAA
Organism: Clostridium sp. CAG:1000; assembly: GCA_000436975.1. Classification (GTDB taxonomy): domain Bacteria; phylum Bacillota_I; class Bacilli_A; order RF39; family UBA660; genus CAG-1000. The sequence goes on from HG000345.1 coordinate 116,977, forward strand.
ATTCCATACAGGAAATGTTTCAAACTTAGCATAACCAGCATTTACTCCCCTTTTATTTTCGTGGTATATTTGAGATAAACACGTAGCAAGTTTACCACTGCCTGGTCCCGGGGCATTAACAAGTATCAATGGTTTTGTTGTTTCAATATATGGATTTGCTCCATACCCCTCTTCACTAACAATAGTTTCTACATCAGTAGGATAACCCTTAGTAAATGTATGAATGTATGTTTTAATCCCATTTCTTTCTAACTTTTTAATAAACTTATCAACACTGACTTGATTTTTATACAATGTGATTACCACACTATTAACATAAAAGCCGAGCTTTTTAGATGTATTAATTAATCTTAATACTTCCACATCATAAGTAATACCATATTCTCCCCTAGTTTTGTTTTTTTCAATATCGCCTGCATTAATACAAAATATTATTTCTAAGTCATCTTTTAATTCCTTAAACATACTAATTTTAGCATCATTTTTAAAACCAGGAAGTACCCTAGCAGCGTGACTATCATCAAATAGTTTACCACCCACTTCTAAATATAATTTATCAAATAGTTTAAATCTCTCACGTATCTTTTCACTTTGTATTTTTACATATTTTTTATTATCGAATCCTTCTTTCATACCTACCTCACTATTTTAAAATTATACTATTAATAATACATACAAACAAGCGAACATTTTTATTTTTTTAATTTTTTATACATACCCATATATTCATCATATTTATCTTTAGACTTTTTAATATTCAATGCTTTAAAACCATCTTTATAATAATGTGTTGCTAAATTATAATAAGCATATCTATTTCTTTCTTTTAAAGGGCACTCTATTGCTTTTTTATAATAAATGTATGATTGCTCAAGATTATTATTTTTCCTATAATACTCCCCTACTTTGTTTAAAGCCCAACTTTCATTCATATCAGCAGCTATTTTATAATATTGAAATGCCTTATCCATCATATCTTTATTTTCATATATTTTACCAAGATTATTAAAAGCATATGAGTAACCCATTTCACTTGCTATAGTAAAATTTTTAATTGCATTTTTAATAGATGTCTTTTTATCAGGAGTTTTACCAGTTAAATAGCATAAACCCAGTGTATTATATCCAGCAGCACTTCCAAGAGAAATAGATTTGTTTAAATACTCCCACATAGTTTCAAAATCATATTTAACTCTATTTGTAATAATCAAATTAGCCACCATCCAACATGCCTTTGGTTGGCCATTTTTAGCAGCTTTCAAATAATAATCATAAGACTTATCATACTCAGAGTACCCATTAATAATACCGTCAAAATATAAAGAACCAACATCGCTTTGGGCATATGAATTACCACTATCGGCAAGACTGATTAATGAACTATAATATGTTTGGCCAAAATATAACTTGATTTTTAAATACTCTTCTAATTCTTTTTTATCAATTTCAATGTTAATATCTTGTTTGTAAATAGGCTGTTTGTTTATACATATGGCATAATAAAGAAGTTCAACTAAAGCATTATAATTATTTTTATTCTTAATATTGCTAATATATTGTTCATTAATATTCTTATCTTTTTCGGCTATTTTAAAGAGTTCATTAACAACTATATTTAATTTACTATCATTATTAATATCACTTATTTTGTATTCAGATACACTATTGTTTAATATATTTAGTAAAGATGAAACCATATTAATAAAAACATTATCATCAGAATAATACCTTAAATACATTTTTTCAAAATAATCTTTATACTCAAGACCAATAGCTCTAATTCCAATACAATAATTACTTATCGTTGTAGCATTAACATCATTAATATTAAATATTGTACAAAATATTTCCGTTTGACTAGCACTAGTATTATTAGATACTCTCTTAATTAAATCAATAACATTACCTAAAGATAAATAATTACCATTTCCATTCATTCTAATATAACATTTTTTCATATATTTATTATACTAAACAAAAGCAAAATAAAAAAGAGGCTTTTGCCACTCAGACTGCAGATAAACCTTTAGAAAAATTTCTAGGGACTTGTCTATAGTCTAAAATAATGTAAATAAATTAATATTTACATTATTTTTGTACTTTAATATATTTAAACTCATTATTTTCTTTTATAATACCTAAATCATAAGCCCTTATCAATAACTTAAGAAAATATATTTCCCTTTTAAGTTCACGCCCTTTATCTATATCTGAAATCGTTATTCTTTTCCTTACAGTTTCTTTAATCTCTATTGTTGAATATATGTCAGTATTATTAACAATAGCGTCTTCTAAACTTGTAAAAGGTTCATGAGCGACTATTCTCATACCTGTTGAGCCAGATATTAATGTATATCCTGCAATACCTGTTGTTTTTTGATAAGCTTTGCTAAAGCCACCATCTATTACAATGAGTTTATTATCTGCCTTTAATGGATTTTCACCATTTATTTTTTCAACAGGTATATGTCCATTTATTATATGAGCATTTTTAGTATCTATTAAACCGAAATCCCTCATAATATTCTCAACTACTTTGCTATCTTCTTGATAAGCGTAATAATAATTTCTTTTTTCTTTGTGAGATGCTTTGTCTTTTATTAAAACCCTTTCCATATTAGTCATTTTGTCTTTTCCGAAAAAAGGTGAGTCTGGTCCTGTCCATAAGTACCACATAAGATCAAGTTCATCTTTTGAATTATTTCCTTTATTATAATATAATTGTCTTACTTTTCTATCTAAATAATCAAATAATTCTTTTCCTTTCAAATTACCTTCTACAAAAGACACTTCTTTTAATGTACCATCCTCATTTAAAGGCACTAAAGCATGATACATTAAATTATTATTTTCTATTTTATACATAGACCCCTTACTAAAGAATAAATCAATATGTCTTCTTAAGGCTTCACTATTCATAAATGAAATAGTCAAATCTCCAATGATTTTTTTCTCATCTTCAGTTAATGTATATGGATCACTTTTATCAATTGTCGGAAAGTCAACATCTTCTAAACGATATTCTTTTCCATCTATAATAATACTTTCATTTTCATAATTTATTTTATCTAAGAGTCTTCTATGTTCCATTTTATATTCAGGATGATTTAATGCAAGTTGTCCTTCTAACTTATACATTATTATTGAAACTGCCTTATGAATTTTCGCAGCTTGCCTTATATCATAATCATTATTATAATCTTCTTCTGTTGTCTTTCTTGGTCTCCAAACCAATGCATTTTTATATGTCTTTTCTGCAAAATTGGCAAGAGGTCTTAAATTTATACCATAAGCATTTTCAAGTATATCTAAATTATTATATTTAACACTATTAGTAATAACACCCGAAACTGATAAATCATTACCAAGACTTGCTCCCATCCATAAAATGTCATGATTTCCCCATTCAATATCAATATTAGGGTTATCACCTAACATATCCATTATCTTATGTGGTTCAGGTCCCCTATCATATATATCTCCTACTATATGAAATTCATTAACAGCTAGTTGCTTTATCAACGTACATAACGCCTTAATTAAATCCTCGGCAGAACCAAGATTAATAACAGATGATATAATCATTTTATAATATTCATCTTTATTTTCTTGTTCTATTTTATTATTAAGTAATTCATCAATGGTATAACTTAAACTTGATTTATATGTTTTTCTTACTTTACTTCTTGTATACCTAGAAGATATTTTTTTAGCCACTTCAATTATCCTTAATATATTTGTTTCATACCATGAATATTTATCGCTAACATGGGCTAATTCAAGTTTCATTTTTTCTTCAGGATAGTATATTAATGTTGCAAGCTTATCTTGTTCGCTTTCCGATAATTCACCATCAAATATTTGCTTAATTCTATATCTTATACCACCGGATGCATTATTCATAATGTGACAAAAAGCATCTGCTTGACCGTGAATATCACTCATAAAGTGTTCTACATTTCTCGGTAGAGCTAATATAGAATTAAGATTGATAATTTCAGCAATCGCATCATCTTTAGTCGTAAACCTTTTTGATAATTCTTTTAAATATTCTAAACAATAATCAATTTCATTTTCCATAGTTATCTCCTTAAATGTCTTTAGAATATCATAATTAGTTACCCTTGTAAAGATTGTGGACACGTGTGGAATATAATATATGTACTTTTATCGTTATTATTTTATATAATTTTATTAGGAGGTAAATATGAAAAAATTCTTAAAAAATTATAAATCATACTTAATTTTAATAGGTAGTATAATTATTGGTACTATAGCAGGACTTGTATTCAAAGAGAAAACATTAATTGTAAGTCCTTTAGGTGACTTATTTCTAAATATGTTGCTGGTAACAGTTGTTCCTTTAATATTTTTAACACTATCCACATCCATCGGTAGAATGAAACAACCAAAAAGAATAGGAAAAATATTAGGCACTATAATACTTGTATTTATATTTACATCAATAGTCAGTGTATTTGTAGGACTTGGAACATCAAAAATGTTTAAATTAGTAGATGTAAAAGATACAAATAGTATAAAAGAGGTGTTAACAGAAGATACAAAAGTAGAAAAAGAAGATGTAAACTTTCTTCAAAGAACGGTAGATACAATAAGTGTTAATGATTTTTCAAAAGTTTTATCAAAAGATAATATGATTGCTTTAATAGTATTTTCTATCCTATTCGGTATAAGCATAAATATGTCTAAAGGCAAGGGTGAAAAACTTCTGAATGTTTTAGAAAGTGCAAATCATGTAGTTCAATCATTTATTAAACTAATAATGTATTACGCGCCAATTGGTCTAGGATGCTATTTTGCTTCACTAGTAGGTACATTTGGAGGAGAAATAGCAGTAGGTTATGGTAAAACATTTATTATTTATACAGTTGTTGCCGTACTGTTTTATTTCATTGCGTATTCACTTTATGCTTTTATATCTGGAGGTAAGAAAGGATTTGTTAGTTATTGGGAAAATATATTACCGGCAACATTAACATCATTAGGAACTTGCTCATCTGCTGCATCTATTCCAGTTAATACAATGTGTGCTAAAAATATTGGAGTCCCAGATGACATTGCAGATACAACTATTCCACTAGGAACAAGTTTTCATAAAGATGGATCAATTATAGGAAGTGTATTTAAAATAATGTTCTTAGTTTGCTTATTTAATAGCGATGTTTCTTCATTAAAAATATTGGGAGTCGCTCTTCTGGCTACATTGCTCGTAACAGCTGTACCTATCGGTGGAGGGACAATATCAGAAATGTTAATTATTACTATGCTAGGTTTCCCAGTATCAGCATTACCTATTTTAACAATAATAGCTACAATTATAGATCCGCCTGCAACTATGTTAAATGTAGTTGGTGACTCAGCAAGTAGTATGCTTGTTTCTAGAATAGTTGACGGAAAACATTGGATGAAAAAAAGAAACTCATCACTTTGATGAATTTCTTTTTTTATAGACTTAATAATATTCTGTAGTAATCACTCTTAAATTCGTCCTTTTCAATACCTAGTTTCTCATAAAAAACATCAACATATTCCTTGCCATAATTTCTTTCAATAGACATTTCACATACAACTAAATCATAATATATATCACTTAAGCCCGCATCTTCAGTATCCAAAAGACCACTAAAATGTCCATTGCATGCATATATATTAGGAAGTGACATATCTCCGTGAGTAAATCCAATTATTTGTTTAGGCATATTACCTTTCAAATATTTTAAAATTGCTTGTTTAGTATGAAATCTATCAAGGATTTCTTTTTTAATATCTTCTTCTTTTATTAAACCAATATTTTCTTCAATTCTTTTTATTTTAACCGGTATTGTCTCATCAATAACACAATCACTATAATCAATGTTATATAATGCATTAAACGCTTCAACAATAATATCAATTCCTTCCATAACATGATCATCAAAATAATCATCACAAAGCATAATTCCATTTAATGACTTCGTTAGTAAATATGACATACCATTATATTTCTCATAAAAAACCTTCTCAGGTACTATAACCTTATCTTTTAGATAATCTAAACTAATTGATTCCTTTGATAAATGATTAGCAACTTTCAAATAGAAGACTTTACTCTTTTTTCTTATTTTATAAACTTTCTTACCAGAACAACCAATAGTTATTTTTTCAATACTAGTCGCAGTTTTCAAAAACTCATTTAATCTATTACTGCCTTTAATTATAATTTGAGGTTTCGCTACTTCTTTGATTAGAACATCATTAGATTTCTTTTTAATGCTATCATAATTACCATTATATGTAATCATTTCTTTATTTTCAATCATCACAATCTTAGTAGCAATTTTATTAATAAAATATCTATCATGTGAAATAAACAAAATAGTTCCATCATAAGCAAGTAAAGACTCTTCAAGTATTTCTCTAGTATCTATATCAATATGATTGGTAGGCTCATCAAGTATTAAAAAGTTAGCATTCTTAAGTATTAACTCTAGTAGCTTAAGTCTAACTTTTTCACCACCACTTAAGTTTTTAACTTTCTTATCAATATTATCAGCTGTAAAGTAAAATTGATTTAGTTTACTTCTAAGTTCACTTTCACTACCTACGAATATCTTCCTCATATGTTCATAAATTGTCAAGTCTTCATTGTCAAATCTAATCTCTTGTGGAATATATCCTATCTTAATATTTGTACCTAATTTTATATTATCGTGTGTATTACTTAAAATGTTTTTAATAAGTGTTGTCTTACCAGCACCATTTTTTCCCATCAAACAAACTCTTTCTTTATAATATACTTCCATATGAGAATTTCTAAGTAATTCCTTGTTTCCAATTTTTAAATCAAAATTTGAAATTACCATTACTCTATTAGAAGTTCTATCTTCAACATTAAGATTAATTCTAAGTTCACTTTTAGTCTTTGGCTTTTCTATTACTTCCATCTTTTCTAATCTAGTTTCTATAGCTTTAGCCCTTCTAAAAAACATAGGATTATCACTTTTTGCTCCCCAAACTTTATATCTTTCAATTGCTTCTTTTAGTGCTTTGATCTCTTTTTGTTGATTCTTATAATTTTGAAACTCAACCATTAACCTCTTTTCAGACTCTTTTAAATAATATGAATAGTTTCCATGATAAATATTTGCATTACCATTTTCAATCTCGATTATTTTATTAACTGTCCTATCAAGAAAATATCTATCGTGACTTATTATTACAACCGTCCCATTATATGATGATAAATATTCTTCAAACCATTCTAAAGTATCAATGTCTAAGTGGTTGGTTGGTTCATCTAAAAGCAGTATGTCAGGGTTAGATAAGATAATAGACGCTAGATTAATTAATGTTTTCTCACCACCGCTTAATTTATTGTATTCTCTATCAAGTAATTCATTAGTTATTTTAAAACCATTTCTAATTTTTTCTATTTTTTCTTTTAGACTATATCCACCACTTATTCTAAATTCTTCTTGCAATTTATCAAGAAGTTTAATATCCTTTTCATTACTAGACATATTTTCAACAAAATCATTTATTTTATTTTCCAGATCAATTAACTCTTGTACACCTCTTAAATATACGCTTTTTGCAGAAACATTATCATCTTCCTTAGGTGGCATCTGAGTAAGATAACCTATTTTACTTTCTTTTCTTATTGATATATTACCACTGTCATAACTTTCAATTCCCATAATAATTTTAAGTGTAGTAGTCTTACCACACCCATTACTTCCTATTAAAGCGACTCTCTCATTAGTTTTAACATCAAAAGACAAATTATTTAATACGTTATTAAATCCATAACTCTTATTTATTTTATTTAAACTTATTTCTATCATAATATTCTCCTCTAAATTTTAACATGCAAAAAAATTCACACTTCTTAATCTAAAGGACTAAGCAAGTGTGATATTATTATTGTACATAATTACTGTGCCGATACATATCATAATATCACCCTTCATGCGTATTTTAACACAAATAAGAGCAATAATCAAACTTATTTCAATGATTCATAAACCAATTTGTATTCTTCATTAGATAAGTTTTCCATTTGTTTATTTAATGTTACTTCAGGAATATTATAACTTTTAATAATTTCTTTACTTTCTTTTTTAGTTAATTTCTTATCATGAAGTTTAGAAAATTCAATCAAAGATTCCATTAAATTATTTTTAAGTTTTCTTTCTCGATTATAAAACATCTCACGAAAAACAAATCTTTTAAAACTATATTTTAAATCATCTTTTTTAACAGGTTTAAGTTTAATAATTGAAGACATTACCCTAGGAGCAGGCTCAAAACAATTAGGTTCAATGTCCCTAATCTTCTCAACATCAAAAAATGAATTAGTAAGCAATGAAAGCTTTGTTATATTTTTATTACACACATTATCTGCAAATCTCTTACCAACTATCAATATAGACTCTTTAAAATCACATTTCAATAACTTTTCAATAAATGGTTCTGTTATTGAATATGGAAGTGCTGAAATAATTTTATCACAAGGTGGTATATATACATTTAAAGCATTTCCATATATAACATCTATATTATTATATTTTTCCTTTAAAACATTTATAAAACATTCTAAACCAAGATCTAGTTCAATACAAGTTACATGTTTTGTTTTCCTAGCTAATAACTCAGTAATAACGCCTTTGCCAGGCCCTATCTCAACAATACTTTGTTCCACCGATAATTCACAAGCATCAATAAAATCATTAAGAACAGCCCTGTCAATTAAAAAATGTTGATCATAATAATCAGTGTCATTTATAAATTCCATATAATTCACCAATATTATTATACCAACATTTCAAATATAAAAAATACTTTTATCAAAATTTTACATTAATCATCGAAAACATTAAAAGGAACCCTATCAGGCAAAGGTAAACTAAATGTTAATAATTTGTGAGTTGTAGGATGCTCAAACTCTATTCTACAAGCAAAAAGTGCTATTTGTTGTCCAATAAGTGCATTAACATTATATTTTTGATCACCATATAAAGGATGATTAAAATGTGCCATTTGCACCCTTATTTGATGACTTCTTCCCGTCAATAATTCAATTTCAACTAATGATAAATTGTCTTTATATTTTAATAATTTATAATTAAGTATAGACTCCTTACCATCATCATCAACTTTAACTATATTATTTTTAGTATCTTTAAGTAATTTATCAATTAAAGTACCAGACTCATTTATTTTACCAATAACAACTGCATTATATATTTTCTTAAATGTTTTAGTTCTCATTTGATCAGACAATCTTGATGCAGCTTTACTCGTTTTAGCAAAAACCATTATCCCACCAACAGGTCTATCTAACCTATGAACAAGTCCTAAATAAACATTACCAGGCTTATTATATTTTACTTTTATATATTCTTTTAAAATTGTTAACAAATCTTTATCTTTACTACTATCTTCCTGAACAGGTATATTTATAGGTTTCTCTACTACTAAAAGATGATTATCCTCATATACAATATTTATATTATTCATTAGATTCCCATCTTCCATATACACCACAAGCTAGATTCATGTCTCTTGAAGAAATCTTAAGACCTATTTCATCTGTAGTAATTTTACCATCAAATTTAGATAATGAACTAGTCATTAAAACATTTTTTAATATTTCAGGGGTTATACCTTTAGTATATGAATTAATCAAAAAGAATAAAGGCTTATCACTCAAAATATCTATAGAGCATTCAATTAACTTATTTAAACTATCTTCAAATCTCCATAATTCTTTAGAGGGACCTCTACCATAAGTTGGTGGATCCATAATTATTGCATCATATTTATTTCCTCTTCTTTTTTCTCTTTCAACAAACTTTAAACAATCATCACAAATATATCTAATCTTATTATGTTCTAAATGAGATAATTTTGCATTTTCCTTAGCCCATTCATTCATACCTAAAGATGCATCAACATGGACAACCTCAACAGCCCCAGCATAAGAACTAGCCATAGTTGCGCCACCGGTATATGCAAAAAGATTTAAAACTTTAATTTTTCTATTAGCATTCTTTATTTTATTAATAATAAAATCCCAATTAGCTGCCTGTTCAGGAAATAAACCAGTGTGTTTAAATCCAGTCGGACTTACTTTAAACTTTAATTCTTTATAATTTACAGTCCAAAATTCTGGTATTTCTTTTTTCTTTTCCCAGTATCCTCCACCTTTTTCATTTCTATGATAAATTGCACTATATTTATCCCATTCCCTTGTACTTTCATGTGTCCATAATGCCCAAGGATCTGGCCTTCTTAGTATAACATTTCCCCAACTTTCAAGTTTTTCACCACTACCGGCATCAATTAATCTATAATCTTTCCAATCATTACTAACAAGCATATTTGCCTCCTTTAAAACTCATATAAGCTACATTAATTATAACATGATATTGATTTTATTTAAATTAAATTATATAATACTAGCCTGAGGTGAAAATATGACAAATGAATTAGAAATAAATTTATTAAAGAAAATAAATAGGACTAAACCAACAGTAAATGTTGCAAGAGCAATCTATATGGAAGAAGAATTAAAACTACTTAAATCATTAATTTCAGATGGAAAAGTAATAATATGTTGGGATGACTATATTCCACAATTAGCATATCAATATTTGGATTTAACTAAACAAGGAAAAGTTACATTATTTATTAATGAAAATTCTAATGAAGTTATAAACTTCATTTCATTATTAAAAAAACACTCTTATGATTCTAGTTTATTAAATAGCTTCTTATTAACAATGGATTTATCAAAAACAGCAAATGAAATACTAACAATAGATAACTTTCTATGGTATTGTAATATGTTTGACAGAAACAAAAGTGATACAAACATTACTCTTACATTAAAATAGCAGTGAAATAATTCACTGCTATTCTTATAATTCTTCATCATCAACATTACATTCATCTAGTTTTTTATATTCATATTTTTTAATTTTGTATTTACTTATTATTTCAATAATAAAATCATTGAACTTATTTTCTTCATTTTTCTTAACAACAAAATCTAAATCGATTTCATCTAAATCTGATATAAAATTAATTATTTCAATATCACTTTTATCAGAAATATATTTATTAATGTGTTCTGTTATTTTAACAATATCACCACTACTTATTTTAACATTAAATATTTCACTTATAGATTTATTCTTAGTTTTATCATTTATAAAATGATTAATATATCTAAGCACAATATTAGCAAATAAAACAAATAATGACGCAACTATAGCCTCTTTTATGAAACCTCCAGCACATAACACACCAATCGCTGCATCACACCACATAGTCGCCGCAGTAGTAAGACCTCTTACCTTGTTTTTTTCATTATCTTTTAATATTACTCCCGCACCAAAGAAACCAATCCCTGCTACTACTTGAGATGCTATTCTTGTTGCATCAATATCATAACCACTTAACATAAATGAAAAACTAACAAACAAATAGGAACCTATAGCTATTAAAATCATGGTTCTAAGTCCTAAAGAACGTCTTCTATACTGTCTTTCTATTCCTAAAATAAAACTAAGAAAAAAACAGACCAATAATCCAAATGTAAATTCACTATAATCCATACACACCTCTTTATTTTCAATATTATTTTATCATGATGTATATTTTATGTAAATATTTTTTTATTTGTTATCAATTAATATTTAATTTGATATAATTACAATGGTGATATAAAATGAAAAAATTCATTATCATAATCGGAATATTACTAGTCATCACATTACAAATATTATCATTAATCGGTTTTATTTATAACGATTATAATAAGAAAATTAATGATGTCACTAAAAACATAGATATCCCAGTTGCTAGTCAAAATATATCAAAAGGTACCATTATTACAGAGAATATGATTACTATAATAAATAAAAATAATATTGATAATAAATACTATTTAAACACAACAAAAATCATAGGTAAAGTGGCAACCAAAAATATTAATAAAAATGAAATGTTTTCAGATGATAACTTAATATCAAATGAAATAATATTTTATTACAAAGAAGATGCTAATATAAATAATGATATAACAAAACCATTTTTAAATTACAATAATATATATTACTACTATACTAATAGCAATCAATCACTAGAAGTATCTTATATGAATAAAAAATATACTATTGATGATATTATAAGATTAAATATCTTATCGCTAGATAAAATATTAAATCAATCATCAAGTAAAGAAAATATAAATCAGAATACATTATATAAATACGAATTATTTAACTTACAACTATGTAATAACAATACCATTTATATAACAAATAATACTAATAAAAATAATTATTGTAATCAACAACATACTTTAAAGTAATAATAAAAACTTACGGACTTAAAAGTCCGTAAGTTGATTTTATTTGGAGCAAGTAATCGGAATCGAACCGACATCTTAGCCTTGGCAAGGCCACATTCTAACCGTTGAACTATACCTGCACTGCATATATATTTTATCATAATATATAAAAATATCAATATATAATTTAAAAAAAAGTAAACTTTTCTATTCAAAGTTCACTTTTATATTTTTTATAAAATCATAATATTCACTCTTTTTATGTTTTACCATATAATATTTTAATTTAGTTATTAATAATGGCATGTTGTACACTTTAAATCTATTTATCTTTAACTCTTCACAAACTTTTTCAATTATATTTATAATAAATGTTTTATTATTTTTAATTAATAAAGAAGTGTTATATTTTTTAAGCATTCTTTTAAGAGTAGCACTATCAAATAAATGAGTATAATAGTTTTCATCATATGGTTTAAAATAATATTTTTTTCCATCTAATTTGTCTAGAAATTTTATAGTATCATAATAACCAAGTTTCATTCTATATTCGGATACACTTTTTTCAAATGTCATTATTGAGCCTAAATCTTCACTTGGAGTAATAATATTAATTTTAGTTTTAGTTGATTTATCATACTTTAATTTTTTATTCTCCCAGTTTCTTATAACATATACTTCGTCATATCCGTCTCTTAAAAACATATCTATTGGACAATTTTGATAAATCCCACCATCTATATAATATTTATCATCTATTATTCTTTCGAATTTAAATATTGGTAAGTATGAGCTAGCAATAATATATTCAATCAATTTACCTTGTGGAATATTTTCTTTTGTAATTTCAACCGGTTTTCTATCACTTAAATTATATGTTATTAATCCAAAATCAATTTTACTTTTTCTTAATTTGTCTTCGTTAATATTTTTTTCTAATAACTTTTTAACATTTGTATTATCAACACCAAAGTTCTTTATAATTTTAGATACGGATCCTATTCCTTCTTTAATATCGTCTAGTTTAAATTTTTTATTCGAAATATCATTCAAAATTTTACCATCTATTCCAAATATATATTTACTGTCCATCTCAGGCCATAAGTGATATAACCCTTCAAAATTACCGCAGGCATACAGTGCTGCATTTATAGCCCCTATTGAAGTACCAGCAACACCATCAAAAAATATTTTTCTTTGATTTAGTGCTTTAATTGCTCCAGCTTGATAAGCTCCTTTAGCTCCTCCACCTTCTAATGCTAATCCTCTCATAATTTCACCTCAACACTTTCTTTGTAACATTAAATATTATTGTTAATATTGGTATTGCTAATATTATACCACCAATAACATCAGAAAAATAGTGAACGCCTAAATATATTCTTGACACTCCAATTAATAAAACTAACATTATAGTTAATATAAATGTTGTTATTTTAACCTTTTTGTTGGATTTGTAACTTAATAAATACCATAAAGTAATATAAAACACTATTGATGTTAATGTGTGCCCACTAGGAAAGCTAAAACTTTTAGGAATATCTATTAATGCAAAATCAGGCCTTGGTCTTTGTGTTAACATCTTTGATACAAATACTATTAATCCAGAAAATACATAACCTGATGCTAATATATAAAAATATGTTTTGTTTTTAATAAATAATAAAATACACACAATAATAACAATTGGTATATACCAATCACCAAAATTTGTTAATATACTAAAAAAGTTTGTATAATAAGTGTTAACTATGTAACTCACAGAACTAATGATTTTTTTATCAAATGTAATTATAATATCATAAAAGCTACTATTCATTAGTATAGATGTAATCACTATTAAAAAGATAGTTAAAAATAAATACACAATATTTTTTCTATTAAATACACTCTTCACCATATATTAATTATAGCACACTTAATTAGTTAAGTATTAAAAAAAAGAAAAGGTTTACTTTGTACCGTAAACCCTGTCCCCAGCATCCCCTAGTCCAGGAAGAATATATCCTTTTTCATTCAAGCACTCATCCATTGACGCACAGTATATTTTAACGTCAGGATGAAACTTTTTTAACGTTTTAATTCCTTCAGGGGATGCTATAATGCATAAAAATTTTATATCCTTTACACCATCTTTTTTTAATCTATCTATTGTTGCCACCGCACTTCCCCCAGTCGCAAGCATTGGATCAAGTACGAACACTTTTCGTTTAGATATATTTAGTGGTACCTTATAATAATATTCAACTGGTTCTAGTGTAGATTCATTTCTATATAATCCGATATGCCCTATTTTAGCATTTGGTATGACTTTTATTATCCCCTCAACCATACTCATGCCAGCTCTTAAAATAGGAATAAAAGCATAGTCATCATCATTTATAACTTTAGTTTTCATTTTAGTAAGTGGAGTTTCAATAACTTTCTCATACATGGTAGCATCCTTAGTTGCCTCATAACATAAATATACGGATATTTCACTTATTAATTCTCTAAATTCTTTAGTACTTGTATTTTTATCTCTTAAAATACTTAACTTATGTGTGATAAGCGGATGATTTAATATAACTTCTTTCATTATTTCTCCTTTATTAATAAATTTAATAATATGCCTATTATAGCAGCTAGACTCATACCAGAAATTGACAATGAAAAGTTTTTAGTCGCAATTGATATTGCCGCTCCACCTAAACCTAACACTAACATTGAAGAAGCCACTATAACATTTTTTATATTCTCAAAATCAACTTTATTTTGTATTAATACCTTTAAACCATTAACAGATATAAATCCATATAATAGTATAGCTACCCCTCCGAGCACTGCAGATGGAATTGATGATATTATAGCCGTTAGTTGCCCTAAAAATCCAAACATAATTGCTATTAAAGCAGCAAGTCCTAAAACCCAAACAGAGGCCACTTTTGTCATCCCTACTACAGATGTATTTTCACCATATGTAGTGTTTGCAGGCCCACCTATCATACCAGCTGCAAATGTTGCAAGCCCATCTCCCATTAAAGTTCTATCAAGCCCTGGTTCCGTAATTAAATCTTTATCAATTATTTCTCCAAGCACTTTATGGTCTCCTATATGTTCAGCCATTGTCACAAGCGCTATTGGTACTATAGTTAAAATGCTGCCAAAATTTGGTGAATAATGCACAAAAGGAACATAAAACTTTGGTACTTCTATTATACTTGCTGAAACAATAGGAGCATAATTAACTATACCAACTATCATTGACATAATGTATCCAGCTATAATGCCCATTAAAAATGGTATAACTCTTAAGAAACCTTTACCTCTAATTGCAAGTATTCCCGTTGTTAAGAATGCGGTTAAAGAAACTAAAATATTTTTCCATGAAACAGTATCACTATTTAAACCAATTTCTTCCACAGCAGTAGGTGCTAAAGATAATCCAATTATCATAATCATTGGCCCAACCACTATAGGTGGTAATAATTTATTTATCCACTTTTTACCTAAGGCTTTAATTATCAAGGCCACAAAAACATATGTGAGTCCAACTGCCATTATTCCTGTGAAA
>HG000345.1:132932-133528 GCA_000436975.1 Clostridium sp. CAG:1000
CCTACCAGCTATAGAATAACCAACTATCATAGGTGTTATAAATGCAAATGAACTCCCTAAATATACTGGGCTTTTCCCCTTAGTACATACGATATAGATTAATGTCCCTATTCCTGATGATATTAGCGCAACCGGAATAGATAATACTTCTGTGCCACAGCTTTTATTAACAAGTATAGGTACTAATATAGTAGCTCCAAACATTGCAAAAACATGTTGTAACGATAAGACCAACCATTTAAGCACAGGCGGTTTATCATTAACATCAAGTAATAACTTTTTCTTTTTCATTCTTCCTCCTTCTGAGGCAAAAAAAATCTCATCAATTAAATTGATGAGAAAAATAAAAAATCAAAATAAGCAATATCACTACAACTATAATTATTAGATATATAATACTTGCTTATTCTGATTGCGTTCATATATTTTTACCTCTTTAAAAGAATATCACAATTGTAAATATTAATCAATAGTAAATTTTAAAATTATAAAACTTTATTTTCTTATATATATGGGAGTCCCAAGTTCTATCAAACTATATAGCTTTGCTGCCTTATCAGTTGGTACGTTAACACATCCATGCGAACCATTAAATA
>HG000345.1:133572-145294 GCA_000436975.1 Clostridium sp. CAG:1000
TCTTTCCCACCAAACTTTTTTCTCCATGATGCATCGTGTATACCATAATTGGATCCAAGAAAACCTATCCAATATTTAACGAATGATTTATACTCTTTAGTCATTAAATATGTATTTCTTGCTTTTTTAATAACCTTATAATTTCCAGTTGGAGTACCATTATTTTGTCCGGTAGTTATATCAGTTTTTAAAACAACTTTATTTTTTTGATAATACTCTAATGTTTGATTAGATATAGAAATTTTTACATATGTATGGTCAAACTTATTTTGAACATGTACCACCACTTCATCTTTTACACTATTACCACTTGAATCACTAACTTCATAAATTATTTTATAATTACCTTTTTTAGAAGTGTCTACTTCAGAATTTATTTTCACTTTATTTGTTATATCACCATCATAATTATCAACTGCATTGTATTCAATATTAGGCACTTTATCACCAACAGATATATAAATATCTTTATCTGAAGTAATATTTAAAACCGGGTGTTTTGTGTCAACAACTTTTACAGTTCTTTCAATCACTTTTTCAAAAACAATAAGACTTAATTTATATCTGATTTTATATGTTCCGATTTTATTTTCATCTAAATTAGTTTCAATACTAACATTTTTCTCATAATTTTTACCATTTAATAAAGCAACATATCCTTCTTCATTATATTTATTACCATATTCAACTGTTACTTCATCTTCACCATTCAAATAAAAACCACTATTAATCTCTTTATATTCTAATTTATATATATATCCAAATACAAAAGCATTTAAAAATAATAAAAAAAGTATCATTATTATATATTTAAATATTTTACCCTTCATATTATTTCACCTATTATAATATACCACATAAACATATAAAAATGAAGAAAAACGATTACTTTTCTTCATTAATATTTCTATTATAATGATACATATATTGTATAGCAAGGCCACTATATTTACCATACTTATTCATGGCTAAGTTTTTTATAGTTTTAAAGTCATCCTTAACTCCATATCTACTAGATACAAATTGTTTAACCCATGTATCTATTGGAAATACATCTAATCTTTTATATCCAAAAAGTAATATACATGACGCAACCTTAGGACCTATTCCTTTAACTGTTAATAACTTGTTAAAAGCATCTGGTGTGGATAGATTATCCAGATCATTAAAGCTTTCATACTTATTTAAAAAGTCAATAATATATTTATCCCTAAATCCTATTTTTAATTCAGCTAGATCATCTGCTTTCAATTCTTTTAGCTTTTCATAAGTAGGAAACAAAAAGTAAACTTTTCCATTAAAATAAACTTTTTGTCCATATAATTCACACAATTTATTGATAGATGCACTTATTCTTTTTACATTGTTATTTTGACTAATTATATAGCTTATACACATCTCAAATTGATTTTGATTTAATATGTGATATCCTCTACAACATTCAATAACATCCTTTAGACTCGGGTCAACTTGAATTAACTTTTTATTAATTATATTATAATCCCTATTTAGGTCAAAATACTCTCTAATTACATCAGAAAGATTATTCATTTTATTAGACTCTACAATTAATTCATCATTTATTTGTCTTATGTTTATTACTCTATCACTGAGTATATTTGTAAAACTTCCATCACTTTCCAAAGTAGCTCTAAAACAAGCACCACTCATCAAAGTATCCCTTAAATTAAAATCATTTATTTTAATTTTCATATTATATTCCAAGTTCCTTATAATAATCTTTCTCCAATATCAACGATGACATTTTAAACTTCTCGTTTATAATTTTATTTATATTATCAATATATTCTTTAGAGACATTAGGATTAGAAAATTCTCCAGTTATACTATTATATTTTCCTTTAGATGTAATAAAACTTCTATCTGATAAAATAACAATATGTTCAGTATTGCTAAATATATCGCTTCCCATTAATAATCTAGAATCATAATCAATTCCAAATAAATTATATATAGTTGGTAATATATCAATACCACTTATAACTTTATCGACAACCTTATTTTCTATTTTAGGATTATACATTATAAGTGATGTATGGTAGTTTTCGAACTTATCTGTTCTGTCTATTTTACTTACTGTATTCATATCCTTAGTTGTAAGACCATATGGATAATGATCAGGTGCGATTACAATAAGAGTATCATCTAACTTTCCGCTCTCTTCTAATTCATTTAACAATTCTTCAATTGCTTTATCAAATTCTATTTGAGTAGCATAATATGCTTTAATTGAATCTTTATAATTTAAATTTTTTACTTTTGATTTATTTCTTGAAGCCATATTGTTACCACTAAAATTATAATTTAAATGTCCACTTACTGTCATGTAATATGTCATGAATGGTTTATCATCATTTAAATAATACGGAGTAGTTGCCTTAATCATTTCAAAATCACTATTTGGCCAATGTTTGCAATTCATTTTCTTTTCAAGACCATTTCCACACCCATAGTATGTTAGTCCTATATTAGTATGTGACTTTTCACGATGATAATAATTATAATTATGATTATGGAATCCATAAGTGTTATAATCTAACTTTTTAAACATATTTCCGATACCAAACGGCATATAATTTTTACTTGTCTTATAAAAACTCCATACACCCTCTTTAGGTATTAAACTCATAACATTCATATACTCACCATCAGAAGTAGATACTGGATATAATGGTTGGTAATAATTATTAAATATAAAGCCATTATTAGCTATTTTATATAATGTTGGTGTAATATTTTCATCAATCGCAATTGTGTCAAAAGCCTCAGCTGTAATAAATATTAAATTCTTACCCTTAAACATTCCCGTATATTTATTTTTCTCACTAGGAGTCAAACTGCTAAAATATTCATGCATACTTTTAATTGTCTCATCATTAGATTCTTCTATTAACTTATCAAAATCAATATCTAACTTATTATATTCAATTTTTTTTGAAACATTTTTAACTTCATCTTTTTTAATATCAAAATTTTCTTCAAATCCAAAAAAATATCTATAAATATCAATTACTTCCATAGTTAATAGTCCTGTTTTGTTTATAGTTAGCATTGGTGCATGAGTCTTATATATTAAATTATTAAGTGAATATAACTGTCCCTTATCATATTTTTTAATTAAAACATATGAACTAAGCACAGACACAATTAATCCAATAATAAATGTGTAAAGTATTATCCCTTTATTTCTTTTATATTCAAATATTTTATTATTAAATATTATAAACAAAATCACAGGAATTAAAATAAGTGCAAAAACATACCAAATTCTCACTATAACTTCAACTATCATACTCCAAAAATGCAATACTTGACCAGTGCCTGTTGTTAATGAGTAAAATGAAAAAATTGAATTATAAAAATTATAATAAACTATTTGTGCCAAGGTAAAAAAAGTAATAATTATAGTTAAAAAAACAGTTATAATTTTATTAGCCTTCTCACAAAATACATTTGTTACAAAAGAAAATAATGTTATAAAAATAAAGCTAAATACTGTTACTATTAATGTATTAATGTTCAAAAAATCTTTTATTATAAATATTCTATATATGTATTCTAAGAATAAAATCCAAAATACCCACCAATAAAAAATATTTATCTTCTTTTTCATTATTGTTTTTCCTTTAATTTCTTAATTATAGTTAAACATACAATAGCCAAAATAATTAAAATAATAGTAACAAATAATATAGTTAGTTCTAATTTAAAATTAACATTTAATATATTTAAATAATTCACAAAAATCACCCAATACAATTATACTAAAATTATAGTCTTTCTTCAATATTATGAGTATGTACAATTTCATAATTTGTGTTAAAATATAATTGAGGTAAAATATGAATAAAAAAGAATTAATAAACAATACAAAAATCACTATACTATTTAATTTAACATTTTCAATATTGGAAATTATAGGTGGCTTTTTAACAAATAGTATTTCAATTATATCAAGTGCTATACATGACTTTGGCGACTCAATTACTGTATGTTTAGAAAATTTATTTAATAAGAAAAGCAAACAAAAACCAAATAATAAATATAGTTTTGGCTACAGTAGATATAAACTTATTGGCAAATTTTTTACATCAATATTATTATTAATAACATCAGGAATTATAATTTATTTTGCTATTAATAGAATTAAAAATCCATTAAATATAAATTATGATGGTATGATTATATTCTCAATATTTGGAATTTTATTAAATGCACATATTGCTTACAAATTAAAAAATGACAAAGAAAATAATCATAACACTATGATAGATGTTTATGGTTGGTTAATAGTGTTAATTAGTAGTATTTTAATAAAGTTATTTAAAATATTTATAATAGATCCAGTTGTTGCTATAATAATGGCGTTATATATACTATATCAAACTTATAAATATTTAAATGAAATATTTAACGCCATTATGGAAAAAGTCCCAGTAGCTTTAAATATTGATAAAATACAAAATGATATTATAACTAACAATAGTAATATAAAAGAAATAGATAATTTAAATATATGGTCAATAGATAATAAAAATATATATTTTACAGGGCATATAATCTTAAATGAAAATCTAGATTACAAAAAAATAATCGAACTTAAAAATAATATCAAAAAGTATTTAAATGAGCAAAATATAAATCACATAACATTAGAATTTATAAATAAAGATGAAATTAAATGTAAAACCAAATAATAATTGTTGGTTTTCTTTTTTTATTTATAAAAATAATGATATAATTAAACTGTATAATAAAAGGAGTCTAATATGAATATTAATTATGATGTAGTAGTAGTTGGAGCTGGAAATGCAGGATTAGTCGCTGCATTAAAAGCATCAAAAGAAGGAAAAAAAGTCTTATTAATCGACAATAATAATATACCGGGAGGAATAGCTACAAGTACATTAAAAGGAAGATTTGAATTTGAAAACTCCTTACACAAATTAACAGGAATAATGACTGATGATAATAAAGGAGTAATAAGAAAAATATTTGATGAGTTTGAAATCAGCAATAAAATAGAATGGATAAAATTAACTGAAGGTTATAAAATTATTAAACTAGATAATATTAAAGAAGAATATATAATACCAATTGGTGTAGATGATTTTATCAAAAAAATGGAAGAATACGTTCCAAATTCAAAAGATAAATTATCTGAATTTTTTGAATTATCAAAAGAAATATATAATGCTATGAACTATGTATATGATTCAAAAGAAATAGATATAGATTACCTTAAACAAACTTATCCTAATTTTGTAAACACCGCATCATATTCATTAGAAACAGTATTAAAAAAGTTAAAACTACCTAAATTACTTGAGCAAATTATCACATCTTATTGGATAAACTTTGGTACTTCATCAATTAATTTAAACTTTGCACACTACATATCAGAATTCTATAAATTTATATCATTCGGGGCTGTTATTCCAAAAAACAGAAGTTTTGAAATTTCGTCTTTATTAGAAAAACAAATAAGAGATAGTGGCGCTGATGTTTGGTTTAATGAAGAAGTAATAAAAATTAATTTAGAAAACAATTCTATAAAAAGTATAACTACTAAAAGTAATAAAACAATATTAACAAATCACTTAATATGTAATACCTCTTTAAATAATGTTTGTGGTAAATTAATAGATTATAATGACATTCCAAAAGAAATGATAAAACTTACTAATACTAGAAAACTAGGTCTTAAAGCATTTAATCTTAGTTTAGGTTTAAATAAATCAGCAGAAGAATTGGGCATCAAGAATTATATGTATTATATTTATAACTCTTTAGATAGTAATACTGAATTAGAAAACCTTAAAAAGGCAGGAAATTATACAATGATATTAACATGTCTTAATGTAATAAATAAAGAAGCATCCAAAGAAGGAACTTGTATACTTAATGCTACTTTATATTATTCAGGTGACTGCTATGACAAAATATTTAATGACAATAATTACTTTAAAATTGAGGAAAAAATTCAAAACAAAATTATCGATACTATAGAAACAGCATTAGAGATAAATATTAAGGACTATATCGAAGAATTTAATTTTAATAGCCCAATTATATACTCAAGATATAACAATTCTATAGATGGCTGTATATATGGCTATTTAGAGTCAAACAATGACTCAGTATTATCAAGAATACTAAATAAAGAAGAGGAACTAAAAATAAAAGGATTAAGACTATGTGGTTCTAATTCTTATTATGGACACAGCTATGAATCAACATATAGAAATGGTTATGAAGTAGCAGAAGAAACATTAAAAGACATAGAGAAAGGAGAATAATATGAAAGAATTAAAAATATCATCTTTTCCACCAAATAAAGATTTTAAAATTTTTAAAAATATTGCATCAAATAGGCAAAAAATAATAAATAAAACTTCAGAAGTACAAACAAATACTAACTATCAAATGAATCTAATAGCAAACAATATATATCCTGACAGTATTACATTAATTATTAAAAATATAGTTAATGAAGTTGATAATACAAAAACATATTACCTAGCTAATGCATATGGAAATAAATTGCCTATATTTAAACCCGGTCAATATATAACATTAATTTTTAATATTAACAATATGTTTTTATCAAGACCATATTTTTTATCTAGTTCACCAAATGATGCAATTAATAATGTTTATAGAATCTCTGTCAAAAATAACCCAAACGGAATAGTATCAAACTACATGAATAATAATTTAAAAATAAATGATACTTTAAACTGCCTTCCTGCCGATGGAGAATTTAACTTATCCTCTATAAGAGATAAAAAACAAATTATTGGTATCTGTACAAGTATAGGAATATGCCCAATGATTTCATTCGCAAGAGCTATATATGAAAAAAATATAGATAAATTATTGACAATTTTTTACTTAGTTAAAGATCAAAATAATATACTTTATAAAAGAGAACTTGATGAACTTGCAAAAAACCAAGATATTAAAATTGTTTATGTAAATAAAAGCAATAATGAAAAAATAGATATCTCATTAATCAAAAGTTATGTCACAAGTAAGTTCACTGTATTTGCCTGTGGGAATAAAGACTTTATAAGTGAAATTAAAAGCGAACTATCACAAGTAAATTTAGAAGAAAAAGACTTTAGATGTGAAATAGTTAATACAATTATTGAAGAACCACAAGATATTATAACTGAAGAAGTAAAACAGGAAGAAATCGAAGTAATAGATGAAACAAAAGAGCAAAATAATGTAGAAACAAAAATAGAAGAAACGCAAGAAAAAAAACCTCAAATAAATGAATATAATATTAAAGTTTTCACACACGAAAATGAATTTAATATAAAATGTAAAGAAGATGAAACAATATTATCAGCTCTTGAAAAAAATAACATTAAAGCAAAAAGCAAATGTAGAAATGGTAAATGTGGTTACTGTAGAACTCTTCTTATTTGGGGAAACATTAAAGTCGATGAAGAACTTGATAATAGAAGAAAAACAGATATTAAAAACAATTATATTCATCCTTGTATAACTTATCCTACAAGTGATATTACTATTAGAGTAGACATTTAAAAACGTTTATGTATTTATAAACGTTTTTACTTTATACCAAAAAAACTCTTTTTAATCATTTCTATCTCAGGATAATTCATATTATTAATTCTATTTTCAAATTTCTTTCGATTATATTTCAATTCTATTTTCTTAACATTTATTTCCTTTGCAGCGTCAATAACATAATAGTACGTTGTATCATTATGAACACATCCACTGCTACCAATACAATAGCTCTTTTTGTGGCCAACCTCATCATATCTTCCAGGATGAAAATGACCATAAAAAATATAATCAGCATCTATATTATTAATTATTTCATTATATTTATCTGTTTTATATATTCTTAAATGTTCATATGGATAAATGCCATCAGATAAGAAAAAGTGAAGAAATAACATTTTTTTATTATTAATAATAAATTCATAACTATTCTTATAACTACTTAATATGTTAATATCTTGTTTATCAATCGTTTTAAGTAACCAATTGTTATGTTTAATTTCGCCATCACTCATATCAGGATCTATTTGACTGCCTTCTATGATGTAATGCTCATGGTTGCCCAAAATAAATATATCAGCATCACTAATTAACTTTTTTACGCACAAAGATGAATCAGGCCCAATACTTACCGCGTCCCCAAGATATATAATTTTATCTATGTTATTTTTTTTAATATGATTTAATATCGCACATAGTGCTTGATAATTACCATGTATGTCAGAAAAAACTGCAATCCTCATACCATCACCATATCAATTTTATCATAATTATTTAAAAATAAACATAAATATTATTTTAGAAGTGTAAATGCAAATAAAAAAGACCATAAAAAGTCCCATTATTTAAATTGGAGGAGCCAGTCGGATTTGAACCGACGATGGAGGTGTTGCAGACCTTTGCCTTACCACTTGGCTATGGCTCCACACACATATAATTTTAACAAATTATATGTATTATTTCAAGACAATTGTGTATTTTACCCCACGAATTGTTAAAATTAATTCAATTTTATTAGCATTTTCTATTTCCTTTGGTACTTCAATATATGAATATTTATCATTATCATAATCTACTTGTATTATATTCGCAGATATATTCTTTGTGACTCCATATGCTCTATACTTTATCATAGAATAATATTTATAAAAATCACTTACGTTTTTAATATACTTATTCATAAAAATGTTTTTATCCATGTTTAAATTAGATTCTATTCTTAATATAGTATTATTGCCATATGACATTGGCTTAACCACATATGTGCTTTTATAACAAGTCGCATCTAAACAATAATCGTACTTTTCTTTAAACATTTCTGATATTTGATAATTACTTATGTTGATAACAGTATTGTCAAGCACAGTGTCGTTAAACTTTATTTCAGTCGGAATTTGATACTTACCTTTATCAATAGATTTAGTAAGACTTTTAGGTTTTATTATAATATCTTTATATTCACTATCTAATGACCCAAAAGAAGAATTATCAAAGTTCTTAATTTTAAATATATATTCATCTTTTATGTCTTTATTATCTATTTCAAATATTATTGTCTTTTCAGCAACCTCACCAGATCTAATTGTAAATGATGAAAATTGATCCCCCAAATCCAAAAAACTATCCGTTGAAGTTAGTTCTGGTGATATTGTATCATCATTAATTTCTAATTTAAAAGTATTTCTATTAATAGTTTGATCTGTAGAATATTTATTATCTATTTTAAGCTTGACTATAACATATGACTTATTTTTATCTATAACAACGCCATTCATATTAGTATTAGTTATTACACTTTCAGTAACAGTGTACCATAATTGATGCGCTAAAAGTTCTTGTTTCTCATTATAATTAATATTGTATACTCTTAAATTTAAAAATATAATTAAAGAAGTTATTAATAAAGCTATAGATGCAATAACTATTACTATAAATTTATTTTCAAGAACAAAGTATTTTAATAATCTAATTGCTTTTCTAAAAAATCTAGCAAATTTATAATTATTATTTCCTAAAGTGACCTCAACTTCTTCATAGTCACTCTTATCTATCTGCATCTCTTCTAAGTCTTTTTTAAAATCAAAATTTTTAATATTAAACCCTAAAGCTCTTGAAAAAATAATAAAAAGAAATATTATTTGCGGTATTAGAACCATAAACATTATATCTCTAATTGCTCTTACAGTTTTAACATCAAAAGCATTATAATTAAGTTTTTGTAAAACATTGAATATAAATACGAAGAATACAAACATTAATATATAATAAATACACAATAATAGGTACGTATTTCTTCTTTTATTCTTTATTGATAATATATAATATATTAATGTTCCAAATAAGATTGCTACCACTATAATAATGAAAGTTAAAACGCTTATATATGAAGATGCTAAATTTCCAGAACTTAAGTATACATGGTTTACAGCATAATCATTGAAAAATGTATATATATCAAATGTTTTAATTGCTATATATAGAAGTAAAACAAAAAGAATTGCATGAATCAATCTAAATTTCTTTATCAAAAAAGCATATGGCCTTTTAATGATCAAACTTACCAACTCCTATTATAGAAATTATACCACGAGTCAAAAAAAAAGACTAGTAGTTTAGTCTATTTCTTATAGAATATCATTTGACCGGGAAGTAAATATATAGTTTTATTCTGTGATACTATTTCACTTTCTTTTGTATCAAAAATGTTACTTACTGTATAAAGTGTATCTGCGTCCTTAGTTATGTAATAACTAACATCTTTTTTAGGAATTAATAATATTTGTTCTGAATATATATAGTCATCTATATTTAAACCATTTAATTCAGCAAGAAGTTTAGTATTTACATTAAATTCTTTTGATATTTTGTATAAAGAGTCTCCTTTTTTAATCTTATACAAAGTATAATATGGACTTTCTAATTCATTTTTTTCATTAATCATTAAAATCACCTAATGTATTATATGAAAATACATAAATATGGTTATTTAATATAAATAAAAGTTGAATTGTTAGAATTAAATTCTAATTCATAATTATAAAAAACTTTTTTACTACCGGTTTCCGGTTTATATATAAATAAAGTATCTTTTTCTAAATAATATAATTCGTTTTTATATTGCTTTAAAATATTAATTTTATTTTCAAATATTTTAGTTTTAATTTTTAAATTATCTTTATATTCTTTATAAGTTCCATCTTCTAATACATACTTATAATTACTATTAATATTTATATCATTATATTTTATTTTTTTTACAGAATACAATGTTTTGCTACAAGAAACAAACTCATTATTCTTATACATTGTATAACCTTTTTTATTACTTCCTACAATATTAACTCTATCTTTTTTAGTATCTATTTCATATAAAATTGAATGTTTGTTATCATATATGTATATCATGTTCTTAACGCTTCCTACTACATATGAATCATAATCAATATTATATTCTAATTTAATAGTTTTTTTAGTTAAATCTTTAATATTTAAAACAACTATCTCACTAAATTCATGTTCCATATCATAATTAGGCATATATATTTTGTTGTTCAATTGATATGAAAGTTCGTTATTATATCTATCCTTTTCAAACAGTTCAACTTTTTGATAAGATTTTCCATTCATAACTATGTATCCCTTATAATTCCAAAGAGCAATAAAAGTATTATCATTTAAACTGTTGTAATAAACAAAATCTTTTTCAATTTCTTCATCCTTATAGTTATTTTTATATTTGTTTAGTAAATTTGAGTCAATCAAATTATAGTCCACTAATTCATTATTTTTATAACATAAAGGATATGTCTTATATCCTTTTATAGTTGGATATATGCATAAGAAATCATCACCCTTTATTTCAGTAATTTGTGAAATTTTTACTTTAGATAATGTTCTTTTGTGATACATATCAAAATTAAACTTTCTTTTTTTATTGTCTTCAATCTCAAAATAATAACGATTATTTTTATAATTTGTACTGATACTATAATTATTTAATTTATATGAAATTTTATAACTTGCAAATAAATACTTTGATAGTATCAGTATAACCAAGACATTTAATGATACAATTAATACTTTTTTCATACTTTCACCAATTCAATTATACTATATTCAAAATAAAAAAACTAGTTTCTGAAGTGATATGATAAAAGTA